>NZ_OZ245767.1:4918329-5274158 GCF_965227665.1 Reyranella sp.
CGTCTACATGCGCCTCGAGCTGATGCAGCCGGGCGTCCAGTACTTCAACGGCGCCGACGGCACGCCGGACGGTCATTTCTGGAACACGATCGTGACGGCGCACGGCCTGATCATGGTGTTCTTCGTGGTCATGCCGGGACTGATCGGCGGCTTCGGCAACTGGTTCGTGCCGCTCATGATCGGCGCGCCGGACATGGCGTTCCCGCGCATGAACAACATCAGCTTCTGGCTGTTGCCCCCGGCCTTCATCCTGCTCCTGATGTCGGCCCTGATCGGTGGCGGCGTGGGCACCGGTTGGACGATCTATCCGCCGCTCACGATCAACCAGGGCGCCGGCATGGACCTGGCGATCTTCTCGCTGCATATCGCGGGTGCCTCGTCGATCCTGGGTGCGATCAATTTCATCACGACCATCCTGAACATGCGTGCGCCGGGCATGACGCTGCATCGCATGCCGCTGTTCGCCTGGTCGGTTCTGGTCACCGCGTTCCTGCTGCTGCTGGCGCTGCCGGTCCTCGCCGGCGCCATCACGATGCTGCTGACCGACCGCAACTTCGGCACCTCGTTCTTCAAGCCCGAGGGCGGCGGTGACCCGGTGCTGTTCCTGAACCTGTTCTGGTTCTTCGGTCACCCCGAAGTCTACATCATGATCCTGCCGGCCTTCGGCATCATCAGCCACATCATCTCGACCTTCGCCAGGAAGCCGATCTTCGGCTACCTCGGAATGGCCTATGCAATGGTTGCGATCGGTGTCGTCGGCTTCGTGGTGTGGGCGCACCACATGTACACGGTAGGCCTCGACGTCGACACGCGTGCCTACTTCGTGGCTGCCACTATGGTGATCGCGGTTCCGACGGGCGTGAAGATCTTCTCGTGGATCGCCACCATGTGGGGCGGCTCTATCCGCCTCACGATCCCGATGCTGTGGGCGATCGGCTTCATCTTCCTGTTCACCGTCGGCGGCGTGACCGGCGTCGTCCTGGCCAATGCCGGCGTCGACTACTCGCTGCACAACACCTACTACGTGATCGCGCACTTCCATTACGTGCTGTCGCTCGGTGCGGTGTTCGGCATGTTCGCCGGCTTCTACTACTGGATCGGCAAGATGTCGGGCCGGCAGTATCCGGAATGGGCGGCGCAGATCCACTTCTGGGTCACCTTCGTTGCCGTGAACCTGACCTTCTTCCCGATGCACTTCTCGGGTCTCGCCGGCATGCCGCGCCACTACGTCGACTATCCCGACGCCATGTCGCACTGGAACTACCTCTCCTCGATCGGCGCGTTCATGTCGTTCGGCGCGACCCTGTTCTGGCTGGTCTTCGTGGTGTTCGGCACGCTGCTGTACGGCCGCAAGGTCGGTGCGAACTACTGGGGCGAGGGCGCCACGACGCTGGAATGGACGGTGTCTTCGCCGCCGCCGTTCCACACGTTCGAGGATCTGCCGCACATCTCCCCCACGGCGAACCACTAGGAACGGAGCGGAGGCGCCCCAAGAAGGCGCCTTCGCCTTGAAAGGCCTATGAGCGACACCGCGCACACATTCACGGGAAGCATCGAGGGGGCCGCGACGCCTGCGCGCGTTCGCGACTACATCGATCTGCTGAAGCCGCGCGTGATGTCGCTGGTGGTCTTCACCGGCTGGATCGGCGTGTTGATCGCGCCGGTGCATGTCCATCCGTTCAAGGCCGCACTGGCGGTTCTGGCCATCGCCCTGGGCTCGGGCGCGGCCGGCGCCATCAACATGTGGTACGAGCGCGACCTCGACGCGCTGATGGCCCGGACCCGCAACCGGCCGCTGCCGGCGGGGCGCGTGGCACCGGACGATGCGCTGGGCCTCGGCGTGCTGCTGTCGATCTTCTCGGTGCTGTTGATGGCGGTGTCGACGAACCTCGTGGCGGCGGCGCTGCTCTCCGCGGCGATCCTGTTCTACGTCTTCATCTACACGATCTGGCTGAAGCGCCGGACGCCTCAGAACATCGTGATCGGTGGCGCGGCCGGAGCCTTTCCGCCGATGATCGGCTGGGCCGCGGCGACTGGCGACGTGTCCGCCGTCGGCATCGCACTCTTCCTGCTGGTGTTCCTCTGGACCCCGCCGCATTTCTGGGCGCTGGCGCTCTATCGCAGCGACGACTATCGCCGCGCGGGCGTGCCGATGCTGCCGGTGGTGGCGGGGCCGCGCGAAACCAAGCGGCAGATGCTGATCTACACCCTGCTGCTGTTGCCGGTCGCCCTGGCGCCGACGCTGCTGGGAGCGGTCGGCTGGCTCTACGGGACGGTCGCCCTGGCGCTCAGCCTCGGATTCATCGGCCACTCGATCGCGGTCTGGCGCACGGCGGACGACGAAACCGCCTTCCGCGCCGCGCGCAAGATGTTCCGCTATTCGCTGATCTATCTCGCCGTCCTGTTCGCGGCGCTGCCGGTCGATCTCGTCGTGAGCCGGATCGCGGGATGAGTGCGGCCATGGCACAGGACCGTCGACCGGGCGATACCGACATGCACCGCCGCCAGCGCGGCAAGAACCTGTTCATCGCGGGATTTCTCGTGGTGCTGGTGGTCCTGTTCTTCGCCCTGACGATCGTGCGCATGGGAGGCTACGGATGACGGACGACACGCCCGACACCGCCGCCAAGAACAAGCGGCTGGCGCGGCGCCTTTTCCTCGTCACGGCGGGCATGGGTGGCTTCGCCTACGCCTCGGCGCCGCTCTACGACCTGTTCTGCCGCACCACCGGCTTCGGCGGGACGCCGGTCGTGGCCCAGAGCGGAGACCGTCCGATCCTGGACCGTACGGTCAAGGTGCGCTTCGATTCCAACGTCGACACGTCGCTGCCCTGGAAGTTCCAGCCGCTGCAGCGCGAAGTCACGGTCCGGCTGGGCGAGGAGTATCTCGCCTACTACCGCGTGACCAATCTCTCGCAGCGCCCGGCGGTCGGCACCTCGACCTACAACGTCACGCCTGAAACGGCGGGCGGCTGGTTCAACAAGCTCCAATGCTTCTGCTTCACCGAGCAGTTGCTGCTGCCCGGGCAGTCGGTGGACATGCCCGTGATCTTCTTCGTCGATCCCGACATGGACAAGGATCGGCGCTACGACAACATCCGGACCATCACGCTCTCATACACATTCTTCGAGGCGAAGACGGAACGGGCCAGGACCTTGCTGGGCGGATTGCCCGGCAGCGATATCGGAAAGGGTGGATGAACATGGCCGGCGGTACTCCCAAGCATCCCTATCACCTGGTCGACCCGAGCCCGTGGCCGGCCCTGGGCTCGTTCGCGGCCCTGGTGCTGGCGCTGGGCTTCGGCTTTGCGCTCCATCCTGACATGCTGGGCCAGGGCTTCGGCACCTTCATGAAGAAGGTGCACTGGTGGGGGCTGGTCCCCGGCCTGCTGCTGGTTCTGGGCGTCATGTACTGGTGGTGGTCCGACGTCATCGCCGAGTCGCGCGTCTACCACACGGCCGTCGTGCAGCTCGGCCTGCGCTACGGCATGATCCTGTTCATCGCCTCGGAAGTGCTGTTCTTCGCGGCCTTCTTCTGGGCTTTCTTCGACGCGTCTCTCTATCCGGGCGCACCGAACCAGCCAGTCCGCACCGAGGCCACTGGCGGCATCTGGCCGCCGAAGGGCATCAGCATCATCGCGCCGTTCGACCTGCCGCTGATGAACACGCTGATCCTGCTCCTGTCGGGCACCACGGCGACCTGGGCGCATCACTCGATCATCGAGGGCAACCAGAAGGACGCCGTGCGCGGACTGCTCTGCACTGTCCTTCTCGGTATGATCTTCACGGGCGTCCAGGCCTACGAGTACCTTCACGCGCCGTTCACGTTCGGCCAGGACATCTATACGTCGACCTTCTTCATGGCGACCGGCTTCCACGGCTTCCACGTTCTGGTCGGCACGATCTTCCTGATCGTCTGCCTGATCCGTGCCGCCAAGGGCCAGTTCAAGCCCAAGCAGCATTTCGGCTTCGAGGCCGCTGCCTGGTACTGGCACTTCGTCGACGTGGTGTGGCTGTTCCTGTTCTTCTGCATCTACTGGTGGGGTGCCGGCAAGGCACCGATCGCCCTGCACTGAGGCAGACATAGAGGCTATCTTGGAACCGCCGGGTGCTCCCCGGCGGTTCGTCTTTGGGAGACACCCTTGTCCGACTGGCCCCGCCAATCGCCCTTTGACGTCGCCCTGCGCGGCGCTTGTCCGCGCTGCGGCAAGGGACGGCTGTTCGCCGGCCTGCTGAACGTCGTGGATCGCTGTGAGTCGTGCGGCCTCGACCTGCGCGGCAACGATGCCGGCGACGGGCCGGCGGTGTTCGTCATCCTGGGACTTGGCGCCATCATCATGATGCTCGTCTTCTGGGTCGAGTTCCGCTACGAGCCGCCGTGGTGGCTGCACGTCGTCATCTGGCTGCCGCTCACCTTCGGGCTGGCCGTCGGGATGCTGCGCTTCCTCAAGGCGCTGCTGGTTGCCCAGCAGTTCGTCCATCGCACGACCGAACTCGACGAGTAGAGGAGACACCATGATCCGGCTGAGGCCTGCTCTCTGGCCCACGCTCGTCTCGCTGCCCATCCTGGTTCTCTCGCTGAGCCTCGGCTTCTGGCAGATGGAGCGCCGCGAGTGGAAGCGCGACATCATCGATCGCATCGCCGCCAACCAGGCGGCGCCGCCGATGACGCTCGACCAGCTGCTGAGCGGCATTCCGCTGCGCCACGAATACGGGCGCGTGAAGGTCAGCGGCACTTTCGAGCATGGCCACGAGTTTTTCCTGGCCGCACGCAGCCTGAAGAACAAGGTCGGCCTGCAGGTCATCGTCCCGCTGAAGACCGACGATGGCCGCATCGTCCTGTTCGATCGCGGCTGGGTCCCGGACCGCGCCGCCGCGACACAGGCTGCGGCGCAGCCGTCGGGCCGCGTCGAACTCACCGGTCTGGTGCGCCGATCGCAGATCCGGGCGCGGTTCGCGCCCGAGAACGTGCCGGAGAAGAACGTCTGGTTTCAGGCCGACGTGCCGCTGATGCGCAAGATGGCGGGCGCTCCGCCGGATCCCAAGCTGGACACGTTCTTCCTCGAGTCCGATGCCACGCCCAATCCGGGGGGCATCCCGGTCGGCGGCCAGACGCGGCTCGAAATCCCCAACGATCATCTCCAGTACGCCATCACCTGGTTCCTGATCGCCCTCGCGCTGTCCGGCGTCTATCTCGCCTATCACTGGGAGAACGGCCGGCTGGAGATCAACGGACGCAAGAAGAGCACATGATCGCCAACGATCCCTATGCCGAGCTGGAGCGCCGCTTCGCGCGGCTGAGCGCCCTCGGTCGCGCGTCGGCGATCCTGAACTGGGACCGTTCGACGATGATGCCGGACGGCGCCACCGAGGATCGCGCCGACCAGCTCGCCACCCTGGGCGTGATCGCCCACGAGATCATTTCGGCGCCCGAGATGCCCGATCTCCTGGCGCGCGCCGAGGAAGGCAGCGCCTCACTCGATGCCTGGCAGGCGGCGAACCTGCGCGAGATGAGGCGGTCCTGGGTGCACGAGAGCGCGCTGCCCTCCGACCTCGTGGAGGCGCGCACGCGGGCCTGCTCGGCCTGCGAGCACGCCTGGCGCTCCGCGAGAAAGAATGCCGACTTCAAATCGCTGCTGCCGACCCTTACCGAGGTGCTGAACATCATGCGGCGGGTCGGCGAGGCCAAGGCCGCCGCGCTGGGCACGTCGCCGTACGACGCGCTGCTCGACGAGTTCGAACCCGGCGGCCGCTCGGCGCGCATCGATGCGCTGTTCGACGAGTTGCGTGGGTTCCTGCCGGATCTGCTGGGCCGCGTGCTCGAGCACCAGAGGAGCCGGCCCGAGCCCTTGCCGCTCGAGGGACCGTTTCCCGTCGAGGCGCAGCGCCGGCTGGGCGAGGAGCTGATCCGCCGGATCGGCTTCGACTTCCATCACGGCAGGCTCGACGTATCGGCGCATCCCTTTACCGGCGGGACGTCCGACGATGTGCGCATCACCACGCGCTACGACGAGGCGGATTTCGCCCGTTCGCTGATGGGCGTGCTGCACGAGACAGGGCACGGCCTCTATGAGGCGGGCCTGCCCAGGGCCTGGCGGCGCCAGCCGGTCGGTCACGCGCGCGGCATGACCCTGCACGAGAGCCAGTCGCTGCTGATGGAGATGCAGGCCTGCCGCAGCGACGCGTTTCTCGCCTTCGCGGCGCCGCGCATGCGCGCCGCCTTCGGCAAGGACGGGCCGGCCTGGACCGAAAAGAACGTCCATCGGCTCTATACGCGCGTGGCGCCGGGGTTCATCCGCGTCGATGCCGACGAGGTCACCTATCCGCTGCACATCATGCTGCGCTACCGGCTGGAGCGGGCAATGCTGGCGGGCGACCTCGCGCTGGCCGATCTGCCGGGCGCGTGGAACGACGGCATGCGGGAACTGCTCGGCATCGTGCCGCCGGACGATTCGATGGGTTGCCTGCAGGACATCCATTGGCCCGACGGTGGGTGGGGCTATTTCCCGACCTATACGCTGGGGGCGCTGGCTGCGGCCCAGCTCTTCGCCGCCGCCCGCCGCGCCCATCCCGGCCTGATGGACGCCATCGGGCAGGGCGATTTCGCCCCGCTGCTGGATTGGCTACGCACCAATGTACACGGCAAGGGCTCGATCGCGACGACAGACGAGATCCTGACAGAAGCCACCGGCGCGCCTCTGGGCGCCGCGGCGTTCAAAGCCCATCTGGAAAGCCGCTACCTCCAGGCGTAAGAGGGACCCATGCTCGACCTTCGTCCGAACTGCGAATGCTGCGACAAGGACCTGCCCAACGGCGCGTCCGACGCCCTGATCTGCACCTTCGAGTGCACATTCTGCACAGACTGCGCGCAAACCCGCCTGGGCGGCCATTGCCCGAACTGCGGCGGCGATCTGGTCAAGCGTCCGACCCGCCCCGAGAGGGCACTGGCCAAGTTCCCGGCCTCCACCAAGCGGGTCCGCAAGGACCACGAGGCCTGTCGGCAGGTCGCCTAGCCGGAGGAATCCTTTGCGTTACATCAGCACCCGCCACGGCTCGCAGGGCAATCCTGCGCCGCTCGGCTTCGAAGACATCATGCTCGCGGGCCTCGCCCGTGACGGCGGCCTCTACCTGCCCGCCGAATGGCCGCAGTTCAGCAAGGCCGAGATCGCGGCTCTGAAGGGGCTGAGCTATACCGAGCTCGCCTTCCGCATCATGAAGCCGTTCGTCGGCGACACTTTCGACGACACGACCTTCCGTCGCCTGATCGGCGAGGCCTATGCCTCGTTCGAGACGCCGGAAGTCGCGCCGCTGAAGCCGCTGGGCGATTCGGGCCTGCATCTGCTCGAGCTGTTCCACGGCCCGACGCTCGCCTTCAAGGACGTGGCGCTGCAGCTCCTCGGCCGCATGCTCGACCAGACCCTGACGACCCGCGGCCAGCACGCCACCATCGTCGGTGCCACGTCGGGCGATACGGGCTCGGCCGCCATCGAGGCGGTGCGCGACCGCAAGACCATCGACATCTTCATGCTGTTCCCGCACGGCCGCGTGAGCGAGGTCCAGCGTCGGCAGATGACGACGGTGCTGGCGCCCAA
The DNA here is from genome assembly GCF_965227665.1 of Reyranella sp. Lineage (GTDB taxonomy): Bacteria > Pseudomonadota > Alphaproteobacteria > Reyranellales > Reyranellaceae > Reyranella. The sequence goes on from NZ_OZ245767.1 coordinate 4,925,921, forward strand.
CGTCCACAACATCGCGGTGCAGGGTACGTTCGACGACTGCCAGGACCTCGCCAAGGCCTGCTTCAATGATCTGGCGTTCCGCGACCGGCATGCGCTGACGGCGGTGAACTCGATCAACTTCGCCCGCGTGATGGCGCAGATCGTCTATTATTTCTGGGCGGCGCTGAAGCTCGGCGCCCCGGATCGCCCCGTGGCGTTCAGCGTGCCCAGCGGCAATTTCGGCAATGTCTATGCGGGCTATGCGGCGAAGCAAATGGGCCTGCCGATCTCGCACTTCGTGGTCGGCGCCAACAGCAACGACATCCTGGCGCGCTTCTTCGAGAGCGGCACGATGACGACCTCCGGGGTCGTGCCGACGCTGAGCCCCAGCATGGACATCCAGATCTCGAGCAACTTCGAGCGCCTGCTGTTCGATCTCTACGAACGCGACGGTGTCGCCCTGGCCGACGCCATGACCGCGTTCCGCAGCACCGGCACGCTGAAGGTCGGCGGCAACGTGCTGGCCGGCATCCGCCAGCTCTTCGACGCAGGCCGGCTGGACGATGCCGGCACGCTGGCGGCGATGAAGGACTGCCTGACCCGTTTCGGCGAGACGATCGATCCGCACACCGCGGTGGGCTATGCGCTGGCCCAGCAGCACCGACGCGATCCCGCCATTCCCATGGTCGTGCTGGCGACGGCGCATCCCGCCAAGTTCCCCGACGCCGTCGAGAAGGCGACCGGCCAGCGGCCGCGCCTGCCGGAGCGGCTCGGCGACCTGCTGGACCGGGCCGAGCGCGCCGACGGCATGCCGAACGATGTCGCGGCCCTAAAATCCATGATCGACGAACGACGGGAGATGGCCGCCGCGCCCGTAGCCAGAACCAAGGTGCGCACGTGAGCAATGTGAAGGTTACGACGCTGGGCAACGGCCTGCGGATCGCCGTCGACCCGATGCCCGAGGTGGAATCGGCATCGCTCGGCATCTGGGTCGGCTGCGGCACCCGCCACGAGACGGCGGAATTGAACGGCATGGCCCACATGCTGGAGCACATGGCGTTCAAGGGCACCCGCACCCGCAGCGCGCGCGCCATCGCCGAGGAGATCGAGAATGTCGGCGGCAGCCTGAACGCCTATACCGGCCGCGAGATCACCGCCTATCACGCCTCTGTCCTGAAAGAGGACGTGGCTCTGGGCATCGAGATGGTGTCGGACATCCTGCGCAACTCGGTGTTCGATCCCGATGAGCTGCAGCGCGAGCGTGGCGTCATCCTGCAGGAGATCGGCCAGGCCCTCGACACGCCCGACGACCTGATCTTCGACCAGTTCCAGGAGACCGCCCTGCCGGGCCAGCCGCTCGGCCGGCCGGTGCTGGGCACCGCCACGTCGGTCGAGGCGATCGGCCGCGACGATCTCTTCGCCTACCTCGCGCGTCACTACACGGCCGGAAACATGGTCCTGTCGGCGGCCGGGCGGGTCGAGCACGACCAGATCGTCGATCTCGCGGAGAAGCATTTCGGCTCGGTGCCGCGCACGCCCGCCAATGCCGAGCGGCCGGTCCCGCTGGCCTATGTCGGCGGCGATGGCCGCGAACAGCGTGTGCTCGAGCAGGCGCATCTCGTGCTGGGGTGCGAGGGCATCGGCTATCGTGACCCCGACTATTTTGCGTTGGCGATCTACTCGACGCTGTTCGGCGGCGGCATGTCCTCGCGCCTGTTCCAGCGCATCCGCGAGGAGCGGGGGCTGGTCTACGGCATCCACTGCTTCAATACAGCCTATGCCGATGGCGGCCTGTTCGGCATCTATGCCGGCACCGGCGAGGACGATCTGGCGGAACTGGTACCTGCCGTGTGCGAGGAATTCGTCACTGTGGCCGATACGCTGAACGAGCAGGAACTCGTGCGCGCCCGCAACCAGATCAAGGCCGGCACGCTGATGGCCCTCGAATCGAGCGGCGCGCGCTGCGAGCAGGCGGCGCGCCACCTGATCGTCCACGGCCGCACCATCCCCTACGCGGAGATCGTGTCGCGCATCGAGGCGGTCGACCAGGACGCCGTGCGCCGAGTCGCTCGCCGCCTGCTGAAGGGCGAACTCACCCTCGCCGCCCTGGGCCCGATCGATGGTCTGGAATCGCTCGACAAGATCGCCGGCCGCCTCGCGGCCTGATCTGCATCAAAGGAGCGCGCAACTCCAGTTGCGCTCATCGCTCATCTCTTCGATTGTGTGCGACGCCTGATATGACTCCACGGCCAATCGGCAGCATCGACGACGAGGCCGGCCTTCACCGGATTGTTCTCGATGTAGCTGACTGTGGATTCGAAATGCCGTTCATCGCGGATGTACGTATCCCAGTAGTCGTCCTGCCAGAATGGCCCTGAGCGGCCTATCGCCTGATTCGCCATGCGGGCGGAGAATCTCTTCCATGAACCGACGACAGATCCCAGCGAGTGCTTGCCGAAGAGCTCGATGAGGACATGGACATGGTTGGGCATGATCGTCCACGCAATCAGGCGATAGCGTTCACCATCGAAGTGTAGAAGGGCGGACTCCACGACTTCTGCAATTTGCTGCCGTCGGAGCCAGCAGGCCCCCAAGCCTGCATCCAAGAAGGCGTCACGCTCGGAAATGGTGATCGATCCGGCTGCAGCCCGGAGTCTCTCGATTGATTCCACCGGAAGGCTGTCGGCCAGCCGGAATGTCACGAACTGCAGCGTTTCGGGCGAATCGAAATGCGGAAGGTATCCGCGAGAATGCCAGCCTTTCGGGCTCATCGGGGAGCGCAACTGCAGTTGCGCTCAAGAATCATGAGAAGAGCGCCACTGGAGTGGCGCGCTCCATGGTTAGGCCGCGCGGGGAAGTTCTGCCGGGACGGCCGTGCGCGGAGGGACGCCGATCGCGGCGCGTTCGATGGCGGTCCTGATCTCGGCGCTGCGGCGGACGAGATTGTAGCGCAGGCCGGTGTAGAGATTCATCGGGAACGGCATCGGCGCGTTGAAGTCGATGATCAGCACGACCCGAGTCTCGTCGGTCTGGTTCTTGACCCAGTGCTCTCGCGTGTCGTCGAAGACCAGCGGCTCGCCTTCCCTCCAGAAGAAGTGGTGGCCGCCGATCTCGATCCAGCATTTCTCCGGTTCGGTCGGCACGATCAGCGGGTAGTGGAAGCGGATGATGCCGGCGGCGGATCCCCGGTGCGGCTCGATCTCGGCGCGGCCGGCGAGGATGCTGAACAGCGCCGTGTGGACGCCGGGGATCCTCGCGATCGCAGCCATCGTATCCGGCACCGCTGCGGCATTCTCCGGAACGTCATGGCCCCACAGCTTCAGCAGGAAGGTGCGCCAGGCGCGACCCGGTACATAGAGGTCGCGCGGGTGGACCTCGTGGAGGGCCGGGATCTCCTCATGATGGCTCAGCAGGTACTCGAGGTCGGCCTTGATCTTGGCGTGGCTCTTCTTGAGTTCGGCCAGGACTGGAAAGGCCTTCAACGCGTCCTCGCCGCCCAGCGGCAGCTTCGGCATGTTCCGCAGGATCATGTCCGAAAGCTTGAGGTTGAAATCCTCCAGCGGCTGCTGGGGAAGCCAGATGTGCTTGGTCAGATAGAATCTGCCCTTTTCGCCGACACTGGGTTTGCTCGCCGATTCCATGGCCGATGTGCCTCGAAGACTTGCGATGGATGGATGTAATACGCCCGTTTGGCCGAATGGCGGCAGCTCTTCCAGCGCCCCGGTGCGTGACGGACCGTCTCAATTTCCTACGTCGAACCCCGGAAAACATGCAAGAATTCCGAAGAACCGCGAGTATAGCCCAAGATGTTCCGCTTTGCCGACGTCCCGTTGTCGCTGTCTGGGATGACCCGGATCACCGGGAAGCGCGTGTTTCTGCGCGCGCCGAGCCTGGACGACTGGCCGGAATGGGCCGAATTGCGGGCCCGCAGCCGCGCCTTTCTCACGCCCTGGGAGCCCACCTGGCCGGAGGATTCGCTGGCCCGCGACCATTTCCGGCGCCGGCTGCGCCAGCAGATCAAGGAATGGCGGGCCGGGGAGGCCTATGGCCTGTTCGTCTTCACCAATGAAGGCCGCCGGCTGGTCGGCGGTATCAACCTCAGCAACGTCCGCCGCGGCGTCGCCCAGGCCGCGTCCGTCGGCTACTGGATGGGCCAGCCCTATGCCGGCCAGGGCCTGATGACCGACGGGCTGCGGGCCACCCTGCCGTTCGTGTTCGACGACCTGCGGCTGCACCGGCTGGAGGCCGCGTGCCTGCCGCACAACGAACCCTCCAAGGCGGTACTGACCAAGGTCGGCTTTCACGAGGAGGGGCTGGCCCGGCAGTATCTGCGCATCAACGGCCAGTGGGCCGACCACTTGCTGTTCGCGCTGCTGCGGGCGGACTACGACGCGCTCCTGCGGGCGCCGCGGTAACGGGCCGAGGCCCCGACCCAGGGAGGCTTCCGTGCGCAATCTCACCCCGACCTCGATCACCCAGGCGTTCGCCGACTATGCGCGCAACGCGCCGTCCGAGCGCGCGCGGACGCTGCTGGTCTCGCTGGCCGGCCACCTGCACAGTTTCGTGCGCGAGAACAAGGTCACGCAGGCGGAGTGGGGCGCCGCCATCGATGCGCTCACGCGTGCGACGCAATTCACCGACGACAAGCGCAACGAGTACATCCTGTTCTCCGACCTGCTCGGCGTGTCGTCGCTGGTGGACATGGTGAACGCCGCCGGGAGCGGCACGCCGTCGTCCGTGCTCGGCCCGTTCCACATCGAGGGCGCGCCCGAGCTGCCCAATGGCGGCGATCTGTGGCGCGGCCAGGTGGGCGAGCCGCTGGTCGTGAGCGGTCGTGTCGTCGACGGAAAGGGCGCGCCAGCGAAAGGGACCGTGCTGGCGATCTGGCAGAACGCCGGGAACGCGCTCTATGCCCAGCAGGACCCCTCGCAGTCGCCAACCAACTATCATGCGCGCCTCACCGTGGCCGACGACGGCACCTTCGCCTTCACCACCGTGCGGCCGGTCTCCTACAAGGTGCCGGACGACGGCCCGGCCGGCGACATGCTGCGCGTCCTCGGCCGCAACGCCTGGCGGCCGGCCCATCTGCATATGATCATTCAGGCGCCCGGGCATGCACCGCTCATCACCGAGTTCTTCCCCGAGGATGACGAGCATCTCGACGGCGACGCGGTGTTCGGCGTGCGCGCCGGGCTCGTCTTGCCGTTCGGCAAGGTGACCGATCGCGCCGTGCTGCCCGCCAACCTCGCCGCCCGGGACTCGCTGCCGCTGCCGGTCTGGGCCACGCGGCTCGACCTGACCTTGCCCGCGGGTTGATGCCGCTCGTTCGGGTCCGCGACGTCTCCCGGGTCTTCGCGAACGGCGTCCAGGCGCTGGGCGGCGCTTCGCTCGACATCGAGGCCGGCGAGTTCCTGAGCGTACTCGGCCCCTCGGGCTGCGGAAAATCGACCCTGCTGCGCCTAGTCGCCGGTCTCGCCGAGCCGACCACCGGAGCGATCGACTGGCCGCAGGGCAGGCCCGACCTGGGCTTCGTTTTCCAGGAACCGACCCTGCTGCCGTGGACGACGGCGCTGGCCAACGTGGCCCTGCCGCTCAAGCTGCGCGGGCTGGCGCGTTCGGAACGCGAGGCGCGCGCGGCCGAGGCGCTCGCGGGCGTCGGGCTCAAGGGCTTCGAGAAGAGCTATCCGCGCGAACTGTCGGGCGGCATGAAGATGCGCGTCTCGATTGCGCGGGCGCTCGTCACCTCGCCGAAGCTGCTCCTGATGGACGAACCCTTCGCCGCGCTCGACGAGATCACGCGGCGCAGGCTGAACACCGACCTCCTGGAACTCTGGCAGCGCACGCGCTTCACCGCCGTGTTCGTGACCCACTCGGTGTTCGAATCAGTATTCCTGTCGCAGCGCATCGTGGTGATGAGCGCGCGCCCCGGCCGCGTGCGCTCCGAACTCGCCATCCCGGCGCCCTATCCACGCAGCGAGGCCTTCGGCACCTCCGCCGACTATGCCGCCCTCTGCCGCCTCACCTCGACGCAGCTTTCGGAAGCGATGGCGGCATGAGCGCCCGTTTTTCAGAGCAAGACCTCATGCTGAGGAGCCGGGCGCAGGCCGGCATCTCAAAGCATGGGCTACGAACGCTTCGCCTGATCCCATCCTTCGAGACGCGACGCTGCGCGTCGCTCCTCAGGATGAGGCTGGGGATGATCGCATGAGCGCCCGCATCGTCGCTCCGGTCCTGATGGGGATCTTCATGCTGGCCCTGTGGGAGGGCCTCGTCCGCGCGATGGCGATCCCGCCCTATATCCTGCCGGGGCCGATCCTGGTGGCGAAGACGCTGGTGTCGGACTGGGGCACGCTGTGGCCGGCGCTGGTGGTCACGCTCACGATCACATTGCAGGCGCTGGTTGCCGCGGTGGTGGTCGGTGTCCTGCTGGCGCTGCTGTTCTCGTTGTCGCGTTGGATCGAGCTGTCGCTCTTTCCCTACGCCATCATCCTGCAGGTGACGCCGATCGTGGCCATCGCGCCGCTGATCATTGCCTGGGTCGACGACGTCAATGTCTCGCTGCTGATCTGTGCCTGGCTGGTGGCCTTCTTCCCCATCCTGTCGAACACCGTCCTGGGCCTGCGCTCGGTCGACCGCAACCTGCTCGACCTGTTCGAACTCTACGGTTCGAGCCGCTGGCGCACGCTGATCGATCTGCGCCTGCCTGCAGCGCTGCCGTACTTCCTGGGAGGCCTGCGCATCTCGGGCGGGCTGGCGTTGATCGGCGCCGTCGTGGCCGAGTTCGTCGCGGGCTCGGGCGGCCGCGAATCGGGCCTCGCCTACCGCATCCTCGAATCGGGCTACCAGCTCAAGATCCCGCGCATGTTCGCGGCCCTGGTGCTGATCTCCGCGGCGGGCATCGCGATCTACCTGTTGCTGTCCCTGGTTTCGCACCTGCTGCTGCGCCGCTGGCACGAAAGCGCGCTCAAGGAAGATTGAGTCAGGATCGGCGCAGCGCCGCGCGGCCGAGGAAGAACGAGGCCGTCGCCACGCCCGCCGCCAGCAGGAGATAGCCCGCCTCATAGACGCCGGTGATGGCCAGCACGGTGCGGAAGAGGAGCGGCGACAGGAGTGCGCCGCAGAACACGAAGAGCTGCGTCGCGCCGGTGAATTCAGCGGCCCGTCCTGGGGGTGCCCGCGAGGCGCTCTCGGCGATGAACACGCCGTTCCAGCCGACGGCGGTGCCGCCCAGGATCGTGCAGACGATGTAAACCGCGGTGGTGGGCCAGGCGGGCGTCGAGAAGGACATTACCGTGGCAGCCATTGCGATGATGGCACCGATGCCCGCCAGCACCGCCGACGGCCGGCGCAGCAGGTCGGCGAGTGCGCCCCAGAAGATCCGGCCGAAGGCGCCGGCGAGGGTTGCCGCCGACAGGAGCGCGCCGGCCAGCACGTAGGACATCTGGAGCCCGTCGACGGCATAGACGACGGTGAAGTTCACGACGATTGCCTGCGTGGCCGAGAACAGCATGCCGATGAAGCACATCGGCCGCAGGATCGGATCGCGCCAGGCGAGTTGCAGCGGCTCGAAGATTTCCGCCAAGGTCGGGAGGCGCGCTGAACCACCGCTGCGCTCGTCGTCGTACAGGGCGCGCAGCGGCTGGATGGCGATGGCGGCGGCAATCGAGAGAAGGCCGACCGAGGCCGCGGCCCAGCGCCAGCCGAAATCGAGTGCGAGAGTCGGCAGCACGGCGCCGCAGATCGCGAAGCCCAAAGGCACGCCGCTCTGCTTCAGCGAGAAGGTGACATTGGCCAGCCGTGGCGGAGACACGCGCGCCAGGATGTGCGAGCTGGCGATGGTGAGCGGGCCCGAGCCGAGGCCCACGATGAAGGCCGAAAGCGCGGCCATCGCCAGGCCGCCCGTCGAGAAGACGAAGGAGCCCAGCGCCGCGATGGTGAGCCCGGCCTGGATGAAGCGGATCGGTCCCATCCGGCGGGTGAGCGTGCCGCCGCCCACGGTCGAGATCATGGCCGCGAGATAGACGATCGACACGTAGTAGGCGACGTCCGCGGCCGCGACGCCGAATTCGGCCGCGGCGGCGGGCGCCAGCACCGACGCCTGGTTGAAGACCATCGTCGAGATGACCTGGATCAGGGTCAGCGAGGCGAGGGCTGCGAGATAGCGACGGAGGTCGGTCGGCGCGGCGGACATGCGCGGGGACTATAACGACCGGATTCAGGCCGGCGAGGAAACTCTCGACGAGAGGCGGTCAGGCGAAACTGCCGAGGCTCGAATTGCTACCGGCCGCTGCGCCGGGCTGGCTTGCCGCGTCCCCCCGAACCCGTGCGCACGCCGCGAAATACCCGCGAATGCTGCATCTTGCCGAGGTGGACGCCGACATTGGCGCTGGCGGCCTGGCCCGGAAGCTCAAGTTCGTGCGCCTCGAGGCGGCGGATCTCGTCGCGCAGGCGGCCGGCTTCCTCGAATTCGAGGTCGGCGGCGGCGGCGCGCATCCGCTTCTCGAGTTCGACGATGTGGGTGCGCAGATTGTGCCCGACCAGATGGACGTCGCCCGACACGCCGGTGTCGACCGTGTAGTGGTCGCGCTCGGCGGTCGACTGCAGGATCTCCGCGATGTTGCGCTTCACCGAGGCCGGCGTGATGCCGTGCTTCTCGTTGTAGGCGGTCTGCTTGGCGCGACGGCGGTCGGTCTCCGAAATGGCATACTTGATCGAGTCCGTCATCTTGTCGGCGTAGAGGATGACGCGGCCCTCGACGTTGCGCGCGGCGCGGCCGATCGTCTGCACCAGCGAGGTCGGCGAGCGCAGGAAGCCTTCCTTGTCGGCGTCGAGGATGGCGACCAGCGCGCATTCGGGAATGTCGAGGCCCTCGCGCAGCAGGTTGATGCCGACCAGCACGTCGAAGGCGCCCAGCCGCAGGTCGCGGATGATCTCGATGCGCTCCAAGGTGTCGATGTCGGAATGCAGGTAGCGGCAGCGGATGCCGGCCTCGTGCATGTACTCGACGAGATCCTCGGCCATGCGCTTGGTGAGCACGGTGACCAGGACGCGCTGGCCCTTCTTCGCGCAGTCCTTGCACTCGGCGATCAGGTCGTCGACCTGCTTCTCGACCGGCCGGATCAGGACGGTCGGATCGATCAGGCCGGTCGGACGGATGACCTGCTCGATGAAGGTGCCCTGCGTGCGCTCCATCTCCCAATCGCCCGGCGTGGCGCTGACATAGGTCGTCTGCGGCCGCAGCGCGTCCCATTCCTCGAACTTGAGCGGCCGGTTGTCGATCGCCGAGGGCAGGCGGAAGCCGAACTCGGCCAGCACGCTCTTGCGGTTGAAGTCGCCGCGGAACATGCCGCCGATCTGCGGCACCGTGACGTGGCTCTCGTCGCAGATCAGCAGCGAATTCTCAGGGAAGTACTCGAACAGGGTGGGTGGCGGATCGCCGGCCTTGCGGCCGGTGAGATAGCGCGAATAGTTCTCGATGCCGGCGCAGGCGCCGGTGGTCTCCATCATCTCGATGTCGAAGTTGGTACGCTGTTCGAGCCGCTGTGCCTCGAGCAGCCGGCCGGCGCGGTTGAACTCCTCCAGCCGCTGCTTGAGGTCGGCCTTGATTTGCTCGATCGCCTTTTGCAGCGTGGGCTTGGGTGTCACGTAGTGGCTGTTGGCGTAGACGATGATGTCGTTCAGCGACAGGGTCTTGTCGCCGGTCAGGGGATCGAATTCGGTAATCGATTCGATCTCGTCGCCGAACATCTCGAAGCGCCACGCGCGATCCTCGTAGTGCGCCGGGAACAGGTCGATCGTATCGCCGCGCACGCGGAAACTGCCGCGCTGGAACGCGTTGTCGTTGCGCTTGTACTGCTGCTCGACGAAGCGACGCAGCAGGGTGGTGCGGTCGATCTTCTGCCCCTTGTGCAGGCGGAAGGTCATCTTCTGGTAGTTCTCCAGCGGGCCGATGCCATAGATGCAGGAGACCGAGGCGACGATGATGACGTCGTCGCGCTCCATCAGGGCGCGCGTCGCGGAGTGGCGCATCCGGTCGATCTGTTCGTTGATCGACGAATCCTTCTCGATGAAGGTGTCGGTACGGGGGACGTAGGCTTCGGGCTGGTAGTAGTCGTAATAAGAGACGAAATACTCGACGGCGTTCTCCGGGAAGAACCCCTTCATCTCCGCGTAGAGCTGCGCCGCTAGCGTCTTGTTGGGCGCCATCACCAGCGCCGGCCGTCCCTGGCTCGCGATCACGTTGGCCATGGTGAACGTCTTGCCCGAGCCGGTGACGCCCAGCAGGACCTGGTCGCGTTCGCCGCCTTCGACGCCGGCGATGAGCTGCCGGATCGCCTCGGGCTGGTCGCCGGCCGGCGTGTAATCGGACACGAGCTTGAACGGCTTCGGCGTGATGCCTTCGAGCTCCGGCCGCCGCTGGATGTACGGCATCAGGAGGGGAGCAGCCGGAACCGCGAGATTCTTTGAGGCCATGACCTCCATTATATGATGCGCGCCCGGCGCTCCGGCAATGCTAGCGTCCGGCCCGCGATGCCCGATCTGTTGAGCGCTCCGTTCCTGATTTCCGCCCTCGTTGCCTGCATTGCAGGCATGGTGCGAGGCTTTGCCGGATTTGGGGCCGCGATGATGATGACGCCGATCTTCTCGGCGCTGTACGGGCCGGCGGTCGGTGTCGCGCTCTGCCTGCTGCTGGAGATCGCCGTCGCGCTGCCCCTGGTGCCCCGCGTCCTGCCCCTGGTCGACTGGCGGCGCATCGGCCTGCTGCTGCTGGCGGCCGCCATCGGCGTGCCGTTCGGCAACCTCGTGCTCACGGCCGTCGACCCCGAGCCGATGCGGTGGGCGATCTCGGCCATCATCCTGTGCGCCGTCGTCATGCTCGCCAGCGGCTGGCGATTCTCCGGGCGGCCGAACGCCGCCACGACACTCGCCGCCGGCGCCACGAGCGGGTTCCTGAACGGGCTTTCGGGTATGGCAGGCCCACCGATTGCTTTCTATTACCTCGCGGGCGCCAATTCTGCAGCGCATGTGCGCGCCAATCTCACGACCTATTTCGTGTTCGTGGACCTTCTCGCCCTGATCGCGTTCACCTCGCGCGACCTGATCGGCTGGAGTACCGGGGTGCAGGGCCTGTTCCTGGCGCCGGCCGTCATGCTGGGCGGCGTGGTGGGCGAGCGCCTGTTCCCGCTGGCCAGCGAGACATTCTATCGCCGCCTGGCGCTCGGCCTCCTGGTCTGCGTCGCAATCGGCTCCCTCCTGCTATAAGGACAGGGCATGAGGATCTGGGACAAAATCGTGGAGGGCATGAACGGCCTCGGCATCGCCGAACTGCTGGGCCTGTCCTCGCCGCCGGCCGACGACGGCGGTCATCCCGGCCTGCGGCAGATCGGCTTCACCATCGGCGTCATCGCACTGGGCGCCAAGATGGCGCGCGTCGATGGCGAGGTCTCGGAGGTCGAGAGGGCGGCGTTCCGCGAGTTCTTCCAGGTCCCTCCGGGTGAGGAGGCCAACGTCGAACGCTTCTTCGACCTGGCCAAGCGCGATGCCGGCGGCTTCGAGACCTATGCCCGCCAGGTCGCCGCACTGTTTCCCGATGCGCCCGAGATCCTCGAGAACGTGGTCGAGGGCCTGTTCAGCATTGCGCAGGCCGACGGCAGGATCGATGTCGCGGAGGCCGACTATCTGGCGAAGGTCGCCGGTATCTTCGGCCTGCCCAGCTCGCGGTTCGAGCGCGCCAAGGCCGCCGCGCTGGGCGCGGTCGAATGTGAGCCCTGCGTGGTGCTGGGCATCGACCCGCTGGCCACCGACGAACAGATTCGCGAGGCCTGGTTGCGGCAGGTCCGCGCGAACCATCCAGACCGGTTGATGGCGCAGGGACTGCCGGAAGAGGCGATCGCGGTGGCAAACCGCAAGCTCGCGCTGATCAACGACGCCTATGACCGGCTGCGCAGGCAGCGCGGTCTCGTGCCGGCCTGACCGTGAAGCTCATCGACCTGCCGTCGCCCAACCACGCGCCCAGGGCGGACGGCGCCGTCGTCGATATCCTCGTTCTGCACTACACCGAGCTTCCGCTGCAGGAGTCGCTCGACATCCTGCGCGACGCGGCGCGCGAGCATCGGGTGAGCTCCCATTATGTCCTCGATCTCGACGGCACCGCCTATCGCCTCGTGCCCGAGGATCGCACCGCGTGGCATGCCGGCAAATCCTGGTGGCGCGGCCGCGAGGCGCTGAACGGCACCTCGATCGGAATCGAGATCGTGAACCTGCACGGCGACCGGCACGACTATCCGGCCGAACAGATCGAGGCTCTGGTCGAACTCTGCCGGGGAATCCTGGCGCGCCATCCGGCCATCGATCCGCGCAACGTCGTCGGTCACTCCGACATCGCGCCCCAGCGCAAGATCGATCCGGGCCGGCGCTTCCCGTGGAAGCGACTGGCGGAGCAGGGGATCGGCCTGTGGCCGAAGGCCGGCGCGCGGCCGCTCGATGGCGACTTCCACAAGGCGCTTCAACGATACGGGTATGCGGCGCCGCTCGCGGTGCCGCCGAAGGAGATCGTGAAAGCCTTCCAGCGCCATTTCCGGGCGGCCCAGGTCGACGGCATGATCGATCCAGAAACACGGTCCCAACTGGCCGGCCTGCTTGACCCGCTGGGACGGGCGGCCTAGTCAGGCGCCGGGTCAGACGGCTGGATGGCTGCACTCGGGCGGGCAACCGTGCGGGTGAGGAAAGTCCGGGCTCCACGGAGACACGGTGCCGGATAACGTCCGGCGGGGGCGACCCCAGGGAAAGTGCCACAGAAAACAAACCGCCTGCCTGGCTTGCCAGGACGGCAAGGGTGAAACGGTGGGGTAAGAGCCCACCGCGCGACCGGCAACGGAAGCGGCATGGCAAACCCCACCGGGAGCAAGACCAAATAGGGGCGACACGCCGGGCAACCGGCAGCGGTGTTTCCGCGTCGTCGCCCGGGTCGGTCGCGCGAGGCGTTCGGTAACGGACGTCCCAGAGGAATGGCCATCCATCGCTTTCGGGCGAGGACAGAACCCGGCTTACAGGCCGTCTGACCCTTTTCGTTCCTCAATCAGCACTCGAATCTACAACCCCTTGTGCTTTTCAGTGCGGAGAGCGCAATAGAGGTCGTGTCTAAGTCGTTCAGATTCCTTGTGGATTCTTAGTCGATATAATTGCATCCCGGTCTTTCCCATGATATCCCAATGTATCCCGTGTAACAGGCAACGTAGGGGCGTGGGGCACCTGCGGCGGGGCTAGGGGGAGATGGGCCGTGGCATTCCGGTCCGAGATCCTGATCAAGCTGGACAAGAAGGGCCGGGTCCTGTTGCCCGCGGCTTTTCGCGACGAGCTGCCTGCGGACGATCGCGGCGCCTTCGTGCTCTATCATTCTCCCACCATCGCCGGTCTCGTGAACGGCAACTCCCGCGCCGGCTTCGACGCCATGCTGGACCGCCTGCGCGCCGAAGCGCTGGGTCCCAAGGGTTCGCTGAAGGTCGCTCTCGACGACGACGCCTTCGATCCGGCCGGGTTTCTGTCCGCCGGCGCGCGCACGATTTCGCTGGAGCCCGATGGCCGTTTCACGATGCCGGCCGAGTTCGTCCAGACGCTCGATGCGACCGACGGTGTCATGCTGGTCGGCAAGGTCGACAAGTTCCAGCTCTGGAACCCAGCCCGCTGGCAGGCGCGCCGCGAGGCCGAGCGCGAGAAGATGGCGGCGTTCGTGCGCAATCTCGGCGGAGGCGACGCATGAGCGGCGTTCGCCATATTCCCGTTATGGCGCGCGAAGTCGTCGATGCGCTGCAGCCGCGTGACGGCGGCCGCTATCTCGACGGCACGTTCGGTGCCGGCGGTTACACGACGGCGATGCTCGATCGCGCCGATTGCCAGGTCATCGCCATCGACCGCGATCCCGACGCGATTGCCGCCGGCCAGGCATTGGCCGAACGCTATGCGCCGCGCCTGCGCCTGATCGAAGGCCGCTTCGGCGACATGGCGGAGCTCCTGTCGGCCCAAGGTGTCGAGGACGTCGATGGCGTGGCGCTCGATCTCGGCGTCTCGTCGATGCAGTTCGACCAGGCCGATCGCGGCTTCTCCTTCCGCGCCTCGGGCCCCCTCGACATGCGCATGGAGAGGAACGGTCCGTCGGCGGCGGATCTCGTAAACGAAACAGACGAAACGGAGCTCGCCGACATCATCTGGCGCTACGGTGAAGAACGCCGCAGCCGCCGTGTCGCGCGCAGCATCGTCGAGGCGCGGCGTGCCAAGCGGATCGAGACCACGGGCGAGCTGGCCGAGATCGTGCGCCGTGCGGTCGGTCCGCAGGGCCGGGACGAGAGCGATCCGGCGACGCGGACCTTCCAGGCCCTGCGCATCGCCGTGAACGACGAGCTGGGCGAACTCGAGCGCGGCCTCGCCGCGGCCGAGCAGGTGCTCGCGCCGGGCGGCCGTTTCGCGATCATGTCTTTCCACTCTCTGGAAGACCGGGCCGTAAAGGAATTCGTCCGCGCCCGCGCCGGTCGCACGCCCGGCCCGTCGCGCCACGCGCCGCCGGGCGCCGGTGGGCGGCCCGCGACGCTGCGCGATCTGACGCGCAAGCCCACGCTGCCGTCGCCCGAAGAGGTCGCCGCCAATCCGCGGGCCCGCTCGGCACGTCTGCGGGTCGCCGAGAAGCTCGGCGCCGGCGGTGCCGCATGATCCATCGCGGGCTCCTGTTCTGGTCGGTCGTCGCCGTCGCCACGGCCGTGGGCCTGTTCACCGTGAAGTACAAGGTGCAGGACCTTGAGGAGCGCATCGACCGCACCAACCAGAAGATCATCGAGAGCCAGCAGGCCACGCATATCCTGCGGGTCGAATGGGCTCACCTGAACGAATCCGAGCGCATCGAAGCGCTCGCGCAGAAGCATCTCAAACTCGAGTCGGCCTCGATCAAGCAGGTCGTCCGACTCGATCAGCTCAAACCCGAATCTGTCCCCCCGCGGCGCGATCCACCACCTCCTTCCCCCCCACGAACGGGCAACGACGTCCCCTCGTCGAACTTGCCCGGTGGTGGTGGCCGCGTCGCAGCGGAGGCCGGCAGCCCCTCGCCGGCCTCCGCACCCCTTTCCCAGCGTTCCTCCGGACCCACGACGCCCCCTCGACCGGCCCAAATCCAAGAGCCGGCAACATCGGGTCCGGGAGGCGACGGCAAGAGCGTCGCAACCTCCATCGATGATATCCTCTCACGAAATGAAGGGGGTTCCCGGTGAAGCTGTGGCGAAAGTCTGCCTCGCCCGAACCGGCCGCCGCGGTAAACGCGGCGGCCGGCGCGCGTTACACCTCGCCCAAGGAGCGGCTGAAGGGCGACGTCCAGGAGACCGCGCGCCAGCGTCTGGTGATCGCTTCGGTGATCTTCGGCCTGGCCTTCACCGCGGTCGGCCTTCGCATGGGCTACGTCTCGCTGCTGCGCGACGGCGCCGAGCCGACGCAGCGCGTTGCCGCCCGCGGCGGTTCGATCCAGTCCGAGCGGGCCGACATCGTGGACCGCAACGGCGCCGTGCTGGCGACATCGGTCCCGGTCATGTCGGCGTTCGTCAATCCGCACCTGCTGCTCGACCCGCAGGAGGCCGCGCGCAAGATCGTCACGGCGCTGCCCGATCTCAAGTACGACGACGTCCGTGAAAAGCTGGAAGGCGACAGGACCTTCGTCTGGATCAAGCGCGGCCTGAGCCCGCGCGAGCATGACCGCGTCAACCGTCTCGGCATTCCCGGTCTCGATTTCCAGGCCGAGGAGCGGCGGATTTATCCGCAGGGGACGGCCGCCGCGCACATTCTCGGCTACGCCAGCGTCGACAATACCGGACTGGCGGGCGTGGAGCGCTACTTCGACCAGCAGCTGCAGAGCGGCGAAACCCTGCAGCTCTCGATCGACCTTCGCCTGCAGCGCATCGTCGAGCGCGAGATCGCGCGCGTGGTCCAGAAATTCTCGGCGATCGGCGCCACCGGCATCGTCATGGACGCCACCAACGGCGAAGTCCTCGCGATGGCGTCGCTCCCGACCTACAACCCCAATAGCACGCGCACCCTCACGAACGAGGCGCTGTTCAATCGTGCCACGCTCGGTGTCTACGAGCAGGGCTCGACCTTCAAGATCTTCAATACCGCGATGGCGCTCGATAGCGGCAAGATCACGCTGAACAGCGTGTTCGACGCGACCTCGCCGATCCGCATCGACCGCTTCACGATCAACGACGACCACGCCCAGCGCCGTCCGCTGAACGTGGCCGAGACGTTCAAGTTTTCGTCGAACATCGCGTCGGCCAAGATGGCGGTCGAGGTCATGGGACCGGAAGGCCAGCGCGCCTTCTTCGACAAGATCGGCTTCCTGAAGCCGGTCTCGACCCAGCTGCCGGAAGTCGCGGGACCCCTGTGGCCTCGCCACTGGATGAAGATCAACACCATGACCATCGCCTTCGGTCACGGCATCTCGGTGACGCCGTTGCATCTTGCGATGGGCTCGTCGGCGATGATCAACGGCGGCATTCTCTATCAGCCGTCGCTGGTGAAGCGCACCGCGGCCAGCGACAAGGGCCGGCGCGTGATCCAGCAGAAGACCTCGGTCAGCATGCGGCAGCTCCTGCGCCTCAACGCCGTCGAGGGCACGGGCAAGAACGCCAACGTTCCGGGCTACGAGGTCGGCGGCAAGACCGGCACGGCCGAGAAGCCGGGCCGCGGCGGCTATCGTCAGAAAGCCCTGATCAGCTCCTTCGTCGGTGCGTTCCCGATGAACGATCCGAAGTTCGTCGTCATCGTGTCGCTCGACGAGCCGAAAGGCCTGCCGGAGACCGGCGGCTACGCGACTGCGGGTTGGGTGGCGGCCCCGTCGGTCAAGGTCATCATCGAGCAGATGGTGTCGCTCTACGGCATCCTGCCGGGCGACCTGAAGGACGGCCTGCCCCCGATCGAGATCGCCTCGACACCCGTGCCGCCCCCCGTCGCGCCGCCGCAACTCTTGCCGGCCAGCGTGCGGCGTTCGCCCGGCGATCATCGCCGAGCCCTGCCGGTCCGTCCGGCTCCCGGACAGACGGCGGTGGCGCCCGGTCAGACGGCGGCAGCCCCCGGTCCGGCGGTGCGTCGTGTTGCGTCTGAGTGAGCTCATGCGCCGGAGCGCCGACGCAAATGCGACCTCGTCCGCGCTGCCGCGCGATCCCATTCTCGCCGGACTGACGCTCGATTCGCGCAAGGTCCAGCCGGGCTATCTCTTCGCCGCCCTTGCGGGCACCCGCGAGGACGGCGCGGCCTTCGTGGCCGATGCGGTGAAGCGCGGCGCGGTCGCCATCCTGGCGTCGCCCGACGCGCAGTTGCCGCCGCTCGATGCCGGCATCGTCGTCGTCCGAGACGCCAATCCGCGCCGTCGCGTGGCGCTGATGGCCTCGGCCTTCGCCGGCGCCCAGCCCGAGACCATCGCGGCCGTCACGGGCACCAACGGCAAGTCCTCGACCGTGCATTTCGTGCGCCAGATCTGGGAACGGATGGGCCTCAAGGCAGCGAGCGTCGGCACGCTGGGCATTGTCTCGCCGACCCTGGTGCGCGACGGCGGGCTGACGACCCCGGACCCCGTACAGCTTCACGAGGATCTCGCCGCCCTGGCGCGGCAGGGCGTTTCGCACCTCGCCATCGAGGCCTCGAGCCACGGCATGGACCAGCACCGGCTCGACGGCCTGCGCCTGTCGGCGGCGGCCTTCACCAATCTCACCCACGAGCATCTCGACTATCACCGGTCGATGGACGCCTACTTCGCGGCCAAGGCGCGCCTGTTCGAGGTTCTGTTGCCGCCGGGCGGCACGGCCGTCGTCAATGCCGACAGCGAGCGGGCCGAAACGCTGCGCACGATCTGCGCGCGGCGCGGCATCCGCTTCTGGACCTACGGGGCGAAGGGCGAGGAATTCCGCCTGGTCGCCGACCGGCCGACCCCGGCCGGACAGCACCTCGTGCTCGAGGTGATGGGCACGCGTCGCGAAATCGATCTTCCCCTGGTCGGCGGCTTCCAGGCCTCGAATGCGCTGGCCGCTCTCGGCCTCGTGGTTGCGACGGGCGGCGACGCCGCGCGCGCCGTCGAGGCCCTGGCCCATCTGACCGGCGCCCCGGGACGGCTTCAGCTCGTGGCCCGCCATCGCGCCGGCGCCGCGGTCTATGTCGACTATGCCCACAAGCCGGAGGCGCTGGAGACGGTGCTGCGGACTTTGAGGCCCTTCGCACGCGGCAAGCTGGTCGTCGTGTTCGGCTGCGGCGGCGATCGCGACCGCGGCAAGCGTCCGGTGATGGGCGAGATCGCCACGCGCCTCGCCGACCTGGCGATCGTGACCGACGACAATCCGCGAAGCGAGGAGCCGGCCGCGATCCGCGCCGAGATCCGGCGCGGCATCGCCGAGGATCGTCGCAACTGGATCGAGATCGCCGAGGGCCGGCACGCCGCCATCGCCGCCGGCATGGCTGCGCTGTCGAGCGCGGACGACCTGCTGCTGATCGCCGGGAAGGGTCACGAGACCGGCCAGACCATCAAGGGTGTCACCCATCATTTCGACGACGCCGAGGAGGCGCGCGGGCTTGCCGGAGGCGGTGCGTGAGCGCGCTGTGGACTTCGGACGAAGTACGGGCGGCCCTGACCGCATCCTCGATCACGGCGCCGTTCGAAGCCCAGGGGGTGACGTTCGACAGCCGCGCGGTCGGAAAGGGTGACCTGTTCTTCGCGCTGAGTGGCGAGACGACCGACGGTCACGGCTTCGTTGCCGACGCCCTCTCGCGCGGCGCCGCGGCGGCCGTCGTTTCACGCGAGGTGCCGGGGGCGCAGGGTGCGCTGGTCCGCGTTCCGGACACGATGAAGGCGCTGGTCGAGCTGGGTCTTGCCGCACGCCGTCGAAGCCACGCCCGCATTGCCAGCGTCACCGGCTCGGTCGGCAAGACCAGCACCAAGGATGCCTTGCGCGCGATGCTGTCGGCGCAGGCGCCGACCTCGGCAAGCGTGGCGAGCTACAACAATCACGTCGGCGTGCCGGTCAGCCTCGCCCGCCTGCCGCGCGACGTGCGGTATGGCGTGTTCGAGATCGGCATGAACCACCCCGGCGAAATCGAGCCGCTCGCCCGCCAGGTCGCGGCGCATGTCGGCATCGTGACCAATGTCGGGCCGGTCCATATCGGACACATGGGCAGCGAGGAAGCGGTCGCCGACGAGAAGGGCTGCCTGTTTGCCGGCATGTCCGAAGGCGCAGTCGCCGTGCTCAATCGCGACAGCCGCCACTTCGAGCGGCTGGTCCGAAAAGCCCGTGATTTCGGCGTTTCCCGCATCGTCGGCTTCGGCCGCAGCGAGGCTGCCGAGGCCCGCCTTGTCTCCTGCGACCTGCAGGATTCAGGCAGTGATGTTGCAGCCTTGATACACGGTCACCGGATCGAGTATCGGCTGGGCGCGGCAGGGGAGCACTGGGTTTTGAACAGCATCGGCGCGCTGGCCGTCATCGAGGCCCTGGGCGCGGATGTCGCCAGGGCGGCGGCGACACTGGCCGAAGTGAAGGCCTCGCCGGGGCGCGGCGCGCGGCGCATGCTGGCGTTCGGCGGCGGCGCGATCGAGCTGCTCGACGAGAGCTACAACGCCAATCCGGTTTCGGTGCGGGCGATGCTCTCGGTCCTGGCCCGGATGGAGCCGCAGCCGGGCGGACGCCGCATCCTGGCGCTGGGCGACATGCGCGAGCTGGGCGATGGGGCCGACGCCTATCACGCGGGCCTCGCCGATGCCGTGGCCGCGAGCGGCGCGACGCAGGTCTTCCTGTGCGGGCCGCACATGCGGGCGCTGTGGCAGCTTCTGCCGCCGGCGCAGCGCGGCATGCATCGGCCGGATTCGGTGGCGCTGGCAGACGACGTCGCTGCCGCACTGAGGGCAGGGGACGTGGTCGCGGTGAAGGGTTCGCTGGGCTCCAAAATGAAGATCGTCGTGGACGCCATCGTGGCGGCCAGCGGCGGCGAGGCAGGACGCTAGGATGTTCTATAATCTTCTCTATCCCCTGGCGGACCAGTTCACGCCCTTCAACCTGTTCCGGTATCTGACGTTCCGATCGATCGCCGCCTTCCTGACGGCGCTCGTGCTGAGCTTCCTGATCGGCGGCGCGCTCATCCGCTGGCTGCGCAGCAAGCAGAAGCAGGGACAGCCGATCCGCGACGACGGACCGGCCAGCCACCTGATGACCAAGAAGGGCACGCCGACCATGGGCGGCCTGCTGATCCTGATCACCCTGTCGGTCGCCACGCTCCTGTGGGCCGACCTCACCAACCGCTATGTCTGGATCGTGCTCGGCGTCACGCTCGCCTTCGGCGCCGTGGGATTTATGGACGACTATCTCAAGGTCACCAAGCGCAACCCCAAGGGCGTTCCGGGCAAGCTCAAGCTCGCTCTTGCGGTCGTGGCCTCCGGCATCGCCGTCTATCTGATCTCCCAGTCCTCGCCGCCGCCGCTGCGCTATGCGCTGGCGGTGCCCTTCCTCAAGGACGTCCTGATCCCGCTCGGCGCGGTGGGCTTCGTGGCCTTCGGCGTGCTGGTGATCGCCGGCACCTCCAATGCCGTCAACCTGACCGACGGGCTCGACGGGCTCGCGATCGGGCCGGTCATCATGGCCTCGGCCGTGTTCGGCCTGATCGCCTATGTCGTGGGCAACTCGATCCTCACCAACTATCTCTATCTGCATCACGTGCCGCGGTCCGGTGAACTCGCGGTGCTGCTGGCGGCACTGGTCGGCGCCGGCCTCGGCTTCCTCTGGTTCAACGCGCCGCCCGCCATGGTGTTCATGGGCGACACCGGTTCGCTGGCCATCGGCGGGGCGCTGGGCGCGGTCGCGGTCGTGACCAAGCACGAGATCGTGCTGTCGATCGTGGGGGGCCTGTTCGTGCTGGAGACCGTGTCGGTGATCGTGCAGGTCCTGTCCTTCAAATGGACGGGCAAGCGGGTCTTCCGCATGGCGCCGTTGCACCATCACTTCGAACAGAAGGGCTGGGCCGAGCCCACCATCGTCTTCCGCTTCTGGATCATCGCCGCCATCCTGGCGATGGCCGGCCTCGCGACCCTGAAGCTGAGGTAACGAATGATCGACCTCGCCATCCTCAAGGGTTCGTCGTTCGTCGTGCTGGGGCTCGCGCGCTCCGGCCTGGCGACCGTTCGCGCCCTCCGGGCGGCCGGGATCGACTGCATCGCCTGGGACGACAGCGCTTCCTCCCGCGAGGCGGCGGCAGAGGCGGGAGCCCGTATCGCCGATCCCGTGACGATCGACTGGTCGGCCATCGACGCGCTTGTGATCAGCCCCGGCATTCCCAGCACGCTGCCAGTGCCGCATCCGGTCGCCGTGGCCGCGCGCGCCGCCGGCAAGCCGATCATCTGTGATGTCGAGCTGCTGGCCCGGGCGCAGCCCGAGGCGCGCTACGTCGCCATCACCGGCACCAACGGCAAGTCGACGACGACGGCGCTGATCGGCCATATCCTCCAGCAGGCCGGCGCCCGCTGCGAAGTGGGCGGGAATATCGGCCGCGGCGCCCTCGACCTCGAGCCTCTCGGGAAGGACGGCCTCTACGTCCTGGAGCTTTCGTCGTACCAGCTCGAGCTCCTGCAGACCTTCCATGCCGATGTCGCGGTCTGGCTGAACATCACGCCCGATCATATCGACCGGCACGGCGATCTCGCGGGCTACGTGGCGGCCAAGAAGAACATCTTCGCCCGCCAGCACACCGGCGACTGCGTCGTGATCGGCACCGAGGACGCATTCTCGCGCGACGTGGAGCGCGAGATGGCGGCACGTCCCGGTATCGCCTGCGTGCCGGTGGCGCTTGACCGCCCGGTGGCCAACGGCATCTCCTATCGCGCCGGCATGCTGGTCGACGCCGACGGCTACAAGGTCGACTTCTCCGACGTGCTCACCCTGCCGGGCGATCACAACGCGCAGAATGCGGCGTGCGCCTGGGCGGTCTGCCGCTGGCTCGACGTGCCGCGCGAGACGATCGTCGCCGGGCTGCGAACCTATCCCGGCCTGCCGCACCGCCAGGAGCGCGTCGCCGCCGTCGGGAACGTCGTCTACGTCAACGACAGCAAGGCCACGAATGCCGACGCGACCGCGCGGGCGCTGTCGAGCTACGACGACATCTACTGGATCCTCGGCGGCCAGGCGAAGGAAGGCGGCGTGGCGCCGCTCGCCACCTACTTCGACCGCATTCGCCATGCCTTCCTGATCGGCGAGGCCACCGCGCTGTTCGCCGGGCAGCTGGAGGGCAAGCTGCCGTACAGCCGCTGTGGCGACCTGCAGTCGGCACTCGACGCCGCGCATGCGCTGGCGCAGCGCGAGGCCGCGGGACACGCCGTCGTCCTTCTGTCGCCGGCCTGCGCGTCGTGGGACCAGTGGAAGAGTTACGAACATCGCGGCGATGCCTTTCGCGCCATGGCGCGGGCTCTGCCGGGGGCCGAGAGTTTGGGGAGGGCGGTTTGATCCAGGTTCCGCGCGACGATCGCAGTGTGATCGGCCAGTGGTGGTGGACCGTCGACCGCTGGTCGCTCGGTGCGATCCTGGCGATCATGGCCTTCGGCGTGATGCTGACGCTTGCGGCCTCGCCGCCGGCGGCCGAGCGCATCGGCGCCGACTCCTTCGTCTTCGCCAAGCGCCAGTTCCTGTTCCTGCCGTTGGCGCTGCTCGTCATGCTGTCGATCTCGCTGGCCTCGCCGCGCCACATACGGCGGCTGGCGCTGCTCGTCTTCTGTGGCAGCATCGTGCTGCTGGCCGCGACCTTCGTGATCGGCATCGAGATCAAGGGCGCGCGGCGCTGGATCTCCGTGCCTGGCCTGTCGAGCGTGCAGCCGTCGGAATTCGTGAAACCGAGCCTCGCCGTGATCTCGGCCTGGCTGCTGGCGCAGAGCCGCACCGAACGGCGCGCGCCGGGCTATCTCCTGTCCACCCTGCTCGTCGGTGGCGTGCTGGCCCTGCTGGTCCTGCAGCCTGACCTCGGCATGAGCGTCGTCGTTGCAGCCGTCTGGGCCGTCCAGCTTTTCGTCGTCGGCCTGCCGATGTGGGTCGCAGGGTTCGGCGCGGTGGCCGGCGCCGCCGGCATGGTCGGCGCCTACTTCCTGTTCAGCCACGTGCGCAGTCGCTTCGACCGGTTCCTCGATCCGTCCTCGGGCGACAACTACCAGGTCAACACCTCGCTCGAGGCCTTCATGAACGGCTCGCTGTTCGGCCGCGGGCCGGGCGAGGGCACCGTGAAGGCGCAGCTTCCCGACGCCCATACCGACTTCGTGATGGCGGTGGCCGGCGAGGAATTCGGCCTCGTCGTCTGCCTGATGATCCTGTGCCTGTTTGCCTTCGTGACGCTGCGCTCGATGTCGCGCGCTTCGAAGGAGACCAGCCTGTTCATCACCCTGGCGGCCACGGGTCTCGCGGTCCAGTTCGGCCTGCAGGCGGCCATCAACATGGCCTCGACCATCCAGCTCATCCCCGCCAAGGGCATGACCCTGCCGTTCATCTCCTATGGCGGCTCCTCTGCACTGGCGATGGCGATCTGCGTGGGCATGCTGCTGTCGCTCACGCGCGAGCATGCCGGCCTCCGGGAGGCCGTATGACGCAAGGCCAGCGTCCCGTGGTCCTGGCGACCGGCGGCACCGGCGGGCACGTGTTCCCGGCCGAGGCGCTGGCCGGCGAGCTCGAGGCGCGGGGCGTGGCCTTCACCCTGGTCACCGATTCGCGGGGCCGCCAGTGGCAGGGCGCGCTGTCGCGGCGGCCGATCCACTACATCCGTTCCGCGAGCCCGACCGGGTCGCCGGTGAAGAAGGTCCTGGCGCTCTTCTCGCTGGCGCTGGGCCTGTTCGACGCCTGGCGGGCGCTGGGCCGCATCGGCCCCTCGGTCGTGGTGGGCTTCGGCGGCTATGCCTCGGTGCCGACCATGGTCGCTGCTCGCCTGCGCCGCATGCCGGCGATGCTTCATGAACAGAATGCCGTGCTGGGCCGCGCCAACCGTCTCGTGCTGGGTGGGGCGGGGCGCGTCGCGACCTCCTTCGCCCGCACCCGATACCTCGACGGGGATCCACGGGCGCAGCTCGTCGGCAATCCCGTGCGAGAGCCCGTGCGTGTGCTGCGCGATTCACCCTACCGTCCGCCGGGCCAGGGGCGGGTGATCGATCTCCTCGTGTTCGGCGGTAGCCAGGGTGCCGCCTCGTTCGGTGAGGTCGTGCCGCAGGCCGTCCTTTCCTTGCCGCAGCTGCTGCGGTCGCGCCTGCGCATCGTGCAGCAGTGCCGGCCGGAGAGCATCGACCGGGTGCGCACGAGCTACGTCAGGGCGGGCGTCGTTGCCGAGATCGCACCGTTCTTCGCCGATCTGCCGCAGCGCATGGCCGGCGCGCATCTGGTGATCGGCCGCTCCGGCGCCTCGACGGTGGCCGAGCTGGCGGCGATCGGCCGACCCTCCATCCTGGTGCCCTATCCCTATGCGGCCGACGATCATCAGACTGCCAATGCACGGGCCTTCGAGGCGACAGGCGCCTGCATCGTGCTGCCGCACGCCTCCTTCACCGCGGCCACCCTGGCGGGTCATCTCGTGTCCCTGACCGAGGAGCCGGAGCGGCTCGCGGCGATGGCGGCAGCGGCTCATGCCGCAGGCCGTCCCGACGCTGCGGCGCGCCTCGCAGACGTCGTCGGTGAGTTCGTCTCGCTTCCCCTTTCGCCTTCATCCACGGGAGTCGCCGCATGAGGGCGTTGCCGCTCGATCTCGGTCTCATCCACTTCGTCGGCATCGGCGGTATCGGCATGTCCGGCATCGCCGAGGTCCTGCACAACCTCGGCTACAAGGTGCAGGGCAGCGACGTCGCCGAGAGCGCCAACACACGGCGCATCGCCGACCTGGGCATGAAGGTGATGATCGGCCACCGCGCCGAGAATGTCGGCAACGCCCAGGTCATGGTCGTGTCGAGCGCGGTGAAGAAGGACAATCCCGAGGTCCTGGCCGCGCGGACTCGTCATGTGCCGGTCGTGCGGCGCGCCGAGATGCTGGGCGAGCTGATGCGCCTGAAGTGGTCGATCGCGGTCGGCGGCACCCACGGCAAGACGACGACCACCTCGCTGGTCGCCTCGATGCTCGACGCCGGCGGCCTCGATCCGACGGTGATCAATGGCGGCATCATCAATGCCTACGGCACCAACGCCCGTCTCGGCGAGGGCGACTGGATGGTGGTCGAGTCCGACGAATCCGACGGCTCGTTCCTGCGCCTGCCGGCCACCATCGCGGTGGTGACCAACGTCGACCCCGAGCATCTCGACCATTACGGTACCTTCGACGCGCTGCGCGACGCCTTCGTGCGCTTCGTCGAGAACATTCCCTTCTACGGCTTCGCCGTCCTCTGTTCGGACCATCCCGAGGTCCAGGCGCTGATCCCGAGGGTCGCCGACCGCCGCATCATCACCTACGGTATCGGCGCCAATGCCGACGTGCGCGCCATCAACCTGAAGCTCGATCGCGGCGGCGCCGATTTCGACGTCATGGTCGAGAATCGCGCCACCAACGAATCGCGCACGATCACTGGCATGCGCTTGCCGATGTTCGGCCAGCACAACGTCCAGAACGCGCTGGCGGCCATTGCCGTCGCCCAGGAGATGGGCCTGCCGGACGACACGATCCGCCGCGCGCTCGCTGGCTTCGCCGGCGTCAAGCGGCGCTTCACCAAGACCGGCGAAGCCCATGGCATCACGGTGATCGACGATTACGGCCACCATCCGGTGGAGATCTCTGCCGTGCTGCGCGCTGCCCGCCAGGCCTATGGCGGCTCGGGCCGGGTGATCGCCGTCATGCAGCCGCACCGCTACTCGCGTCTCGGCGCGCTGCGTGCCGAATTCGCCACCTGCTTCTCCGATGCCGACGCCGTGATCATCGCTGACGTCTATGCCGCGGGCGAAGCGCCGATCGAGGGCGTCAACCGCGACATGCTCGTGGGCCTGGTGCAGCGCGCCGGTCATCGCGACGTGATGCCGCTCGGCGGGCCGGGCGAACTTCCGGAAATGATCTGGCAGATCGCGCGTCCCGGCGATGTCGTGGTCTGCCTGGGGGCCGGCAATATCACCGCCTGGGCGCATGCGCTGCCCGGCCAGATCCAGCAGCTCGCGGCCGAGAAAGCCGGCCCGCGCGCCATCGCCAACGATGCGAGCCCCCACGGCGGATCGGCGGCATGATGGCGCTCGCCACCTCGACGCCCCATCTGATCGACCGGCTGCCCCGGCCGCGCGGCCGCCTGACGGCCGACGCCGCGCTGGGACCGCAGACCTGGTTTCGAGCGGGCGGTTCGGCCGAAGTCCTGTTCAGGCCGGCCGATGTCGAGGATCTGGCGACGTTCATGGCCGCCTTGCCGTCCGACGTGCCGGTCACGGTCCTGGGCGTCGGCTCCAATATCCTGGTTCGTGACGGCGGCGTGAAGGGCGTGGTGATACGCCTGCTGCGCGGCTTCACGGGCATTTCGGTCGAGGACGGTGAGATCGTGGCAGGCGCCGGCGCGCTCGACCTCAACGTCGCGCTGACGGCGCGCGATCAGGCGCTTGCCGGCCTCGAGTTCCTGAGCGGCATTCCCGGCACCGTCGGCGGCGCCCTGCGCATGAATGCCGGCGCCTATGAAAGCGACCTGTCCCAGGTTCTCGTATCGGCCGAAGCGGTCGATCGTGCGGGCAAGGTCCATGCGGTTCCCGCGTCCGCGCTGGGCTTCAGCTATCGTCACAGCGAGGCGCCGGCCGACTGGATCTTCACGGCGGCGCGCCTGCGCGCGACGCCCGGCGACCAGCTGGCCATCGCCCGCCGTATTGTCGAGATCGACGCCGCCCGCACCGATTCCCAGCCGCGTAGCCGCACCGGCGGCTCCACCTTCGTCAATCCGCCGGGCCATAAGGCGTGGCAGCTGATCGACCAGGCCGGCTGCCGCGGACTGCAGGTCGGCGCGGCGCAGGTTTCCGAGAAGCACTGCAACTTCCTGATCAATCTCGGCGAAGCGACGGCCAGCGACATCGAGGGGCTGGGCGAGGAAGTGCGCCGCCGCGTACTGGAAAAGACCGGCGTGCAGCTCGAATGGGAAATCCGGCGTATCGGCGAACCGGCGGGGAGAGCGGGGCAATGACGCGCGTTGCGGTGCTGATGGGCGGCTGGTCGCCCGAGCGTGAAGTCTCGCTGGTGAGCGGCAAGGCCTGCGCCGAGGGTCTGCGCGAAGGCGGGCACGAAGTCATCGAATACGACGTGCAGCGCGACCTGCGGGCCTTGGTCGATTTCCTGCGTCCCGCCGGCGGCGGCGGTCCGGACGTGGTCTTCAATGCGCTGCACGGCCGCTATGGCGAGGATGGCTGCATCCAGGGCGTCCTCGAGATCATGCGCGTGCCCTATACGCACTCGGGCGTGCTCGCCTCCGCCATTGCGATGGACAAGCCGCTGGCACGGCACATCTTTGCCTCGCTTGGCCTGCGCGTGGCCGAAGGCAGGGTGATCGAGCGCCGCTCGCTCGCTTCCGGCGATCCCATGCCGCGCCCCTATGTCGTGAAGCCGATCGACCAGGGTTCGAGCATTGGCGTCCACATCGTGCGCGACGGAGACAATCTGGCGGCTGTCGAGGCGGCGGAGGCGACGTTCGGCGAGCGGGTGCTGATCGAGAAATTCGTGCCGGGCCGCGAGCTCACGGTCGCCGTGATGGGCGACAAGCCGGTCGCCGTGACGGAGCTGCGGCCGCGCACCCGCTTCTACGACTACGAAGCCAAATATACCGACGGCATCACCGAGCACCTCGTCCCGGCACCGGTTCCCGAGGATGTCTACGAGGCGGCCAAGCAGTGGGCGTTCGCGGCCTACCAGGAGCTCGGCTGCAATGGACTGGCCCGTGCCGACTTCCGCTGGGACGATTCGAAGCCCGGCACCTCGGGACTCGTGATCCTGGAGCTGAACACCCAGCCTGGCATGACGCCGCTTTCGCTGGCGCCGGAGCAGGCCAAATGGGCCGGGATCTCCTGGTCGCAGCTCATGACCTGGATGGTCGAGAATGCGAGGCGCCCGACGTGAGCGCGGCGAAGAAGACCGCCACGCCGAAGGCCGGCGCCGCGCCACGCCGCGACTACGATCGGCGCAAGAAGCGCGGGCCGATCCGCAAGACCGGCCGTCCGTTCTGGAAGCAGCCGGTGCTGCTCGGCGCCATCGTCCTGCTGCTGGGCTGCGGCGGTGGCGGCGGCTGGTGGGCCTGGCGCGAGGGATGGCTGGTCGAGGCCCAGAACCAGCTCGATGCGATCTCGCGCAGCGTCGTCGGCGCCATCACGCCGTTCAAGCTGGCGGACGTCACGGTCGAGGGACGCGACTATGTCGAACGCAGCGACATCCTCGCTGCGCTGAACGTGAGTCGGGGCGATTCGCTTCTCGGCATCGACCTCCAGGCCTCGCGCAAGCGTCTCGAGGCGATCGACTGGGTCGAGTGGGCGACCGTGGAGCGCCGCCTGCCTGACACGCTCTATGTCACTATGAAGGAACGCCGCGCCGTGGCGATCTGGCAGAACGGCAACCAGTACACGCTGATCGATGCCAACGGGCGGACGGTGCGCGCGAGTCGCATGCCGCCGGGCGCCGAGACGCTGCTGCTGCTGGGTGGTCCCGGCGCGCCGGACCATGTCGGCGACCTGCTGCTGCTGCTCACCTACGAACCGACCGTCGCGCGGCAGCTCCGCTCCGCCGTCTGGGTCGGGCAGCGGCGCTGGAACCTGATCCTGAACAACGGCGTCGAGATCTGGCTGCCCGAAGAGGACGCCGTCGCGGCGCTGCAGCATCTTGCGAAGCTCGACGGGCAGCACAAATTGCTGTCGCGCGAATTCGGTGTGGTCGATCTGCGACTGCCCGACAAACTTTATCTCAGAAAGCGCAATCCGGGCGACGCGACGCCCGGGCCAGCGTAGAATCAAAAACGGCGAGAGTACGCGTAAGACGGGGGACATCGTGGCGAAGACGAGAAATGGCGTCATTGCAGCGCTCGACATCGGAACGAACAAGGTCGTTTGCTTTGTTGCCCGTGTCGACGGGCAGGGGCTGCGCGTGGTCGGTATCGGCCACCAGCCCGCGCTCGGCATGCGCTCGGGCAACATCGTCGACATGGAAGCGGCGACTCGTGCGATTTCCTCGGCGGTGTCGACCGCGGAGGAAATGTGCGGCGAGCAGGTTCGCGACGTCATCGTCGGCGTGAGCGGCGGGTCGGCCGCCTCGCACAATCAGAGCCTCGAAGTCGCCATCGGTCATCACGAGATCGGCGAGCGCGACGTCCGCCGCGTCCAGCAGCACATCCAGCTTCCCGCCGAGACGGCCGACCGCGACATCATCCATTCCGCCGCCATCGGCTACACGGTCGACGGCACGCCGGTCCGCGACGCTCGCGGCATGTTCGGCGAGCGGCTGGGTGTCGATGTCCATCTGGTGACCGCGGCGAGCGGCGCGATGCGCAACCTGCAGGTCTGTGTGCGCCGGGCCCATCTAGAGATCGCCGACCGGGTGGTCGCCGCGCATGCCGCCGGTCTCAGCTCGCTTGTTTCCGACGAACGCGATCTCGGCGTCACCCTGATCGACATGGGCGCCGGCACGACCTCGATCGCGGTGTTCTACGAGGGCCATCTCGTCCACGTCGATTCGATCCCGGTGGGCGGCGAGCATGTCACCCGTGACATCGCGCGCGGCCTGTCGACGCCGGTCGCGCATGCCGAGCGGATGAAGACGCAGATCGGCCGCGCCGTCATCAAGCCCAACGACGAGTACGACATCATCGACGTGCCGCTGATCGGCGAGGAGGACCGCACGCGGCCCAACCACATCCCCCGGTCGATCCTCGTCGGCATCATTCGTCCGCGAGTGGAGGAGACGTTCGAACTCGTGCGCAGCCGACTGGAAGCGAGCGGTGTGGATAAGTTGGCGGGCGGACGCGCCGTGCTGGTCGGTGGCGGGTGCCAGCTCGACGGCGTTCCCGAAGTCGCTGCCGCGATTCTGAACAAGAAGGTCCGGACCGGTGCGCCGCTCAGGCTGGCAGGCCTCGCGGATTCGACCGGCGGGCCGGCCTTTTCCGCCGCCGCCGGACTCCTGAGCTTCGCGCTCCACAATCACGCGGTCGTGCAGAACCAGCCGGCGTCGAACGAAGCTCCGGCGAGTCGTATTGGCCGGATTGGCAGTTGGATTAGGGATAACTTTTAGGCAATATGTTGTGCGGGATAAGGCAGTTCCCACAGGCTATAGACAAAAAGACAAGAAGAAACCGGTGTCGGTGAAGGGTCTCTAGCGTAACAGGAGGCTCACGCTGTCGCTCCGGGCAGATTACCCCTCGTTTGCGTGGAGAAAACCGAATGACAATCAACCTCAGTCTCCCTCAGACGGAGTCCGAGATTAAGCCGCGCATTACCGTCATCGGTGTCGGTGGCGCGGGCGGAAACGCCGTCAACAACATGATCAGTGCCGCGCTGGAAGGCGTGGAGTTCATCGTCGCCAACACCGATTCGCAGGCGCTCACCCAGTCGCTCGCCGACCGGCGCGTCCAGCTCGGCATCACCATCACCCAGGGATTGGGCGCCGGCGCACGGCCCGAGGTCGGTCGTCAGGCCGCCGAGGAAGCGCTGCCCGAGATCCTGCAGCTCCTCGACGGCGCCAACATGGTGTTCGTGACCGCCGGCATGGGCGGCGGCACCGGCACCGGTGCGGCGCCCGTCATCGCCGCCGCGGCGCGCGAGCAGGGCATCCTCACCATCGGCGTCGTGACCAAGCCGTTCCACTTCGAAGGCCGCCGCCGCATGCAGTCGGCCGAGCAGGGCATCACCGAGCTGGAGAAGGTGGTCGACACGCTGATCGTCATCCCCAACCAGAACCTGTTCAAGATCGCCAACGAGAAGACGACGTTCGCCGACGCCTTCAAGATGGCCGACGACGTTCTGCACATGGGCGTGCGCGGCGTGACCGATCTCATGGTCATGCCGGGCCTCATCAACCTCGACTTCGCCGATATCCGCACCGTCATGGGCGAGATGGGCAAGGCGATGATGGGCACGGGCGAGGCTGAAGGTCCGGATCGCAGCCGCGTGGCGGCCGAGTCCGCCATTTCCAACCCGCTGCTGGAAGATCACTCGATGAAGGGCGCCAAGGGCGTTCTCATCAACATCACCGGCGGCCTCGACATGACGCTGCACGAAGTCGACGAAGCGGCCAACCGCATCCGCGAGGAAGTGGATGGCGACGCCAACATCATCTTCGGTTCGACCTTCGATGCGACGATGGATGGCCGCATGCGCGTGTCGGTGGTTGCTACGGGCATCGCCGCCATGGCCGCCCAGCAGCCTGCGCCGAACTACCTGTCGCTCGACATGAACCGTCCGATCCAGACCGGTCAGCCGGCGCTCAGCCGCCCGGTCGCCCCGCCGGTCGGCCGGGTCGCCATGCCGACCGCTGCCACCGCAGCGCCCGCTCCGGCGATGCCGGCTGCACCCGTCGCGCCGCCGGTTGCCGTCGCGCCGCCAGCCCCGCCGGTCATGGCGCCTGCCCCGGTCGCGGCCGCGCCGGTTGCGCCGATCGTGGCGTCGATGCCGACGCCGGCTCCGGCCTACGAGGCGCCGGTCGAGGCTCCCGTCATGGTGGCGCCGCCGGTCGAGGTCGCCCCGGCGCCTGCTCCGGCGCCCGTCGCCGTCGCGCCGGCCCCCGTCCAGGCGCCTGCGCCGGCTGCGCCGCAGCGTCCCCTGGTCGACGAGAACGACTGGCGTATCAGCCGTCCCTCGACGACCAAGACCCCGGTGCGGGCCGAACATGTCACGCGACCGATGGCCGCCCGTCCGGCGACCGATAATCGTGCGCCGAACCTGTTCCAGCGCATCACCGGCGCTTTCTCGGCGCCCAAGCCCGCGCCGGCCACCGGAGCGGCACCGGCCGAGCCGGTTGCTACTGCCCGCCCGGCAGCTCCGGAGAATGTCGTCGCAGTGGCGCCGAAAGCCCCTGTTGCGCGTCCGGCACCGGTGCAGACCTCGATCAGCCTCGACGTCACGGAGCGTGCGAAGCCCGCCCGCGATGACGACGACCTGCAAATTCCGGCTTTCCTGCGGCGGCAAGCGAACTGACGCAGGAAATTTCTGTTCTCCACGCATCTTCGGAGGGGCCCTGCGGCCCCTCTTTTTTTCGATGGCGCGTGATATAAACCGCCGGCACCGAAGTTTATTGCGGATGGGACATGTCGAAGTTGGTTGTGAGTAAGGGTCGGCGCATCGTGGCGGGACTGGCGCTGTCGCTGGCGGCGTTCGGCCTCGTCGCCTGCGGCGGGTCGGACGACGACAATTACGTCGAGCAGCCCGTCGAGCGTTTGTACAATCGCGGCCTCGATGCGCTGGGGCAGCAGGAGTACAAGACCGCGGCCAAGAGCTTCGAAGAAGTCGACCGCCAGCATCCCTATTCGGTCTGGGCGACCAAGGCGCAGATCATGGCGGCCTTCGCCTACTACCAGTCCAACAAGTACGACGAGGCCATCATTGCGCTGGATCGCTTCATCCAGCTCCATCCCGGCCACCGCGACCTTCCCTATGCCTATTACCTGAAGGCGCTCTGCTACTATGAGCAGATCTCCGACGTCGGACGCGATCAGCGCACCACCCAGCAGGCGCTCGACGCGCTGGCCGAGGTCGTGAAGCGCTTCCCCGAGTCGCCCTATGCCCGCGATTCGCGTCTCAAGGTCGAGCTCTGCATCGATCACCTGGCGGGTAAGGAGATGGCGGTCGGCCGCTATTACCAGACGAACCAGCAGTATGTCGGCGCGATCAACCGCTACCGCGTGGTGATCGAACGCTACCAGACGACGACACACGTGCCGGAGGCGCTGCACCGGCTGGTCGAAACCTACCTGGCCCTTGGAGTGAAGAGCGAGGCCCAGGAGGCCGCGGCCGTGCTCGGCTACAATTTCCCCGGCAGCGAGTGGTATCAGGACAGCTACTTCCTGATGACCGGCGAGGGGACGAGGCCGCCCGACGAGAAGCGCGGCTGGTTCTCCAGCATCTTCTGACGCCGGCATGCTCGCCACGCTTTCGATCCGCGATTTCGTGCTGATCGAGAAGCTCGACCTCGAATTCGCCCATTCCGGCGGCCTTGGCGCCCTCACCGGCGAGACCGGTGCGGGCAAGTCGATCCTGATCGACGCGCTCGGCCTGGTGCTTGGTGCTCGGGCCGAGTCGGGCGTGGTCCGGCGCGGGGCGCCACAGGCCTCGATCGCCGCGTCCTTCGACCTGCCGCGCGATCATCCCGCACGGTCGATCCTCGCAGAGCAGGGCTTCGACGGTGAGGACCTGTTGACCCTGCGGCGCACGATCGTCGCCGACGGGCGCGGACGCGCCTTCGTCAACGACCAACCGACTTCGGTCGCGCTACTGCGCCGGCTGGGCGACACGCTGGTCGAAATCCAGGGCCAGATGGATCAGCACGGGCTGCTCGACATGGGCACGCACCGCGCGTCGCTCGATGCCTTTGCCGGTCTCGAGAAACAGGCGACCGCCGTGGCTTCGTCATGGACGGCGTGGCGATCCGCCGAGCTGGCGCATGCCGAGGCCCTGGCGACCGCGGAAGCCGCGCGGCGCGACGAGGATTTCCTGCGCCACGCGGTCAAGGAACTGAAGGCCCTGGCGCCCAAGGCCGATGACGAGGAAACCCTGGCGAGCGAACGAGCGCTCATGCGGGCGGGCAGCGCGCTGGGCGAGGCCGTCACCCAGGCGCTGTCGGAACTGGAGCAGGGGCGCGGCGCCGTTACCAGCCTGCGCACGGCGCACCGCCTGATCGAGCGGAACGCCGACAAGGCGGATGGCCGGCTCGATGCGCCGCTGGCGGCGCTCGATCGCGCCTTGAGCGAGGCCACGGAGGCGCAGGCTCAGCTCGAGACTGCCCGCGATGCGCTCGAGTTCGATCCGGCGCGGCTGGAGAAGATCGAGGAGCGGCTGTTCGCGCTCCGGGCGATGGCGCGCAAGCACAATGTCGCTGTGGCGGGGCTCTCCGACCTCGCGGAGAAATTCTCGGCGCAGCTGGCGGCGCTCGACGATGGCGAGGCGGGACTGAAGAAGCTCGCGGCCGAGGCGAAAGCGGCCCGCGCCATCTACGTGACGGCGGCCGAAGCGCAGGCCGCCGCGCGCCGCAAGGGCGCCGCGAGACTGGACAAGGCAGTGGCGGCGGAACTGGCGCCGCTCAAGCTCGAACGCGCGAAATTCGTGACCGACGTCGCCGCCCTGCCGGAGGTGGAATGGTCGGCCGCTGGCACGGATCGCGTGCAGTTCACCGTGTCGACCAATCCCGGCGCCCCGCCGGCGCCGATTGCGAAAATTGCCTCGGGCGGCGAGCTCTCGCGCTTCCTGCTGGCACTCAAGGTCTGCCTCGCCAAGGCAGGCGACGCGCCGACCATCGTTTTCGACGAGGTCGATTCCGGGATCGGCGGCGCCACGGCGGCCGCCGTCGGCGAGCGGCTGAAGCGGCTGGCCAAGGACGTCCAGGTGCTGGTCGTCACCCATTCGCCGCAGGTCGCCGCGGTCGCCGACCGGCACTGGCTGATCCGCAAGACCACGACCCGGACGGCCGCCAGCACGGACGTCCTGGCGCTGGATGCGCAGGGCCGCCGCGAGGAGATCGCGCGCATGTTGTCGGGCGCGGAGGTGACCGTCGAGGCCCGCGCCGCGGCCGACCGGCTGCTGGCGACGGCAGTTTAGGAGGACGACGATGTCCCGTGCGGCCAAGGTCGTGGCGGCGCTCGCCGTCGACAAGCTGACCGAGCGGCAGGCCCGCTCCGAGCACAAGCGGCTCGCCGAGGAGATCCTCCACCACGACAGGCTCTATCACGAGAAGGACGCGCCGGAGATCTCGGACGCGGACTACGACAAGCTTCGCCAGCGGCTGAAGGCGATCGAGGCGCGCTTCCCCCAGATCGTCGACATGTTCAGTCCGACGCAGCTTGTGGCGCCGACGCCGACCACCGCCTTCGCCAAGGTGAAGCACACGCGGCCCATGCTGTCGCTCGACAATTGCTTCACCGACGAGGAGTTGCAGGAATTTCTCGACCGGGTGCGCCGCGGGCTGGAGAAGGAAACCAATATCGGGCCCGAGGACGAAATCGCCTTCAGCTGCGAGGCCAAGATCGACGGGCTCTCGATCAGCCTGCGCTACGAGGACGGCGAATTCGTGCAGGGCGCCACGCGTGGCGACGGCACCACGGGCGAGGACGTGACGGCCAACCTCCTCACCGTGAAGGACATCCCGAAAACGCTGAAGGGGCACGGCAAGGACGCATTCCCGAAGTCGATCGACGTGCGCGGCGAGGTGTACATGGAGCGCACGGCGTTCCAGGAGATGAACCGGCGCCAGGAGGAAGTGGGCGAGAAGACCTTCGCCAATCCGCGCAACGCCGCCGCCGGCTCGCTGCGCCAGCTCGATCCCGCGATCACGGCCAAGCGTCCCCTGCGCTTCTTCGCCTATGCCTGGGGCGAGGCGGAGCCGCGCAGCTGGAAGACGCACAGCGAATACCTGAAGTTGCTCGGCAAGTGGGGCTTCGAGACCAACCCACTGACGAAGCTCTGCCGCACACCCGACGAGGTCCGGGCCTTCTACGCGAAGATCGGCATCGAGCGCCCGTCGCTGCCCTATGACATCGACGGTGTCGTCTACAAGGTCGACCGCATCGACTGGCAGGAGCGGCTGGGCTTCGTGAGCCGCGCGCCACGCTGGGCGACGGCCCACAAGTTCCCGGCCGAACAGGCCCGCACCAGGCTCAACGCCATCAACATCCAGGTCGGCCGCACAGGGGCACTGACGCCAGTCGCGGAACTGGAGCCGGTGAATGTCGGTGGCGTGATGGTCGCCCGCGCCACGCTGCACAATGCCGACGAGATCGAGCGGCTCGATGTGCGCGTGGGCGACATGGTCACGATCCAGCGCGCCGGCGACGTGATCCCGCAGGTGCTGGGCTTCATCGCCGACGATCGACCGAAGGACGCGCACAAGTACCAGTTCCCCACGCGCTGCCCCTGTCCGCTCGAGACCGAGGTGAAGGCCGAGGAGGGCGGCGTGGTGCGGCGTTGCTCCGGCGGGCTCGAATGTCCGTTCCAGCAGGTCGAGCGCCTGCGCTACTTCGTGTCGCGCAACTGCTTCGACATCGAGGGGCTGGGCGGCACCCACATCGAGAACTTCTTCAACGACGGGCTGCTCAAGGTTCCGGGGGACATCTTCCGACTGCGCGAGCACGAAGCCGACATCAGGAAGCGCGAGGGCTGGGGCGATCTCTCCGTGCGCAACCTCCTGGCGGCGATCGACGCCCGCCGCACCATCTCGCTCGACCGTTTCATCAATGCGATCGGCATTCCCCTGATCGGCGAGGCCACGGCGAAGATCCTGGCGCAGGAATATGGCGATGCCGACAGCTGGCTGGCCGGGATGCTGGCCGCCGTCAAGGAACGCGAAGCGCATCCCGAACCCGCCAAGAAGGAGAAGGCCGCCGAGACCGTCGGGCCGAGCTACGGAAGGCTGTGCAACGTCGAGCAGATCGGCGTCACGACGGCGGATGCGATGTGCGCCTTCTTCGGCGAAGGCCACAATGTCGAGATCATCCGCGACCTGCTGAAGCAGCTTTCGGTCCAGCCGGTCGAGCGCCGCGTGATCGCCGCCGATGCCAAGCTCAAGGACAAGATCGTGGTCTTCACGGGCGAACTGTCCACGATGACCCGCGACGCCGCCAAGGCCCGCGCCGAGGAGCTGGGCGCCAAGGTCACGGACTCGGTGTCGAAGAAGACCAGCCTCGTCGTGGTCGGCGAAAATGCCGGCTCGAAGGCCCGCAAGGCCGCCGAGTTGGGCATCCAGACGATGACTGAAGAAGAGTGGGCCGAGCTCTCGGCCTGAGAGTCTGGCCGGAAATGAATGCCGCTAAAACAAGGGGCTATGAACAGCCCCACTAACCTCACCCTGAGGAACATCGCCCCTCGAGTTACCTCGGGGTAAACTCCGCGATGTGTCTCGAAGGGTGGGAACGCGCACCTTGCCTGTTGTCCATCCTTCGAGACGCGCCGCTTCGCGACGCTCCTCAGGATGAGGTAAGTGCTTGAGTCGATTCAAGTCATTTCCGGCCAGCCTCTGAGGGCGGTCATACCAACAGCAATGTCTTCACTGTTGCGGATGACATGCCGGTGGACGGAAATCGCCCTTTCCGAGGTCGCATCTACAGTCTTTATCGACGGATGCGGGCGCTCATCGGATCGTACAGGGGCTTCACGCTCGCAAGCGCCGGAATCCGCTCTCCCGCGACCTCGATCTCGTAGCGCGAGGCGACAAGATCGGCGTCTGCCACGCCGGGCTCGCAGGGAACGTATCCGAGCCCGATGGCCGCGCCGAGATGGTGGCCGTAGCCACCGGATGCCAGGTATCCCGCGAGTGCGCCGTCCTTCAGGATCGGTTCGGCGTGATAGAGCAGGGGCTGCGGGTCGAGGAGCTGGAACTGCAGCAGCCGGCGGCTGAGTCCGGCCTGCTTCTTCTGCATGACCGAGGCGCGGCCGAGGAAGTCGCCGAACCTGCCGGCCCGCTTGTCGACCTTCACCGCGAACCCCAGCCCGGCCTCCAGCACGTGGTCCTCGTCGCTGATATCGTGGCCGAAGTCGCGATAGGCCTTCTCGAGCCGCAGCGAATTCATGGCATGCACACCGGCCAGGCGAAGACCGTGCGTTTCGCCGGCATCGACCAGCAGGTCGAAGATCTGTCGCGCGAATTCCGTCGGCATGTAGAGTTCCCAGCCCAGCTCGCCGACATAGGTGATGCGGTGCGCGCGCACCAGCGCCATGCCGAGTTCGATCGTGCGGGCCGTGCCGAAGGGAAAGGCCGCGTTCGACAGGTCGGCCGTCGTCAGGGCCTGCAGGAACTCGCGCGACCGTGGGCCCATGACGGCGAGGCAGGCTTCGCCGCTCGTGACGTCGAGGGTCGTGCAGTGCGCCTCCGGCGGGATGTGCCGCCTGAGCCAGGCGAGGTCGCGCGTGACCGCCGCAGCGGCGGTGATGACCAGAAACGAGTGTTCGCCTAGGCGCGTGACGGTGAGATCGGCCTCGATTCCGCCGCGCTCGTTCAGCCACTGCGTGTAGACGATGCGCCCCGGTTCGACGGCGACATCGTTGGCCGAGAGGCGCTGCAGTACGGCTTCGGCGTCGCGACCCTCGACGCGAAACTTGCCGAAGGCGCTCATGTCCAGCATGCCGAGGCCGGTGCGGACGGCGCGATGTTCCTCGGCCGAATAGTCGAACCAGTTCTGCCGCTGCCACGAATAGCGATAGGCCGGCGGTACGCCGGCCTCGCGCCGGTCGGCCGGCTGGAACCAGTGAGCGCGCTCCCAGCCCGCCGTCTCGCCGAAGCAGGCGCCGCGTTCCTTCAGCCGCTCATAGAAGGGGGTGTGGCGCACGCCGCGCGCCGTCGTGAATTGCCGGTACGGGAAATGGTCGGCATAGAGCAGCCCCAGCGTCTCCGTCACCCGGGCCTCGATGAAGGACTTGGTCGACTGATACGGAAAGGTTCGCCGCACGTCGACGTCCCACAGGTCGAAGGGCGGGGCGCCGCCCACGATCCATTCGGCCAGCGCCTTGCCGGCGCCGCCCGCCGACTGGATGCCGACCGAGTTGAAGCCGCAAGCGACGAAGAAATTCCTGAGCTCTGGAGCTTCGCCCAGCAGATAGCGGTCGTCGTGGGTGAAGCTCTCGGGCCCGTTGAAGAAGGTATGGATGCCGGTCTTCTCCAGGATGGGCAGGCGCCGTGTCGCCTTCTCCAGAATCGGCGCGAAATGGTCGAAGTCTTCCGGCAGCTGGTCGAAGCAGAAGTCTTCGGGGATGCCGTCGGTCGCCCAGGGTTTCGCGACCGGCTCGAAGGCGCCCAGCAGGATCTTGCCGGCATCCTCCTTGTAGTAGGCGCACTCGTCGGGCACCCGCAGCACCGGCAGGGTGCGCGACAGGCCGGGAACCTTCTCCGTGACGATGTAGAAATGCTCGCAGGCCTGCAGCGGCAGCGCGGCACCCGCCATCTTGCCCACGATGCTGCCCCACATGCCGGCGCAATTGACGACGAACTCCGCCTCGATCGTGCCCTTGTCGGTGGCGACGCCGGTCACGCGGCCGCGCTCCTTCGAAATTCCGGTCACCCTGGTGTGTTCGAATATCCGGGCGCCGAGCTGGCGTGCGCCCTTGGCGAGCGCGAGCGCGATGTTGGTCGGGTCGCCCTGGCCATCCTTCGGAAGGGTCACTGCGCCGACCACGCCCTCGATGTCGAGCAGCGGATGCAGCGCCGCGGCTTCCGTGGGCGAGATCGTCTCGATCTCGACGCCAAAGGACCGCGCCATGGACGCGCCGCGCTTCAGCTCTTCCAGGCGCTGCCCGGTGAGCGCGACGGTCAGCGAGCCGTTGCGCTTAAAGCCGGTCGCCAGGCCAGTTTCCTCTTCGAGCCGGCCGTAGAGTTCCTGGCTGTACTTGGCGAGCCGGGTCATGTTGGCGGTCGCGCGAAGCTGCGCGATCAGTCCCGCCGCGTGCCAGGTCGTGCCCGAGGTGAGCTGCTTGCGCTCCAGCAGGACGATGTCGGTCCAGCCGAGCTTGGCGAGATGATAGGCGACCGAACAGCCGATGACGCCGCCACCGACGATGACGACGCGGGCGTGGCTTGGCAGTGGATTCACGAGTCCGTCCTGGTTTGGAGGAGACAGGCACCGAAGGCGCCGTCGAGTTGGGTTGTGTCGAGGCTGCCGGCCCGTCCGATCACGACGATCTCGGCGCCCCTCGTGTCCGGTGCGCCGTCGAGCGGATCGACGCTGACGATCGCGCCGGCACGGTGCAGCGCGACCCCGCCGCCGGTCGTCGTGGCCAGGATGCCCTTAACGCGCACGATCCCGTCGGGCAGGCCCGCGACGACGGTGCGCAGGGCCTCAATGTCGAGCGGTGTCCCGCTGCTCCAGTGATGGCTCTCGAAGAGGGAGGAGGCGGCGTCGGACATGGCTGACGTGCAGGCAGGCAGGCGCCCGCGCCGAGGCGGTTCCTGGGAGAAAAGATCCCGGGCGTCCACGCGCCCTTGCACGACTTCGATCATGCGCGCGCCCGGCGCCTGTGCCGTGGCGAAGGCGCGGGCGTCCTTCAGGTCCGTCGGATTGGCGAGGTCGACCTTGGTCAGGACGAGGATGTCGGCCGCGGCGAGCTGCCGGCGCACCAGGCTGCCCACGAACTTGTCGTGGGCGCGGGAACGCACCGCGGCTGCATCGGCCACCACCACCGTGGCGCCCCGGGACAGGCCGGGCGATCCCGCCAGCGCCGCGACGCGGGCCGGATCGGCGACGCCACTGGCTTCGATCACGATCTGCTCGTAGCGATCGGCGCGGCCGGCGAAGCGATCCAGCGCCATCGCGAGGTCGCCGGTGACCGAGCAGCAGGCGCAGCCGTTCGCCAGGGTGACGATATCTTCGTCGCGCGACGCGATCAGCTTCTCGTCGATCGAGATTGCGCCGAAATCGTTGACCAGCACGCCGATCCTGAGCCCATGGTCGCCCGCCAGCAGGCCGTTGAGCAGCGTCGTCTTACCGGCGCCGAGATAGCCGCCAATCGTGGTGACCGGGATGGAGGTCATCCCTTGACCAGCGGATAGGGCTGGCCTTCGAACACCGTGCCCCAGATGGGAATGTCGCGCAGTTCCAGTGGTGCCACTTCGCAGGGATCGGCCTCGAGCACGGTGAAGTCGGCCTTCTTGCCGCTGCTGATGCTGCCGATCTCGTGTTCGAGGCCCATCACATAGGCGGCGTTGATCGTGATCGCCCGCAGTGCCTCGTCCAGCGAGACCCTTTCCTCCGGGCAAAGCACCTCGCCCGCTGCGTTGATGCGGTTGAGCGCGATCCAGGCATTCTGCAGCGGCCGAGCGGGCGCCATGGTAAAATCGGAGTGAAGCGCGAAGGGCACGCGGTTGCGCGAGAGCGAGCCCAGCCGGACCATCTGGCTGGCCCGCTCATGACCGACGCCCCGGCGCGAATAGATGTCGCTCAGTTCGTACACATAATAGGGATTGGCCGAGACGAGGGCGCCGAGATCGGCGATGCGCCGCGCCTGGGTGGATGTCGAAATGCCGAAATGCTCGATCGTGAAGCGATGGTTGATGCGCGGGCGCTCCCACTGCAGCTTCTCCAGCACGTCGAGCGCCAGTTCGACGCCGAGATCGCCGGTGCAATGGACGTGTATGACGTAGCCGTCGTTCCACAGCGCGCGGGCCGCCTTTTCGAAGGCCTCCGGCGCCATCAGCCATTCGCCGTCATGGCCGTCGATATAGCCGGGACCGCCGAGCTGCATGAGCTGTGAGAAGAACGCGCCGTCGGTGAACAGCTTGACGTGCTTGCCGAAGCGCAGCCGGCGCCTGTTGCGCTCGGGAAGCGCGGCGAGCTGCTCCAGGCGCAGGCCGGTGCCTGCGAAGGCCACGTGCGGCACGAACTCGACCCGGAAGGGCGTTTCGTCATTGTCGAAGGCCGCGACCGAGCCGGCCCACTCGGCCTCGTGATCGAAGATGCCGAAGGCCATGTCGCCGACCGTCGTGTGGCCGCCCAGATGGATGACCTCGGCGGTGCGCTTCATCGCCGGCCCCCGGCGCTGCTGCGACAGGAGGTAGGCGGAGAGCTTCGCACGCACGAAGCGGTTGCCGGCCTCGTAGAAATGGCCGCGGTCGATATCGACCTGGTGGGCGCCTCGCAGCTTCTGTCGGTCGAGCTCGAAATAGTCGAGGGCGGCGTCGTTCACGATCGTCTCGTGAAACGACCGGTGGACGAGGATCAGGGGACGCGTCCTCGATATGGCGTCGAGGTCCTGGAGCCAGATCTCGCCGTGCCAGTCGCGATGGTAGCCCCAGGTGAAGAGCGGTTCCCGGGGATCGGGATTGGCCTGGTGCAGCTCCTTCAGGCGCGCCAGGAAGGCGTCGCGCGTCCGCACCGGGGCGACCGTGCGGCCGGGCAGCTGCCATTCCATGGCGGTGACGAATTCGCACTGGAGCAGATAGGCCGCCATCGAGGGATGGAGGTGCGGATCGATGAAGCCCGGCATCAGCACATGCTTCTCGAAGGTCCTGTCGATCGTGTGGGGATGGGCTTCGAGCCACGGCCGCAGCGTTTCGAGGGTGCCGACCTCGACGATCGAACCGTCGCGGACGGCGACGGCCGTCGCTTCGGGCAGCGACGGCTCCATGGTCCGGATCTTGCGGGCGACGAAGACGGTTATTCTCGACATGAGCTGCACCCCCGCCGGAGGGCCGGGCGGGCCTTCCGCACGGATAGTCTAGGGCAGGGTCGAGACCTCTATGTATACTTTTGGGCCAAGTCTGTGTCCGAATTGGCCGGAGCCGTCTCGATGCCGTCCCCCTCTCGCACGCGTGCCACCACACAAGCCGCCGAGCTGCTGCCGAGCCCGATCGCGGTTCTGCTGATCCCGCAATTCACTTCGATCGCCCTGTCGTCGATCATCGAGCCGCTGCGCATCGCCAATCGCTATATCTCGAAGCCGTATCGCTGGGTGCTGGTATCGGCCGACGGCGAGCCGGTGCCCGATCGCAACGGGGTGAAGGTGGCGGTCGACAGCGCCCTGGGTGACGTCGGCAGTATTGGCACCCTGCTGGTGGTCGCCGATGCCCAGCCGACGCGCCGCCTGGAGCGGGCGATCATGCCGACGTTGCGCCGGCTGGCCCGCGCCGGCGCGACCATCGGCGGTGTCGATACAGGCCCTCTTGTCCTGGCGCGCGGCGGATTGCTCGACGGTCTCTCGGCGACCGCCCATTGGGAGGTCCTGCAGACCTTTCGCGAGCAATTTCCCAAGGTGAATGTCACCGAGCGCCTGTTCGAGGTCGGCAACAGGCGCTGCACCTGCGCCGGCGGCTCGGCGGCGCTCGATCTCGTCCTCAAGGACATCGAATTGCGGTTCGGCAGTCAGCTCGCCCTGAGAGTGTCGGAGCATTGCATGCATGGGCTGCCGCGCCCGGCCGGGGCGGCGCAACGGGATTTGCCCGGGGGGGTCGGGGCGCGCCACGGACGCAAGCTGGCGCGCGCCATGCAGATGCTGGAAGAAGACGGCACCCGGCTCACGCGCATGGACACGGTGGCGCAGACGATCGGCGTGTCGCGGCGCCAGCTCCAGCGAATCTTCGCCGACAAGCTCGCCACCAGCCCGGCGCGGTTCCGCCGCAAGGTCCGACTCGACCGGGCACACCAGATGCTCGCCAACGCCGAAGCCTCGGTGACCGAAGTCGCGATGGCAACCGGCTTCAAGTCACGCTCCTATTTCTGGCGCTGCTATCGAAAGGAATTCGGCCGCTCGCCGAGCAGTGACAAGCGCTGACGAAGTTTTGGCGCAAAAGGAGACGTTCCCTGCCAAAACGTGCACGTTTGCGGGGCGTGTGAAGCTATCGTTTCAGCCTGGGCACAGGTTGGAGGCAGGCCATGCGGCAAGCGATAGCGGCTTTCATCACAACTCTTGCCGTTGCAGTCGCGGTCACCGCGCCGGCCTCGGCGCAGGAACCCCGACGCGGCGGCACGCTGGTCATGGGGCAGTCGACCGGCACCACCAGCTTCAACAACGCCGTCGGGTCGGGAACCGGGATCATGGTGCCGGGCGCGCAGATCTTCGCCAGCCCGGTCATGCACGACGACAAGTGGAATCCCAAGCCGTACCTGGCGGAGTCTTGGGAACTGTCGCCTGACTCTCTCTCGATGACTCTCCATCTGCGCAAGGACGCGTTGTTCCATGACGGCACGCCGGTGACGTCGGCGGACG
The DNA here is from genome assembly GCF_965227665.1 of Reyranella sp. Taxonomy (GTDB): domain Bacteria; phylum Pseudomonadota; class Alphaproteobacteria; order Reyranellales; family Reyranellaceae; genus Reyranella. Next base: position 4,969,726 of record NZ_OZ245767.1, read on the forward strand.
TCGCGTTCTCCATCCTGACGATCCGCGACAACCATCCCTTCAACACGATGCTGGCGCCGGTCGACCGCGTCGACACGCCCGACGCCGCCACCGCCATCATCCGCCTCAAGCATCCGCACCCCGCGCTGCTCTACGCGATGGGTCCGCCGCTGATGCCGATCCTGCCCAAGCACATCTATGGCGACGGCCGGCCGATCAAGACCCACCCCAACAACAGCAAGGATGTCGTGGGTTCAGGCCCGTTCAGGCTGGTGGAGTTCAAGCCGGGCGACCAGATCGTTCTCGAGCGGTTCGACAGGTTCTTCATCAAGGACCGGCCCTATCTCGACCGCATCATCCTGAAGACATATCCCGACTCGCAGACCTCGATCCTCGAGCTCGAGGCGGGGCGGCTCCTGCTGCAACCCTTCTTCAACCGCGTGCTCGAACTCGACCGCGCCAAGGCCAATCCGCAACTGGTCATCACCAACGAGGGCTATGCTGCGGTGGGCGGCATCAACTGGCTGCTCTTCAACAACAAGCGCAAGCCGTTCGACGACGTGCGGGTGCGCCAGGCCTTCGCCTATGCCATCGACCGCGACTTCATCGTCAAGGCGCTGCACAAGGGCCTGTCGAAGGTGGCGACCGGTCCGATCCACAGCGGCTTCCCGCAGTATTCGCCGGATGTCACCAAGTACAGCCTCAATCTCAAGAAGGCCGAGGAGCTGCTGGACGCCGCCGGCCTCAAGAAGGGGCCGGACGGGATCCGGCTCAAGGTGACGTGCGACTACTATCCGGGCGACGAGGACGGCCAGAAGCGACTCGCCGAATACATGAAGCCGGCGCTGAAGAAGATCGGCATCGAGGTCGAAGTGCGCGCGCCCGCCGACTTCGCGGCCTGGGCCAAGCGCATGGCAACCAAGGACTTCGACATCAGCATGGATGCGGCCTTCGCCTGGGGCGACCCGGTGATCGGCGTCAACCGCACCTATCTCTCGACCAACATCCGGCCGCTGGTCTTCACCAACAATGCGCAGTACGAGAACCCCAAGGTCGACGAACTTCTGGATGCCGCCGGCCGCGAGCCCGACGCCGCCAAGCGCAAGGCGCTCTATGGCGAGTTCCAGAAGATCGTCACGACGGACCTGCCGCTGTTCTGGCTGACTGAGCTGCCGTACCACACGATCTACAACAAGCGGGTCCACAATCCCCCGACGACGATCTGGGGGACGGCCTCGCCAATGCTGGACGTCTGGCTTTCCGAGAGATAGGCGCGGCGTGGCGCTGTTTCTCTACATGGCTCGTCGCCTGTTCTATGCCGCGATCCTCGTGATCGGGGTGCTGGTGCTGAGTTTCCTGCTGATCCGGCTGGCGCCGGGCGATCCCGTCGACACGCTGGCGGGCCAGATGGGCGGGATGACGGAGGAGATCCGGGCCGGCCTGCGCAGCGAATACGGCCTCGACCAGCCCACCCTGACCCAGCTCGGCATCTATCTCGAGCGTTTTGCCTCGGGCAATCTCGGCTACTCCTATTTCTTCAACCTGCCGGTCCTGTCGCTGATCCTTCAGCGCCTGCCCGCGACCCTGCTGCTGGTGCTGACGGCGCTGGTGGCGGCGGTGCTCAGCGGCACGACCCTGGGCGTGCTGGCCTCGCGGCGGCCCAACGGCCTGCTCTCGCAGGCCATCACGGTCGTCTCGGTGATCGGTTATTCCGCACCCGTCTTCTGGACCGGCATGCTGCTGATCATCCTGTTCGCGTCAGTCCTCCCCATCCTACCGGTTTCGGGCATGACCGCGGCGGCGGTAAGCGGCGGCTGGCTGCTCGATTCGCTCGACGTCGCGCACCATCTCGTCCTGCCCGCCGTGTCGCTGGCGGTGGTCTATCTCGCCCAGTACAGCCGGCTCACGCGGGCAAGCATGCTCGACGTGCTGGGCTCGGACTATGTCCGGACGGCGCGGGCCAAGGGCCTGGAGGAGCGGAAGGTCTTCTTCAAGCATGCTTTCCGGAACGCCGTGCTCCCGATCATCACCATCGTGGGGCTGCAGTTCGGCAACCTGCTGGCCGGCGCCATCGTGGTCGAGACCGTGTTCAACTGGCCGGGGCTGGGGCGCCTCGCGTTCGATTCGGTGCTGCGCCGCGACTACCCCACGCTGCTCGGCCTGCTGTTCTTTTCCTCGCTTCTGGTGATCGTGGCCAACCAGCTCGTCGACGTCTGCTACCGCCTGGCCGACCCGCGGATCAAGGCGTCATGAGCGTTGCCGGGGTTCCTAGGACGGAGCATCCCACGCTGGAGGCGATGCGCATGTTCGCCCGCAGCCCGGTGGCGGTGGGCGGCCTGGTGCTGCTGGTGGCGATCCTGCTGGTGAGCCTGGTCGGTCCGCTGGTCTACGTCGCCGATCCCTTCGACATCGTGGCCGCGCCGCTGTCGCCGCCGTTCAGCGAAGGCGCGCTGCTGGGCTCCGACCAGCAGGGCAGGGACGTGCTGACGGGGCTGATCTACGGCGGCCGGGCGACCCTGACGGTCGGAGCCGCCGCGGCGCTGATTTCGGTCGTGATCGGCATCACCATCGGCGCGGTCGCGGGCTATTTCGGCGGCACGGTCGACGAGGTGCTGATGCGCTTCACCGAGTTCTTCCAGGTCCTGCCATCTCTGCTCTTCGCCATGGTTCTGGTGACGCTGTTCTCGCCGACCCTGGCCACCGTCGTGCTGGCCATCGGCGTGGTGAGCTGGCCCGGCACGGCGCGCCTCACGCGCGCTGAGTTCCTCAAGATCAAGCAGTACGATTTCGTCGCCGCCGAGCTCGCAATCGGCGCGCGACGGGGACGCATCATGTGGAAGGTGATCCTGCCCAACGCCCTGCCGCCGCTGGTCGTGTCCGCCACCCTGGCGGTCGGCGCGGCCATCCTGTTCGAAGCCAGCCTGTCGTTCCTGGGGCTGGGCGATCCCAATCGGATGAGCTGGGGCCTGATGATCGGGTCCAGCCGGTCCTACATGCTGTCGAGCTGGTGGGCCGTGACCTTTCCCGGCCTGATGATCTTCCTCACCGTGCTGGCCGTCAGCCTGATCGGCGACGGGCTGAACGACGCGCTCAATCCGAAGCTGCGGGAACGCCGCTGATGACCGGGGCCGGCGCGCCGCTGCTCGAGATTTCGGGGCTTTCCGTGGAATTCGCGGGCGGCGGTCGTACGGCCCGCGTCCTGAACGAAGTGGCGCTCACGGTCGCGGCCAACGAGACCCTGGGCATCGTGGGCGAATCGGGTTGCGGCAAGAGCATGACCGCGCTCGCCATCCTGCGGCTCGTGCCGTCGCCGCCGGGCCGCATCACCGGCGGCCGGATCGTGTTCGAGGGCGAGGATCTGCTGCGGGCGCCGGAGCAACGACTACGCGACGTGCGCGGCCATCGCATCGGCATGATCTTTCAGGAGCCGATGACCTCGCTCAATCCGGTGCTGACGATCGGCGGCCAGCTTTCCGAGACCGTGATCAAGCACCTGAAGCTCGATGCCCGCGCGGCGCGCGCTCGGTCGATCGAGCTTCTGAAGGCGGTCGGCATTCCCGCGCCCGAGCGCCGGGTCGACGAATATCCGCACCAGCTCTCGGGCGGCATGCGCCAGCGGGTCATGATCGCGATGGCGATCGGTTGCGAGCCGCGACTGCTGATCGCCGACGAGCCGACCACGGCGCTCGACGTCACGGTTCAGGCGCAGATCTTCGAGCTGCTGCGCGAGTTGCGCGCCCGCAGCGGCATGGGCCTGATCCTCATCACCCACGACATGGGCGTGATCGCCGAGATGACCGATCGCGTGGCCGTCATGTATGGCGGCCGGGTCGTCGAGGAGGCGCCGACCGCGGACATTCTGTCGGCCCCGGCCCATCCCTACACGCGCGGCCTGATCGCCTGCGTTCCCGATCTCGACGCAGAAGAGGTCTTGGACGCCGACCTGCTGGAGATCGCCGGTATGGTGCCGTCGGTCTGGGATCTGCCGAAAGGCTGTCCGTTCGCCGACCGCTGCGCCGAGGCGATGCCGCGCTGCGTGGCCGAGATGCCGCCCACGACTGTTGTTGCCGCCGGTCACCGGGTGGCCTGCTGGCTTAACGAGGGAGCCAGCTCATGAGCGCGCCGCTTGTGTCGGTGCGCGACCTCGCGGTCCATTTTGCGCGGCCGCACTTCAATCCCCTGAAGCCGCGCGAGACGGTACGCGCCGTCGACGGGGTCTCCTTCGACGTCGCGAAGGGCGCGACTTTGGGCATCGTCGGCGAATCGGGCTCGGGCAAGACGACGGTGGCGCGCGGCCTGCTGCGGCTGGTGCCCGTCACCTCGGGCCGTATCGTCCTCGGCGGAACGGACATCACGGCGTTGCGCGGCGAGGATATGCGCCAGATGCGCCGTCACATGCAGTACGTCTTCCAGGATCCGTACTCCTCGCTCAATCCGCGGGTGCGCGCCGGAGCCATCGTGCGCTCGCCGCTCGACGTGCTGGGAATCGGGACGCCGGCCGAGCGAGACGCGCGGGTGGCGGAGCTGTTCGCGGCGGTGGGGCTGCGGCCCGAGAGCCAGAATCTCTTCCCGCATCAGTTCTCCGGTGGCCAGCGCCAGCGCATCAACATCGCCCGCGCGCTCGCGCCGGCGCCCGACCTGGTGGTGTGCGACGAGCCGGTGTCGGCCCTCGACGTGGCGATTCGCGCCCAGATCCTGAACCTGCTGCAGCAGCTCAAGCGCCGCCTCGGCATCACGTATCTCTTCATTTCGCACGACATGGCGGTGGTGAAGCATGTCGCCGACGAGGTGGCGGTCATGTATCTCGGCCAGATCGTCGAACGTGCGCCGCGCTCGGCTTTCTTCGCGCAACCGCTCCATCCCTACAGCGTGGCGTTGATGTCGGCGGTCCCGACCGTGCGCGGGGGCCGTGAGCGCGCGGCCCGGCGCATTCGCCTGACCGGCGATCCGCCCAGCCCCATCGATCCGCCACCCGGCTGTCGCTTCGCGGCGCGCTGCCCGGTGGCGGAGCCGGCCTGCCGGCAGACCAGGCCCGAGTTGCGCGAGATGGCGTCGGGCCAGTGGGTGCGGTGTCACAGGGTCGAAGCCGTCGGTGGCACGATCCGGCGGCCACTCGATTGACCGCCTCGAGAGCGGAGCGTCGATGACCCGCGTGATGTTGAGGATTGGCCGCTTTCTTGCAGAAGGCAGGCCGGCCGGAGGACTTCTCTTCGCCCGTCCTGCATGCCAAGGACGGACGGTAGGGTTTCCCGACAGAGTTTGAACCGAGAGGATGATCATGGACGGACTGCACGCCAACTCGCCGCATGCGCGCGACCAGCGCTATCTGGTGCACCAGCAGACGGAGCTGAAGACCTATCGCGAGCAGGGCGGCACGCTCATGGCGCGCGGCAACGGCATTCACGTGATCGACGAATCGGGCAAGGAATACATTGAGGCGATGGCCGGCCTGTGGTGCGCGTCGCTCGGCTTCTCGGAGAAGCGGCTGGCCGAGGCCGGCTACAAGCAACTGCTCGATCTGCCCTACTACCATACGTTCTTCGACAAGGGGCATCTGGCCAGCGTCGATCTCGCCGAGAAGCTGCTGTCGATCGCGCCCAAGCCCATGAGCCGCGTGCTCTTCCAGTGCTCGGGCTCGGAGGCCAATGACGCCGCCATCAAGCTCGTCTGGTACTATCACAATGCGATCGGCAAGCCGGAGAAGAAGAAGATCATCGGCCGCGAGCGCGGCTATCACGGCAACACCGTCGCCTCGGTCAGCGTCTCGGGCCAGCCGCACATGCGCGCGGGCTTCGACATCCCGCTGCCGATGTTCCGCCACACCGACAATCCGCACTACTACCGCTTCCACAATGAAGGCGAGACCGAAGAGCAGTTCGCCGATCGCATGGCCGCCAATCTCGAGGCGCTGATCCTCGCCGAGGGGCCGGATACGGTCGGCGGCTTCTTCGGCGAGCCGGTGCAGGGCGGCGGCGGCGCCATCACTCCGCCGCGCACGTACTGGGAGAAGATCCAGAAGGTGCTGAAGAAGTACGACGTGCTGTTCATCGCCGACGAGGTCATCGCGGGTTTCGGCCGCACCGGCAACATGTGGGGCACCGAGACCTACCAGCTGCAGCCCGACATGATCTCCTGCGCCAAGGCGCTGTCCGCCGCCTACCAGCCGATCTCGGCGCTGATGATCTCCGACAAGGTCTACGACGCGGTCGAGAGCCTCAGCGCCACCAACGGCACCTTCGGCCACGGCTTCACCTATGGCGCCCATCCGGTCGCCTGTGCCGTCGCGCTGGAGACGCTCAAGATCTACGAGGAGCGCGACATCGTGGGCCAGGTGCGGCGCGTCGGACCCGTCATGCAGGCGGGGCTCGAGACGTTCCGCGACCATCCGCTGGTCGGCGACGTCCGCGGCATCGGCCTGTTCGCCGGCGTCGAGCTGATGAAGGATGCCAAGGCGCGCACGCCGTGGGCGCCGGAACAGAAGGTCGGCACGATGGTGCAGGACCATGCGCTGCGCCATGGGCTGATCGTGCGCGCCATCGGCGACCGCATTGCCTTCACGCCGCCGCTCATCATCACCGAGGAGCAGATCGGCGAAATGTGCAAGCGCTTCAAGCTGGCGCTGGATGACGCGCGAACGGACCTGAAGCTGTAGCGGGCGTCAGCCCACGCCGGTCGCCCGGCGCGGCGGATGTAACGTTTCCGGTCATCCGCACGAACACAAGGGAGAGGGACGGTAACGCCGGCCTCTCGATATCTTGGGTTGGATATGGAGACGGCCCGGCCCACATGCCGGCAGACCCTCACGCTCCGTTGAGAGGAGGCCCGTCATGTCCAATTCCGTGCAGCCGAACAGAAGGAACATCCTGAAGCTGGGAGCCGGCGTCGGCATCGCCGCCGCGGCGCTGCTTGCGGCCATGCCCTGGCGCGCGCGGCCGGCCGCTGCCGAGGCGGCCTTCAAGGTGACCCGCACGGATGCCGAATGGAAGAAGCTCCTGACGCCCCCGCAATACGCGGTGCTGAGGGGCAACGGCACCGAGCGGCCCTATTCGAGCCCGCTCAACGACGAGCACCGAAAGGGCATCTTTTCCTGCGCCGGCTGCCAGCTCGCTCTGTTCTCGTCGGCCACCAAGTTCGACAGCCGTACCGGCTGGCCGAGTTTCTGGGCGCCGCTCGACAAGGCGGTCGGTACCGAGACCGACACCACGTTTTTCATGAAGCGTACGTCGGTGCATTGCGCCCAGTGCGGCGGCCATCTCGGGCATGTCTTCGATGACGGGCCGAAGCCCACCGGCCTGCGCTACTGCATGAACGGCGTGGCCATGGCCTTTGCCGTCGCGGCTGCCTGAGCTTCACGTCAGCAGCAGGAGGAGGGATCCTTGACCAGTACCCGCTTTGATCGAGGCCGGCGCGCGGCGCTGTGCCTGTCGGGATTGGCGCTGGTGGGCGCCACGCTGTACGGCGTTCTGCCGGCAGGGGCGCAGGAAGCGATGGTTGTGCTGCCCGGGCCGGCGCTCGACGAGCGCAGGCCCGACGCTACGACGGAGACGGCGGTTCTGGCCGGAGGCTGTTTCTGGGGCGTGCAGGCGGTGTACCAGCATGTGAAGGGCGTAAGCCGCGCTGTTTCGGGGTACGCCGGCGGTCCCCGGGACAAGGCATCCTACGATATGGTGACGTCGGGCCGTACCGGCCACGCCGAGGCCGTCGAAGTGACGTTCGATCCAAGGATCGTCAGCTACGGCCAGATCCTGCAGATATTCTTCTCGGTGGCCCACAATCCCACGCAGCTCAATCGCCAGGGGCCGGATGTCGGCACGCAATACCGTTCGGCTCTGTTCTTCGCCGATCCGGGACAGCGCCGGATCGCGGAAGCCTATATCGCCCAGCTCGATCAGGCCCGCGTCTTCCCGAAGAAGATCGTGACGCAACTCAACGACGCCACGCCCTTCTTTGCGGCGGAAGGCTACCACCAGGACTACGCGACGCTGAATCCGAACAGTCCCTACATCCTTCGCCACGACCTGCCCAAGATCGAAGGGCTGAAGCGCCTGTTTCCGGCGGCATGGCGCGCCGATCCCGTGCTGCTGCGCGTGTCGGGCGGCAGGGTCGGCCAATGATTCTGGCCTGCGAACGCGCGGCGGTGAAAGCCGCCGCGCGGTGAGGCATAGTGCGCCGAAACCGTTGGGAGACGACGCATGGTCAAGCCGGTTCGCCGGATCGTGACGGGCCACGACAGCGAGGGGCGCTCGGTGTTCCTCGAGGATGGGCCGGCGCCCCATCCATTCTCACCGTCGCATTCGCCAAACGTCGGGCTTACCAATCTCTGGCTGCTCGACGCGATCCCCGCGTCGAACCGGGAAGGGGAGCCTGATCCGACGGCCAGGCCTTTCAGGCTGGAGCCGCCGGCCGCCGGCAATGTCGTGCGCATCGTCGAGTTTCCGCCCGACAGGGAGCGCAACTACGGCAACCAGGCCGAGGTGTTCAGCCAGTACGGCGCGGCGCAGGCCCATGATAAAGCCGCCCGCCATCCGGGATTCCACAAGACCCACAGCGTCGACTACGCGGTCGTGATCGAGGGCGAGATCTGGGCGCTGATGGATGTCGGGGAGACGCTCATGAAAGCCGGAGACGTGCTGATCCAGCGTGGCACGAACCACGCCTGGGCCAACCGCAGCGACCGCATGGCCCGCGTTCTCTTCGTGTTGAACGGTGCGGCGCCGGCCTGATCAGGCCGCCTTGCGCCCTCGCGGGGAGGTCTTCTTCTTGGCGGCCTGGGCGGCGGCATAGCGTTCGGCGCGGTTGCGCTCGGGCCCGGTGCCCTGGAGGCTCTTCTTCAGGGCGGCCATCAGGTCGACCACACCGGACTCCGCTTCCTCGCGCGCCGGCTTGCTCTTCACCGGCTTGCCCTTCTTCTTTTCCTCGATCAGCGCCCGCAGCGCGTCCTCGTAGCGATCAGTGAAATCGGCCGGGTCGAACTCACCCGACTGCTGCGCCACGATCTTCTCGGCGATCTCCAGCATCTGTGCGTTGGGCTTGGGGAGGTCGGGGTGGCCGATCTCGTCGAGCTGGCGCACTTCCTCGGCGGTGCGCAGCGTGGTCAACACCAGGCCGTCCTCCTCGATCTCGATGGCGCAGACACGCTCGCGCGTGCTCATGACCAGCCGTCCGATCGCCACCATCGCCTTGCGCTTCATCGCCTCGCGAATCACCGCGAAGGCCTCGATGCCGGTCTTGCCCGATGGGACGAGATGATAGGGCGTGTCCCAGTAGAGGCGGTCGATGGTCTCGCGGGCGACGAACTTCTCGATGTCGATGATGCGCGTCGACTCGAGCTTCACGCTCTCGAAGTCCTCCTTGTCGAGCAGAACGTATTCGTCCTTGGCGATCGCGAAACCTTTGACCAGGTCCGCGCGCGACAATTCCTCGCCGGTGCCGGCGTCCACGGTCTTCATCCTGATGCGGTTGTTGGTCTTCGGATTGATCAGGTTGAAACGAACCGTCTGCGCCTCGGTCGTTGCCGACCACAGGGAGACAGGACAAGTCACCAGGGAAAGGCGCAAATGCCCTTCCCAGCTCGGTCGTGCAGCCATTTTCGATCCCCTCACGTACGAGCGATTTAACTGCTGCGCACCTCCGTTGTTGCGCTGCCGGCAGGCCTTCGTGACGATTTCAACCTGTGGCGGGCGTTCCGATTTTGATCTCACCAAGGGTGGGGGCCGCCCCGGGAGGCAAGGAATTCTGCGGCGGGTGCCGGTGCCGGCGGGGGCGTTTCCCGCCGGGGCCGAACTTTGGAAATCCCGATTATTGTCTCCTCGTGCGATCGGGCGCATTTCTGAAGCGTCGAAAGACCGCGGGATTTGAGGAGCAGCTTGCGCCGCGACACCAAGTGCTAAAGCGTCACGACACGATCGTGGGCTCCGCTACAGGATGAGACAGCGATGACCCAGGCCCCTAGTTCGATTCGCCGCCAGCCTTGTCGACGCGGCATGTGCCGCTGAACAGCCGGCTCGCCTGAGCCACAGACACCCACGCCATTTCCCTGAGAATAGCCGGCCGATCAAGGCCGGAGGAGCGGAGCCATGTCCGACCCCTTCATCGTCGAAATCTGGGGCGAGCCTGCCGGCATCGTCCTGCGCGACGGCAACGCCTTTCGCTTCCATGCGACGGCTCGTCCGTTCTTCGAACTCGACGGCATCCAGTTCAGCACGCCCGGCCAAGCCCGGCTCGCCGCCGCCCGACTGTCGCGCCGGTCCGGCCGCGGCCCCATCCACCATTGATCGACAAGGCACAACCATCATGACAACTCGACAGAGTTTCCTGCTGGCCTTCGCCATCGCGGCAGCCCTCATGTCCACTATCGTCGCCGTGCGTGCCCAGATGCCGGCGGACGTCGTGCTGACCGACGTTTCCTGCGATCCGACGCGTGAGTTCTCGAAGGGGCTCGACGCGGCTTTGGGCAAGGCGGCCGCGCGATGAACATCCCGGCGCTCCAGACCAGGGCCAGATCGTCGAACAGGGGAGGCGGTCTCATGAGACTATTGCCGCTTCTGACGGCGTTCCCGGGCACGCACCTGCCTCTGCTGGCGGAATGGGCAAGGCAATTCTCCAGCGTTCCGGATCCACTGGATCGCCTCGATGCGTTGCGACGCGCCCAGCGTCGCGCCGAAGTCGACATTCGCGCTGCCTTGAGCCGTCTTGCCGCGGAGTTCGAGGTACCGAGCAGCGACGTTGCCTCTGCGATGGGCAGTGTCCGCGACACGCTCGATGAGCTCACAAGCGAGGTCGAGCGCGACCTGGCCTACGAACTCGAACAGACTGACCAGTATTAGGTGCCATGTGATGACTCCGAAGGAGGACGATGTCGGGAGGGTCCGGTCGACATCCGCCGAACCTGTCGCCGCGCTGAGCTGGCGCCTGGGCGCGGCCGAGCCACACTCTATCCTGCAGACCGTCATTGGCGAGATCTTCGCCGGCCGCATCGCCGTCGTCTCTTCCTTCGGCGCGGACTCGGCAGTCCTGCTGCACCTGGTGGCGGAAGTCGATCCCACGACCCCGGTGATTTTTGTCGACACAGGCCGGCACTTCCCGGAGACGATCGCGCATCGCGACAGTCTCGTGCGCCACTTGGGGTTACGCGGCCTGCGCATCGTCGGACCCTCCCCAGAGGAAGCCGCGCGTCTCGATGCCGATCTGAGCCGGGCAACCTGGGATCCGGACGGCTGCTGTGCCTTCCGCAAGGTCGCGCCCCTCGAGCGGGCTCTGGCGGGATTCGACGCCTGGATCACCGGTCGCAAGCGATTTCAGGCCGCGACGCGCCAAGCGATGCCAGTGTTCGAGATGGATGGGACGCACGTCAAGATCAACCCCCTGGCCGGGTGGAGCCAGACGGAGATCGAGGCCCATGCGAGCCGCCACCGGCTGCCGCCGCATCCCTTGGCCGGCCGCGGTTACCCGTCGATCGGGTGTGCGCCGTGCACGTCGCCGGTGCGACTTGGCGAGGACCCGCGGGCGGGGCGGTGGCGCGGACTGGCGAAGACCGAGTGCGGCATTCATCGATCCGCAGGCGCACTTTTGCCGTCGACTTGACGGTCTGCCGGATTCGCACGGGAGGCGGAACGATGACCCTCGAAATGCATTGCATCGTTTCTGCAATGCCACCGAGGAGTTCAAAATGCGCTCGCTGTTTACCGTTCCCGCCATGTTACTCGTCTCTGCCGGGCTCGTTCTCCCGGCGATGGCCAAGGACCGGCCCGTTACGGATCAGGAGCGGACGAAGCTCGAGGAGGCGGTGAAGGCGGCGGGCTGCACCGGCGGCAAGATGGAATTCGACGACGACAAGGCAACGGCGCATCCCGCCGGCAAGTTCGAGGTCGACGACGCAATGTGCGGCAACCAGAAGCACGATCTCGTCTTCGATACGGACTTCAAGATGCTCTCGAAGAAGCCCGACTGACCGGGCCTGTCTCAGCCTGGTAGGTTGTGCGGCCGCCAGGTTGAGGCCGCCTCGCGGGCGATGCGCGTGAAGTTGCGCACCAGAACCGAGGCATTTCCCGTGCGCCAGACAGCCACTACCGGCAAAGCTGCCGGCTTGTCCGAGATCGCCAGGCAGCGCAGCCCAGGCATGTTGAAGCTCGTCACCGTCGATGGCGACAGAGCCACTCCCAGGCCGGCGCCCACGAAGCTGGCGACGGTGTGAATCTGGTCGGCATACTGGGCGATCCGAGGGTCGAACCCTGCGCGCCGACACATCTCCATGACCCGCGCGTGGATGAGCGGCGAGCCTGCGCGTGAATACATGACGAACGGCTCGGTCATGAGATGCCGGATGCTGATGGCCGAACGGTCGGCAAGCGCGTGCTTCGTCGGAACCAGAGCGAGGAACGGTTCGCGAATGAGTGTGACCATCTGAAGAGCCCGACTGCTGATCGGCGGCCGCAGCAGGCCGACGTCGATGACGCCGTTCTCGAGGCATTTTACCTGGTCCGGGTTGCGCATCTCTCGCAGCTCGAGTTCGACGTCGGGGTAGGCGGCGCGAAACCGGACCACGATCCCCGGGAGAATTGTGAAGGGGGTGGAACGCACGAAACCGATGACGAGCCGCCCGGTTTCGCCGGTCCCCAGGCGCCGGACGTCGGCCTCGGCCTGTTCGGCCCCGTCCAGAAGGCGCCGAGCGCGCTCATAGAGCAGCAGGCCTGCTTGCGTGACTTCGAATTTCTTCTGGCTTCTGTTGAGCAGGACGACCCCGAGTTCGCGCTCCAGCTTCTGGATCTGACGGGTGAGGGGAGGCTGTGCTATTCCCAGCGAGGCGGCAGCGCGCCCGAAGTGCCCTTCGCGGACGACGGCGCTGAATGAGCGGAGCGTTTTCAGGTCCATGATTGATACTCTAGCGGTATCAATAAAGACCTCCAACGATATTGGACGTACTGTCTGAATGGGGGCAACGTCGGGTTGCAGGTCGGATATTGTACCGAATGCAGTCCGCCGTCGTTCGAGCGCGGCGGGTCCGCCCGGGCCCATATTCCTGATGTGGTCCGACAAGCGTTGCCAGGCGTATCTAGGAGATGGGATGGAGCCGGCCGGTTGCATTGGTGCTGAGGCGCACGGTCCCGTGAACATTTTGGAAGAGAAGTCAGATGGCAAAGTCACATCCCGTCGACGCGCATGTCGGTGTCCGCATGCGCCAGCGGCGCACCCTGCTCGGCATGAGCCAGACCAAGTTGGGAGATGCGGTCGGTCTTACGTTCCAGCAGGTCCAGAAGTATGAACGCGGCTCCAATCGCGTGGGTTCGAGCCGCCTTTTCGAGTTCTCCAAAGCGCTGGACGTACCGGTCTCGTACTTCTTCGACGAGATGCCGGGGAACGTCCTGACCGGCCGCCCGATGGCGGGCAAGGTCAAGAAGGGTGGCGGTTTTGGCGAGGCCGGAACCCCGTTTGCGACCGAGAAAGACCCGCTGATCAAGCGCGAGACGCTGGAGCTGGTGCGGGCCTACTACAAGATTCGCGACGAGCCGTTGCGTCGCCGCATCTACGAGCTGGTCAAGAGCATGGGCGAGGCCAGCCACGCCGGCCGTGCGGTAAAGAAGAAGTAGTCGCCGCCGATCGTTCCTCTCCTCCGGCGGAGGAGAGGAGCTGCGTTCAGTTTCATGCCGCCAGAAGGTGCTCCGCGATCTGCACGGCATTCAGGGCTGCACCCTTCAGGAGCTGGTCGCCCGCCACGAACAGCGAGATCGAGTGCCCGGTCGGATCACCGAGGTCGCGGCGGATGCGGCCGACCAGGATGTCGTCCTGCTGGCTGGCGTCGCGCGGCATCGGAAAAACGTTGCGCTCGCGATCGTCGACGATGCGTATGCCGGGCGCATTGGCGAGCAGCGCCCGCACACGGGCCTCGTCGATGGGACGCTCGCACTCGAAGGTGACGGCGGCGGCATGAGCCCGCAGCACCGGCACGCGCACGCAGGTCGCCGATAGCCGCAACTCCTCGTCGCCGTAGATCTTGCGGGTCTCGCGCATCACCTTGGTCTCTTCGTCGTTGTAGCCGGTCGCGGGATCGATCGCGGTATTGTGGCTGAAGAGATTGAAGGCATAGGGATGCGGAAGCACCTTCGGCTTGAAGGGGCGACCGTCGAGGTACGCGCGCGTAGAGTCCGCCAGCTCGTCCATCGCTGCGGCGCCGGCGCCCGAGGCGGCCTGGTAGGTGGCGATGTTCATGCGCCGGATGCGATTGTGCTGGTGGATCGGCCAGAGTGGTGTGATGGCGATGATCGCCGCGCAATTGGGATTGGCCACGATACCCTTGTGGCCGGCGATGGCGCCGGCGTTGATCTCGGGAATCACCAACGGCACATCGGAATCCATCCGGAAGGCCGAGGAATTGTCGACGACGATAGCGCCGGCTGCGACGGCGATCGGGGCGTAGCGCTTCGAAATGCCGCCGCCGGCCGAGAACAGGGCGATGTCGACGCCGTCGAAGCTCTCGTCGGTCAGTTCCTGGACCACCAGGGCCTTGCCGTCGAACGACAGTTCGCGGCCCACGGAACGGGCGGAGGCGAGCAGGCGAAGTTCCTTCACCGGGAAGCGCCGCTCGGCGAGGCAGCGCAGGAACTCGACGCCGACGGCGCCGGTCGCGCCGACGATCGCGACTGTGAGGGGGGCTCCGGCAAGAGGTCTCGATGGCATGTCTGTCTCCTTCGTTGAAGCCGGGAGACGGACGCCTGGAAAGACAAAGGCCCCGTCCGAACCGGCGGGGCCTGTGAGGTCGTCCTATGTCACGTTCGACTCTACGCGCACGTCCTCGCCGGCCCACCGAAGGTGGTCGTTTTGGTGGTCGTGGTCGTTTTGGTCGCGAAACGCAGCATGGAGAGGGATATAGGGCGAAGGCCGGGCGGCTGTAAAGGCCGGCCCGCCCCGCGTCAGTTCAGGCGCAGGAACGGTTTGTCGCCGCAGACCGTGACCCTGTGGCCATACCGGCGATGCGGGAAGTAGTCGAACATCGCATGGTGCTGGACGCAGCGATTGTCCCAGAAGGCCACGGAGTTGGGCTGCCATTTGAAGCGGCACTGGAATTCCGGCGTCTCGATGTGACGGTAGAGCATCTCGAGCAGCGCGTCGCTCTCGTGGCGCTTGAGCTGCGCGATGCGCAGGGTGAAGCCGCGATTGACATAGAGGCTCTGCCGGCCGGTCACCGGATGCGTGCGCACGACCGGATGTTCGGCGTTGGGGAACTTGATGTCGTCGCGATCCGTAGCCTTGACGCGATAATAGTGGGCCTTGGAACTGTCGTGCAGCGCGGTCAGGCCCTTCAACATCTCCTTGATCGGGTCGGAGAGCGTGTCGTAGGCGCGGTACATGTTGGCGAACAGCGTGTCGCCGCCGCCCTCGGTCGGGACCTCGGTGAGATGGAGGATCGAGCCCATCGGTGGCTCCAGGTCGCACGAGACGTCGCTGTGCCACTCCTCTCCTGCGACATGCTTCGAATTCTCGTCGGCCTTGATCACCAGGATCTCGGGATGCTCGGGGAAGGCGATGGGTGCGTTGGGGTGCACGTGCAGCGGCCCGAAGCGCCGGCCGAACGCCTTGTGCTGCTCGATCGACATCTTCTGGTCGCGGAATAAGATCACCAGGTTCTCCATCAGGGCATCGTGCACCTCCTGGAACTGCTGGTTGCCGAGCGGCTTGCCGAGATCGACGCCGAATATTTCCGCCCCGATGGACGGCGTCAGCTTGCGCACTTCGATCGACTGATAGGCCATTGGGTTTCCTCCGGGATTTGGCTTTGTTGAGAAGCAGCATACGCCCGTCTAGACTGCCGACGCGATGAGGATCGATGTCGATCACTATCTGGTGCTGGGCGTGCCCTGGACCGCGGATGCAGCGACGGTCCGTGCCGCCTATGTGGCGTTGGCCAAACGCTATCATCCCGACGTCGCGACGGGGAATCCGGAGCTGGCCGCCTTGAATTTTCGCCAGATCGCGGATGCTTATCAGACGCTTTCCGACCCCGACAGCCGCACGCGGTATGATGCGAAGGTGCGGGCGGCGCTCGACGCGGCGCGGGCCGCCCGATCGCGTGCGCCGCGCCACGCCGCGCCGATGCCGCCTTACCTGCCGCATGCGCACGCAGCAGCACGGCGTCGATCGCTCACGGTCGTTGCAGTGGTGGTGCTGGCCTTCCTCGGCGTTGGTAGTTATCTCGCCACACGCGCCGCGAGGGATGCTGGATCGGCCGCGATGCTGGCCGCGTCCTCACTGCACCGCGAAGAGAGCGAGTCCCCGAGACCTAAGCCGCTCCCGCCGGTCGATCAGCCGAGCCAGTTTGGCCCCGCGTCCCTTACAATGTCGGCGCCGATCGGCGGCATGGTGGGGGCGCGCTCCGCCGCCCTCCGGCCCACGCCGGCCGAAGTCGCGGACGGTCAGTCGGTCTGCGTGGCGGACGACGGCATCAGGTTCGCCCTGATCAACCGCGGCGGGGAGCCCACCGTGATCTACAACGGCGTGCAGCCTGTGCGCGCTTCCGTTCAGTTCGCCGACCGCAATCTGGTGGTGCTGACCGGCATCGTGCCGGGCGACACGGTCACGATCGTGGTTCAGCGCGGCCAGCAGCACGGCACGCATGTGTATTATGCCAACCCAGCGGGCGCGATCGTCCAGAGGCTGGCCGCGCGGTGCGAGGGACAGGCGTACTGAACGACGGAAGTCGGTCGCTCTACTTATTCTGCAGGCTCTCGATCGTCGGCAGGCGGTAGCGGTCCTCCGGATCGTTCCAGCCCTTGAAGTTGGGCTTGCGCTTCTCGGTGAAGGCGGCGCGCGATTCCATAAGGTCGCTCTTGGCGCCATGCTCGTGCAGGGCTTCGGCGAGGCGCTGCATATCGGGACCCGGTGCCGGGCGCATCTGTCGCATCATATGAACCGTGTTCACACGTGAGGCCGGCGGCAGCGTCAGCAGGTGCTCGGCCATCGACATCGCCGTCGGCATCAGCTCGGCGGCATCGACCAGCCGGTTGACGAAGCCGATCTCGTAGAAGCGTTGCGCGGTGAAGCGGAAGCCGAGCGCCATCTCCATCGCGATGGGGTAGGGCAGGTTCGCGATGTGGCCGTGATTGTAGCCGCCCAGCAGCCAGCGCTTCGCCTCGGAGACCTCGAACACCGCCTCGCGCACGGCGACGCGCAGGTCGGTGCGTTCGACCAGCATGAAGCCACCGCCCATGGCGAAGCCGTTGATCGCGGCGATCACCGGCTTCTCGAGCTTGCCCGACATGAACGGGTCCTCGATTTCGGGACGGCGACCGCCCGGCGCACCATCCTTCAGCGACTCCTTCATGTCCTCGCCGGCGCAGAAGCCGCGGCCGGCGCCGGTGAAGATCGCGACTTCCAGCTCTCGGCTGGCGCGAAATTCGTTCCACGCCGCGGACAGTTCCGTCCGCATCTGGTGATTGAGGGCATTCAGCCGATCGGGCCGGTTCATCCGCACGACGAATATCTGCCCGTGCTTCTCGGTTTCGACGACAGCCATGTATCCTCCTATCCGCTCAGTAAGGTGGCCGGTTCAGCGGCGTTCGAAGTCGATGCGCTCGTCGAACGGCAGGCCGAGCAGGTGACGGCGCAGGCAGTCGAGCGCCAGCTCGGTCGCGCCGATACGCACCCAGTCGCGGCCACCGACCAGACGCGCTTGGCGCGTCGCCGTGCCTTCTGCGTCGGCGAGACCGATGCAGATCGTGCCACCCATGTCGGGACGGTCGGCACCCTCGTCGAGTTCGAGCAGCACGACCAGAGCGTGGCTGGTGCCGCTCGAAGCGCGCAGCGCCTTTGCGACGGCGGCGGCCTGATCGGGCGCGACCGCGGCGGCGCCGAGTTCGGCGAGATCGCGCGCAATGGTGCCGCGGCGGAACGCCCGTTCCGCGCCGGGGAGCGGGGCGATGCGCGCGGCGAGATGGCCTCCGGTCAAGGTCTCGGCAATCGCGAGGGTCGATCCGGTCGCCAGCAGCCTGCCCAGGATCACGCCTTCGATGGTTTGATCATCCTCGGCGACGATGAAATTGCCGAGCCGCCGGCGCACCTCTGCCTCGGCCGGGGCGAGCAGGGCGGTCAATGCCGTCTCGTCGTCGGCGCGCAGGGCAAGCTTGGTCTCTAGTTGCGGATAGTGCGCCTGGAAGCCGAGCTTGATGCCGCCATTCTCCTTGAAGACATCCATGTCGCCCAGCATCTGGTCGGCGCGCGACTCGCCGATGCCGAATGTGTGGAAGCGCTTCAGACGCGTGACGCCCGCGATGCCGCTCATCGCCAGGAGGCGTGGCAGCACCTGCTCGTCGAGCATGCGACGCATTTCGCGCGGCACGCCGGGGGTGAAGAAGAAGCGTGCCTTGCCGATGGTGACGGCGAAGCCGCAGGCGGTGCCGATCGGATTGTCGATCAGTTCGGCATTGGCCGGCAGCATCGCCTGCTTCCTGTTGTTGGGCGGCATGACCCGCCCGCGCCGCGCGTAGGATTCCTCCATGCGCGTCATCCAGTGGTCACTCAGAACCAGCTCGACGCCGCAGGCCTGGGCGGCGACCTCCTGCGAGAGATCGTCGACCGTGGGTCCCAGCCCGCCGTTCACGATCACCGCATCGGCGCGCTCCCCGGCCTGGTGAAAGGCCTTCAGCAGGCTCTCGCGGTCGTCGCCGACCGTGGTGCCCCAGTGCACGCCCAGCCCGACCTCGACGAGGCGGCGGGCGATGTGGCTGTAATTGGTGTTGATGGTCTTGCCGGTGAGGATCTCGTCGCCGGTACAGAGGATTTCGACTCGCATTCGCGGGAGTATCGGCGAAGGTCGCCTCTCACGCCAGCGACGTTCTGATCTCCAGACCGTTCTTCAGGGTGAGCGTCACCGGTGTCCGTTCGGCGATGTCGGCCATGCGCTTCTTCTGCTCGTCGTCGACGGCGCCCTCGATCGTAAGGACCCGGTCGATGCGCTGCTTGTCGCCATCGCGGCTGAAATGGATGTCGGCATGAACCGCCGTCACCGGCCACTGCTTGCGCTCGGCATACATGCGGAGCGTGATGACGGTGCAGGCGCCCAGCGCCGAAGTGAGGAGATCGTAGGGGGCGGGGCCGGCGTCCGCGCCGCCGAGTTCAGGGCCTTCGTCGGCCGTCAGCTTGTGATGGCCGCCATGGCCGGTCGTGATGGTAGTCGCGTAGTTGGTCGTACCGATGCTTGCTTTCGCGTGTGCCATATAGCCGTCACCTCCCGATGCTGGAGGGCCCGTTGCCGGGCCCTCGCATCAGTCTAGCGACGCTTGCGGCTGGACGCTGCCTTCTTGGCGGCCTTCTTCACAACCTTCTTGGCGGCAGTCTTGGTCTTCGCCTTCGCAACGACCTTCTTCACCGCCTTCTTCTTCGCAACCTTCTTCTTCGCAGCCATCTATATCTCCCTGTTCAAATCACGGAGCGGCGCACGACGCACCGCTCCTGAGTTGCATCTAGATCACGATTCTTATCCCTGTCACGCATTCTTCGCGTGATTTTATCGTCCCGATGTGAGTCATGTGGTCGCTGAGCGACGCTTCGGCGGGCAATGCCGCGAGCAAACCACCTGCGGTTTGCGGATCGAACAGCAGCGAAATCTTCGCGTGACCGGCCATGCGATCGAGACCTTCGATGAGATGCCGTGCACGCAGATTCGCAGGCTGTAGCGAACTCATGAAGCCTTGCGCGAACAATTCGATGGCGCCGGGAAGCACCGGCAGCGAATCGAGATGCAGCTCGACGCTTACGTCGCCACTGGCACGAAGCATCTCGGCGAGATGACCGGCGAGGCCGAAGCCCGTCACGTCGGTGCAGGCACGCGCACCTGCGGCGACCAACGCACGTGCAGCATCGCCCGATGGCATGCGCATCGAAGCGAGTGCGCTCTCGATCCAGCGCCCCTTCGCCATGCCGCGCATCGCAGCCGCGAAGATCACGCCGGTGCCAAGCGGTTTCGTCAGTACAAGTTTGTCGCCTGGCTGCAGCCCGCCCTTGCGAAGCGCTTGCGACGCGACGACGAGCCCGTTCACCGAGAAGCCCAGCGCCGCCTCGGGCCCCTCGCCGGAATGGCCGCCGATCAGCGCGCAGCCCGCGCCGTCGAGGATGCGCCGCGCGCCCGACAGCATCTGAAAGAGGTCTTCCTCCATCAGCCGTTCGGCCGCCGCCGGCACGACCGCCAGGGCGAGCGCGCTGTGCGGCCTGGCGCCCATCGCCCAGACGTCGCCCAGCGCATGCACGGCGGCGACTTCGCCGAAGGTGAAGGGATCGTCGATGAAGGTGCGGAAGAAATCGACCGATTGCACCAGCGCCTGGCCCGCAGGCACCTCGATCATCGCTGCGTCGTCGGGGACGTCGAGGCCGATCGTGACATTGGCGCCAGGCGAGGGACCGAGCCGTGCCAGCACGCGATCGAGCACGCCGGCGCCCACCTTGGCGCCGCAACCGCCGCATCGCATGCCCCTGTCGGCCAGCAGGCGCCTGCCCTCGGCATCGGCCAGGGCCGGATCGGGCGGCGCGGTGTGGGCGGCCGGGTTCATCGGCGTCGCCGGCGGCTCGCGATACATGCGCATCCACTTGCGGTCGATATGGTCCTTCCAGCGCCACACCCACGAGCCCTCGAAGGCCCACGAGCCGCGAGTCGCCACGGCGTTGCCGTCACCGGTGCCCAGGATCGAGAGATAGCGGCGCTGCGGCGTGAAGGGTTCCGGCGTCTGGCCCAGCAAGGCACGGCGCAGGTTGGCGGCAAGAGGCGGCCCGTGACGTACCGCAAATACGCCGGCCTTGGGACGCGGATGGGCCGTGACGCTGGCGCAGTCGCCGGCGGCGAACACCAGAGGATCGCCGCTCGAGGCGAGGGTCGGCTCCACCGCGAAGAAGCCGCGCTGGTCGAGCGGCAGGCCGGTGCCGGCGAACCAGGCGGCGGCGCTGGCCTGCGTCACCACGAACACGTCGTCGACCGGCAGCCGCTCGCCGGTGTCGAGCTCAATCGCGTCGGAATCGATGCTCGTCGTCGCGGCGTTCTCGATCAACCGCACGCCGCGGCGTGCGAAGATGGCGCGCATGCGTCGCCGCGCCGCCACCGCCTGGCCTGACAGGATCTCGCCTTTGGTGGCGAGCATGACGGAGACCTCGGCGTTGTGCGCGACCTGGCGCAGCCGATGGTCGATCGCCAGCGCCAGTTCGACGCCGCCCGCGCCGCCGCCGATCACCGCGATGCGAAGCGCGCCCTGCCAGTCCTTGACCCGCTCCAGGAAGCCCAGCCAGCGCCGGCCGAGTTCGGCGATGGGCTTCACCGGCGTCGCATGCTCGGCCGCGCCCGCGATCGCGCCCATGCTTGGGGACGAGCCGACATCGAGCGACACGAGATCGTAGGAGACCGGCGGCCGATCCTTCAGCAGCACCTGCCGGTTGGCGCGATCAAGCCCGATTGCTTCGGCATGGATCAGACGCGCGCCGGTCCAAGCGCACAGTCGCGCGAGATCGATGTGGCACTCGTCAAAGGAATAGGTCCCGGCCACGAAGCCCGGGATCATGCCGGAATAGGGCGTCTCGATGTCCCGCCCGATCAGCGTGAGCCGCACGCCCGGCATCGGCTTCATACCGAAGCTCTTCACGACATGGACATGCGAATGGCCGCCGCCCACGAGCACGAGATCCTTGAGGAGGGGCGCGGGTTGCATCGTCTTTCCTTTAACGCAGTGGCCGGAGGCACGATCCCGCCGTCGCTCGCGCACTGCAATCTATTAGTGGTGTTCAAAGAAATTGTAATGTATATCAATTGATTAGGGGTGCTTGTTCCCCTGAATTCGGAGCCACCCCTGCATGGCCGTCACTTCCGGCCTCACGGTTTCCCCTGATTATCCCGAGGACGAGTCGACGGTCGCGGTACAACCGCGTTCGGCATGGTCGCTGTCCTGGCCGCTGGTGCTGGGCCTGCTCCTCTTCATCTGCCTCGCCAATGGCAGCGGCCTGCCCTTGCTGGCCGATCCCGACACCCACTGGCACATCGCCGTCGGCAACTGGATGCTGGCCAAGGGCGCGGTCCCGACGGTCGATCCATTCTCCTTTTCCTTCGCGGGCCACCCGTGGATCGCCAAGGAGTGGCTGTCGCAGCTCCTGATGGCGGTCGCGTTCAAGCTCGGCGGCTGGGGCGGCGTTACCGTGCTGGCCGCGGGCGCGCTCGCCGTCTCGTTCGCGATGATGCTGCGTCTCCTGCTGCGCGATCTGCGACCCTTGCCGGCCGCGGTGTTCGTGCTGGCCGCCATCGCGATGACCTTGCCGCACTTCCTCGCGCGGCCGGCCGTGCTTGCCTTTCCGTTCATGCTGGTCTGGATGGCGGGCCTCGTGCGCGCCGTCGAGGAGCGCCGGGCGCCCGCGCCGCTTCTGCTGCTCGTCATGCTGCTGTGGGCCAACCTGCACGGCAGTTTCATCATGGGTCTGCTGCTGGGCGTCGCCTTCGCAGTCGAGGCGGTGGTCGGCGCGCGCGATGCCGCCGAGCGCAAGGCATTGCTGTCCGGCTGGGCGAAGTTTGGCGTGGCCTCGTTCGTCGCGGCCTGCATCACGCCCTACGGCCCCGAATCGATCTGGGTGACGTTGCGCATCTTCGCCCTCGACGACACGCTGGCCTTCATCGCGGAATGGAAGTCGCCCGACTTCCAGAAGGCGCCGCTGCAGGAGCTGGTGCTCCTGATCGCCCTCTATGCGGCCCTGTCGCGCGGCCTGAAGCTGCCGCTGCTGCGGCTTTTGATCGTGCTCGGCCTGTTGCACCTCTATCTGCGCTACGCCTTCAATGCCGAGCTGCTGGCCATGCTCGCGCCGCTGGCGCTGGCGCCGCTGCTGGCACGTCAGTGGCCGGCGCTGAGGCCGGATCCGGCTGCCGCTCACGGCGGTTCACTCGCCGCACAGGCCGCGGCGCTGGCGCTGCCGGCCGGGCGTGCCGCCGCCGCAGTGGGTGTCGGCTGCTGCGCGCTGATCGCGCTCGGCCTCGTGCGCTATGGCGGCATCGTGCCGCCGCTCTCGACCATGCCCTCGACCGCGATGGCCTATGTGAAGCAGTCGGGCCTCGGCGGCCGCGTGCTCAACCACTATGTGTTCGGCGGCTATCTCATCCATGCCGGCGTGCCGACCTTCATCGACGGCCGCGGCGAGCTTTACGGCCGCGACTTCATCCGGCGCTATGCCGACACGATCGGCCTGCGCGGCGGCGAGCCGCTGGAGCAGCTGCTCGAACGCAACCGCATCGACTGGACCTTCATGCCGCCCGACCAGCCGGCCAATCGTTTGCTCGCTCGCCTGCCGGGTTGGCGTCAGGCCTATGCCGACGAGGCGGCGGTGATCTACGTCCGCGAGCGCTGACCGCGTCAGCGCCAGTCGATCGGATTGGCCTCAAGATAGACCAGAAAGCCGTAGACGAAGACCGCCGGCAGGGCCGTGACCCCCGACAGGATGATCGCCATCTTCTTCCTGCCTCGACGCTCGAGCGCGAGGGCGCCGGCGGTGCTCCCGGCCAGGAGCGACATCGCAACGACACAGCTCAGAATCTCCAGGACCATCACGCCGTCATGGATGAGCATCTCGAGCGCGAGCCATCCGAGGCCGAGGATGCTCGCGATGTTCACCGCAGCGAGCCCGGCAACGAAGATGTCGGGCGTATCCCGTTCCAGACCCGGCCCGAACTTCAGCAGGAGGGCAAATGCCGCGATGCCGGCGGCGAGGACGACGAGGAGCGATGACATTCTCACACGCTACTCTCCGCGCCTGATCCAGGTAAGCCGCATCGCCGGACGCAAGCGCGCGCTGCCGCTTGTGTGAGGATCGGGCGACCCTTATAGAGTTGGCTAATGCGAACCATTCGCAAAATGCGCTTCGATGCCACCCGCTGACTCCGCGCTGGCGATCTATATCGAGCACCGCAGCGATCTGCTGAACTATGCCAGCGGGATCGTGCGCGACCGTGCGAGTGCCGAGGACGTGGTCCAGGAAGCGTGGCTGCGCTTTGCCGCGCGGGCGCGCGACGGCGAACATATCGCCCAGCCGACCAACTATCTCTACGCGATCGTCCGCAATCTGGCGCTCGACTGGCTGAGCCGCGCCTCGCGCAACGCCCCGCAGGCGGTCTCGGAGAGCATCCTCGAGAGTGTGGCCTCCGACGCGCCCTCCGCAGAAAGCGTACTTTACTATCGCGACGAGCTGCGCGTGCTGGAAGGGCTGGTCTCCGAGCTTCCCGAGCGCACCCAGATCGCCTTCAGGATGTACCGGGTGGAGCGGCGCCCCCTGAAGGAAGTCGCCGAACGGCTGGGGGTTTCGATCCCCCGCGCCCACAAGATGGTGCAGGACGCGGTCCTCCACTGCACGCTCCGGATCAATGGGCCGGAAGAGTGAATGGGCATTTCAATGGCGGCGCATTAAAACTCCGCGATGCCAGCCGTCTAGTGAGGGAGCCACGCGTCCGTCGCGTGTCGCCATCGAGGAGCCACGGGTCTTGAACTCAGCGCCAGGCAAGAGCCAGCCTCTACGGGCCGAGGTCGTGGAGTGGCTGATGCGGCTCGACGCGGCGCCGCAGGATGCGACCCTGCGCGCGCAGTTCGAGGCATGGCTCGCAGAGAGCGACAGGCACCGCGCGGCCTATGCCATCGTGGAGCCGGTCTGGCGTCTGTCGTCGGACCTCGCACCGCCGGCTGCGCCTGACACCGTCGTATCGATCGCGGACGCCCGCCGCCCGAGGCGTCCATGGCGTCGCGCCGCCGCCGTCGCGATGGGAGTGATGGCGGCAGGCGTTGCATTGGTCTTTCTGCCGGCGATCCAGCTTCACCTGCGTGCCGACCATCTCACCGGTATCGCCGAGCAACGCGATGTCACCCTCGATGATGGCAGCAAGGTTGCCCTCGACGCCGGCAGTGCCATTGCCGTGCGCTACGTCGCGTCCCGGCGCGAGGTCGAGCTGCTCTCCGGCCAGGCCTTCTTCGAGGTCACGCCGAACCGGGAGCGTCCCTTCGTGGTGAGCGCCGACGGCGTCACCGTGACGGTCACGGGTACCGCCTTCAGCGTCGCCACGGCCGCAAGCGGAGTCACCGTCGCCGTCCAGGCGGGCAGCGTCGACGTGGCTGACGGCGCAGGCGTGGCCAGTGGCCTGAGCCGTGGCGATCGGCTCCAGGTCAGCCGCGGAGGCAAGATCGCAAGAGGGCAGGTGGCGTCCGAAGACGTCGCCTCATGGCGCGATCGTCGCCTCGTCGTCTACGACATGCCCGTCCGGGAGGTCGTCGAGCAGCTCGGGCGGTATCGCCACGGCGCCATCGTATTCCGCGACACCGCAATCGCCGATCGTCTCGTCACCGGCGTGATCGACCTGCGCCGGCCCAGCGAGGCCCTGCAGGCGCTCGTCGAGCTGCAGCAGGGCTCGCTGATCGAGATCACGCCGTACCTGTCGGTGATCTCGTCGCGCTGATCTCAAGAGAGCCTATCGCTCGAAGATTATTCCTGAGCGCTCGTTAATTCGCCCGGGCCTTCGCCGTCGTTCTCCAGAAGGCCGGCTCATGCCGGCTCGTGACATATATCCGTGGTCCCGCCGGCACGGTCTTCGGGGGGAGTGTGCCTTGCGTTTGTCTACCGGTATCCCGCGCGTCGCGGCCTTGTCGTTCGTTGCCGCGCTTTCGATGGTCACGGTGGGACGAGGGCAGGCCTTGGCCGATGATGGCACCTCCGCGCCGAGCCCGCTGCTGGCCCAGACCGCCACGACCAACTTCAATATCCCCGCGCAAAACCTCGGAACGGCGCTGACCGCGTTTGGCCGGCAATCCGGCATCCAGGTCCTTGTCGATTCCGCTTCGGTGTCGGGCAAGACGAGCACGGCTGTCTCAGGTGCCATGACAGCTCCCCAAGCACTGCAGCAATTGCTCGGTGGTACGGGCGTCCCTTATCGCTTCACCTCGCCGACCGCCGTCACGGTGGGAAGCGGCGGACCCGCGGGGGCCGGTGCCCTGCAGCTCGATCCCGTGCAGGTGCAGGGCGTCTTCCCGGTGCCCCAGCAGGCGATGATCGACAACATCCCGCCGCCTTACGCCGGCGGGCAGGTGGCCACCGGTGGGCAACTCGGACTGCTCGGCAATCGCGGCGTCATGGACACGCCCTTCAACCAGACGAACTACACGGCCAAGAAGGCGCAGGACCAGCAGGCGAAGACGGTCAGGGACGTGTTGATCGACGATCCGTCCGTGCGCTTCTGGGTGCCGGACGGCGGGTCGGGGGCGGACACGATGTATATCCGGGGCTTCTCGGTTCAGAACACCAGTGCGACCTACGGCGGACTCTACGGAATGCTCCCGAACGTCACCATCATGCAGGAGCTCGCCGAGCGAACCGAAGTGCTGAAGGGACCGAGCGCCATGCTGAACGGCATGCCTCCGCTGAACTCGATCGGCGGCACGGTCAACGTGGTTCCCAAGCGTGCGCCGGACGAAGGCCTGACGCAACTCACGGCAAACTATGCGTCGGCCGGGCAGTTCGGAGGGCATGCCGACATCGCGCGCCGGTTCGGACCGGACAAGCAGTTCGGGGTGCGCTTCAACGGGGTATTCAGGGCCGGGCAGACGGAGACCGAGTGGAACAGCGACCAGAGGGCGCTGGCCGTTCTGGGACTGGACTATCGCGGCGAGCGCGTGCGGCTCAGCGCAGATCTCGGCTTTCAGAATCAGTATGTCGGCGGCATGATTCCATATCTCGGCGTAGCCAACAATCTGCCTTTGCCGTGGGCTCCCAACGCTCGCAAGAACTTCGGACAGCCTTGGAACTACCAGACGAACAAGGACATCTTCGGGGTGGTCCGTGCCGAGGTCGACATCACGGAGCGGGTCACCGCCTATGCCGCGTTTGGGGCGCATGACTATCGGGGGGCGCAGATGAATGCCGGCACGGCGGTGACCATCACAGACGCGAACGGGACGGCGACGGCGACGGCTCTCAACTTCAGCACCTACGCCACCTTCCTGACGGCCGAGGCTGGCCTGCGGGCCCTGGTCGATACGGGGCCTGTCGGACATGAATTCTCGGCGATCGCCACGACCTACGATCGGACGCTCGGCACGGGCGTGGCGCGGTTACCGAACGTCGTGACGAACGTCTACAACACGACGGTCACGGCGCGACCCAATATTCCGACGCCCGCCGCCAACAAGGCGGGCACCGCGACATTCTCGACCCTGGGGCTGGCCGACACGATCTCCTCGGCGCAGAAGCGTGTTCAGTTGACGGTCGGCGCACGCCTCCAGCAGGTCACGACCGCCAACTTCAACAACATCACCGGGGTACAGACGGCAAATTACGATCAGAGCGCTCTCAGCCCGTCGGTGGCGCTGGTGATGAAGCCGCTGCAGAACGTCACCGTCTACGGCAACTGGATACAGGGGCTCCAGGAGGGCACGACCGTGGGCGCGCAGTTCGCGAATGCGGGCCAGTCTTTCCCGCCCTACAAGTCGACGCAGTACGAGGTCGGCCTCAAGGTCGACTGGGGCAAGCTCACCACAACGGCCAGCCTCTTCCAGATCTCGCAGCCGACCCTCATCACCGATGTCGCGACCAACACGCAGGTGCTGGGCGGAGAGCAGCGCAACCGCGGCCTCGAGTTCAATTTCTTCGGCGAGCCGGCGGAGGGTGTCCGGCTGCTCGGAGGCTTCATGCTTCTCGACGCGGTGATGACCAGGACCCAGGGAGGCCTGACCGATGGATGGACGGCGCCCTTCGCGCCGGCCTTCAATCTCAATCTCTCCGGCGAATGGGATCTTCCGTTCGTGCCGGGCCTCACCGTGAACGGTCGCGTCGTCTATACCGGCTCGCAGTACATCGACACGACGTTTCCGCGCCGCAGCCTGCCGGACTGGACGCGCTTCGACATCGGCGCCCGTTATGCCTTCGAGAATCCCGGCGCCAAGGGCAACCTCCTGATCGCGCGCTTCAACGTCGATAACCTGCTCGACGCCAACTACTGGGCAGGAGGCGGCGGCACCACGACCCTTTCGCTGAGCACGCCGCGGACCTTCCGTGTCTCGCTGACGGCGAATTTCTGAAGCGGCTACCGGCGGACTGAGCTGCCATGGAGCCGACCTTTCGAGCTTCCATGAACTGGCTGCACACCTGGGCGGGGATTGTGACAGGGGGGCTCCTGTTCGCGATCTTCTGGATGGGTACGCTCTCGGTATTCGACCGCGAGATTGACCTCTGGATGATGCCGATGACGCGGCTACAGGCTGGTGGCCCATTCACCTCCGCCGACGTGATTCGACCGGCAATCGCGGAGGCGGCGGCGGCAAGGTCTGCGTTCCTGTCCGCGATCTTCCCGACGGAGCGCCAACCTGCAATCCGGGTGCACTGGTCGGGCGAGGCCGGGCCGGTCCTCCGCTATCTCGATCCCGCCACCGGCGCGGCACTGCCCGATCCGGGCACGCTGGCCGGTACCGGCTTCCTCTACCCGTTCCACTACATGCTGCACATCCGGGCGGGCCGACTCGGCGCCTGGATCGTCGGGTTCGCGGGCATGGCGATGCTGGTGCTCTGCGTGTCGGGGGGCGTGATCCACCGGAAGATCTTTGCCGACTTCTTCACCTTCCGGGCCGCGAGGATGCCGCGCCGGCTCATTCTCGACCTCCATAATGTGACAGGGGTGGTCGGGCTGCCGTTTCATTTCATCATCACGCTGTCAGGTCTCGTTATCTTCTTTGCGACCTACTTTCCCGGAACCGTGCAACTCACGTACGGCGGTGATCGCCGGGCCTTCGTCCGCGATTCGCTCGACAGCTTTTCCCGTCCAAGGCTCGATCGGCCCGGCGACGTCGCATCGCTCGATGCCATGGTCGCCGATGCGCGGCGGGCATGGACGGCCGCGGGGGCGGTGATCGTCTTCGTGAATCATCCGGGCGACGCGGCCTCTTACGTGGAGGTCAGTCGCCCGCGCGAGGATCATGTCAATGTCCTGGGCGACGCGGCCTATTTCGACGCCGCGACGGGCCGGCTTCTGCACCGGCGCTCCGACATCAAGCCGGTCCTCGCGGCAGAGCGCTTCATCCTCGGCCTGCATGTGATCCAGTTCCGCCACTGGACCTTGCGCTGGGCCTACTTCGGCCTGGGGCTCGTGGGCTGCGTGCTGATCGCCACAGGCTTCCTGTTCTGGCTCGAATCCCGGCGCCGGAAGCACGAGCGGCAGGCGTCGAGGGGCGTGCCATTGGTCGAAGGCCTCACGGTCGGATCGGTGACGGGTATCGTCATTGCGACCCTGGCGTTCTTCGTCGCCAATCGGCTGATGCCGCTCGGGGTTGCGTTCGCCGGCTACGATCGCGCCGCACTGGAGATCTGGACGTTCTACCTTTCATGGCTGGCGACCTTCGCCCATGCCTGGCTGCGACCGCGTGCGGCGTGGCGCGAGCAATGCGTCATCATCTCCGCGCTCGGCCTGCTTGCTGTCATGCTCAATTGGATCACCACCGGCGATCACCTGGCCCGCAGCCTCGGCAACAGCCATCTTTGGCCGATCGCCGGAATGGACATTCTCCTGTTGGCCTGTGCGGCGCTGGCGATTCTGGCTTCGATCAGGCTGCGGCGCGCAGTTTCTACTCCTTGAGCACGATCCAAGTGCAATGCGCGAGCGCGCACAGGCGGCCGGACTCGGTGTAGAGCGCAGTGCCGGAATAGAGCTTCCGGCCCTCGGCGCCGATGCGCCAGCCGACGACGGCGCAGCGTTCACCGACCTTCGGGCGGTCGAACACCTTGGCGGTCATGCGGCCGGTGAGGGCGGGGCGGATGTCGTCGGGATCCTGGGCGGCCCAGGCGCCGGGACAGTCGAGAGTGCCCCACAGGAATTCCGGCCGGATGCGGCCGTCGCTGTCGGCGTGGTTGGCGTGCGGAACGTAGCAGGAGAGGGAGGAGCCATTGCCTGAGTGGCTGCCGAATACACGAAGCCCGTCACCGACGCCGCGGCTGCGACCGCAGACGAGGCACCATTGGAAGTCGCTGCCCTCGCCGCAGCCACCGACCGCGTCTTGCTGCATCACCGCATCCCAATCGGACGGCGGCTTCGGTGGATCGAGATGGTCGACTTTTCCGGCGCGCGCCTCGCAGATCAGCGTGTTGCCGTCGCGCATCATCAGCACCGCGCCCTCGCGCACGAGGTTCATCTCGGTCTCGATGGGAATCGGCGCGCGCAGGGTGATCTCGACGGCGGCATCGCCGCCGAACGCGCTGGTGTAACGCTCCGCCAGCGCGCCCGCGACATAGCCGCCATTGCCCGAGAGGCGCGGGCCGTTGAAGCCGGCCGGGATGATGAGAGTGTCGTCCACCGTGGCCCTCGCAGCGTGAAAACCGGGCGCCGAAGCTGCCGCGCGCATGCGGAGAATGCAAGCCTGCCGGGTCGCCAACCGGCTTGCATCGCCGCTCGTGCTCGTCGAGGGTGGAAGCGATGGGATCGGCATTGCCGTGGGCGCTCGTGGCGCTGTGTTTTGCGCTCGGCGTGGCCAGTCGCTCGATCAGCGACACCTTCCTCGTCTTCGTGCCGGCGCTGCAGCACGCCTTCGACGCCAATCGTGGCTCGGTCACGTTGATTTACAGTTTCGCGCTGCTGGTCGGCGGCACCGCCGCGCCGATCACCGGCTGGATCCTGGACCGTTTCGGCCTGCGCACCCTCACCGTGGTCGGCGTGGTTGCGGCGGCGGCCAGCACCGCGGTCGCCTCGCAGGCCAGCCATCTCTGGCACCTCTATCTGTCGCTCGGGCTGATGATGGGATTCGGCGCGGCCTCCCTGTCGGGGATCCTGTCGTCGTCTTTGATCGGCCGGTGGTTCCCGGCCAATCGGCTGGGCGTGCCGCTCGCCGTCTCCTGGTCGGCCTCCGGCGTCGGTGCGATGGCGACCTTTCCGGCGGCGCAATATCTCATCGCGACCGACGGCTGGCGCCACGCCTATCTCGTCTTCTCCGGCGTGAGCGCGGCCTTCATCCTGCTGCTGCTGGTGCTGCCGTGGAAGACGATCGAGCGCGGCGCGCCGGGCCTCGCCAAGCTGCGCGAGACGGCTGCGCCCGGCCTTACGGTGCGCCAAGCGTTGCGCGACTGGCCGTTCTGGGCGCTCACCTCGTCGTTCGCCCTGACCTCGATCGGCATCTTCGCGCTGATGCCGCAGACCATGGTCTATCTGCTCGAGCGCGGCATGGACGGCTCGTACGCGGCGCGTGCGATGGCGGTGGCGGGCTTCCTGACGCCGCTCGGCATGATCGGCTTCTCGTGGCTGGCCGACCGGGGCGGCCGCCGGCTGGCGGCGATCCTGGCCTATGCCTGCTCGATCGCCGGGGTCGGGGCGCTGGCGATGGTGCGTGGGCCAGGCGACGATTTCTGGCTGTGGACGTTCGTGCTGCTGTTCGGCGGCAGCATGGGCTCGCGCGGGCCGATGATCTCGACCCTGGCGACCCTGCGTTATCGCGGCGCGCATTTTGGCCGCATCTACGGGCTGATCGCCATCGGCATGGGGCTGGGCGGCTTTCTGGGCGCCTGGATCGGCGGCGTGCTGCACGACCTCACCGGCGGCTATGCCGCCGTGATGGTGCTCTCGGTGGTGGCGTTGGCGACCGCCGCAGCCACCCTCGGGTCAGAGGCCGGGGCCCGGGAGCGTCTCAGCCGCTAGGACCTGGACACTCATGACATGTCGGTGACGGTCGCTCCCGGATATTGTGTTTCGCCGGGAGTCGGGCCACTATGCCCAGCATGTTGGACCGGATCGACTTTCCGAGTAGTCCCACTCTGCGGCGGCGGGCCTAGCCGTGACGCCCGGCCTTGAGTCCTGCCACGCGCTGGTGCTCAACGCCGATTTTCGGCCGCTGTCGTATTTTCCCCTGTCCGTCTGGTCCTGGCAGGACGCCGTGAAGGCGGTCTTCCTCGACCGCGTCAGCGTCGTCTCCCAGTACGACCGCACGATCCACAGCCCGACCTTCGAAATGCGGCTGCCCAGCGTCATCGCGCTCAAGGAATATGTACCGGCGGCCCGGCGGCCGGCCTTCACGCGCTTCAATGTCTTCCTGCGCGACCGCTTCACCTGCCAGTATTGCAATGGCGACTTCGCGACCAACGAGCTCACCTTCGATCACGTGATCCCGAAGTCGCGCGGTGGCCGCACCAGCTGGCAAAACGTCGTCACCGCCTGCAGCCCCTGCAATCTCCAGAAGGGCAACATGCTGCTCAAGGAGAGCGGGCTGGTTCTGCGCTGTGCGCCGGCCGAGCCCTCGACGCAATTGCTGCAGGAACATGGGCGGGCGTTTCCGCCGGGCTACCTGCACGAAAGCTGGCGCGATTTCCTGTACTGGGATTCCGAGCTGGATCAGGGCTAGGGCTTTCGTTTGCGAAAGCCCTGGTGCGCTAGATCCGCGTCGACAGCCAGATCGCGAGGCGGGAGCCGGTCTTGATCACCGCCGACAGCGCCTCGTAGGCGGGCGCCTGTTCGGCGCCGGCGGCCAGCGCCGTGTCGCGATGCTCGATCTCCTCGGCGCGGAACTTCTCGACCGTCGTGCGCAGATCCGCCTCGTCGTCGCCGAGCCTGGCGGCCTGGTGGGCGTAGTGCTCCTCGATCGTCTCCTCGACGGCGACGGTGCAGGCCATCGCCGCCTTGTCACCCATCAGGGCGGTGGCGGCGCCCAGCGCGAAGCCCGCGACGTTCCACAGGGGCGACAGCACGGTCGGCCGCACGCGGCGCTCGACCAGCAGCCGATCGAACACCTTGTTGTGTTCGCGTTCCTGGGCCGCCATGTGCTGGATGCGGCGGCCGGTCTCGCTGTTGGAGCGGCCGGTCCAGCGCAGCGCCGCCAGTTGGCCCTCGTAGATGCGCACGGCGCCGAACTCGCCGGCCTGATCGACGCGGATCGTGCGTTCGACCACCTCGCGGGGCTCGGGATCGCCGGGGTTGCGGTTGGCGCCGGTCTTCATCATGGGAACCTCAGCGTGTCCTGGCCGTGCGCGACAGGCCGGAGGCCAAGCCGACGGCCAGGATGGCCGACAGGATCGCGTTCCAGCCAGCCATCGAGATGCCGAACAGCGACCACACGATCGCGTCGCAGCGAACCATCTTTGCCCCGAACAGGTGCTTCTTCAGCTCTTCCGGCGAAAGGCCGGTCGGTATGGTGCCGGTGCAGGATTGCGGGCCCGCCCACCAACGGTATTCGACGCCGGCATGGAAGATCCCGATCGCCGACGTCACCGCGATGGCGGCGATGGCGATCACCATGAACCAGGTGGCGAGGCGCGGCTGGCCCGACGAGGCGAAGGCCGCGAGGCCAGCCACCATGGCGACGATGTGCGGCCAGCGCTGCCAGTGGCACATCTCACATGGCGGGAAACCCATCACGTACTGAAAGAACAGGGCGGCACCCAGCATCAGGCCGCTGCCGAGGAGGGCGACGAGGCCGAGCTGGCTGGGGAGGGGGAGGCGCTGCGTGGCAGCCATCGAGCAGTCCTAGAAGAGAAATCGAATGACGACGAAGCCGCCGATCAGGGCGAACAGGAAAATCCAGGTGAGCAATGTCAGGCGCTTCTCGATGAAGGCCCGGATCGGCTCCCCGAACTTCCAGAGCAAGGCTGCCACGAGGAAGAAGCGTAGGCCACGCGTCACGATGGACGCCCACACGAACGTGAACAGGTCGAAATGCGCTGCGCCGGAGGCGATGGTCACCAGCTTGTAGGGGATCGGCGTCAGGCCCTTGATGAGGATGATCCAGGTCCCGTACTGCTCGAACCCTGCACGAAAGGTCGCCAGGCCGTGCTGCAGCCCGTATGTCTTCACCACCCAGGCGCCCAGCGTCTCGAAGAAGAAGTAGCCGATCGCGTAGCCGAAGAGTCCCCCCAGCACCGAGCAGACGGTACAGACCAGGGCGATGCGGAAGGCCTTCTCCCGGTTGGCCAGCACCATCGGCACCAGCATGACGTCGGGCGGGATCGGAAAGAACGAACTCTCCATGAAGGAGACCACGCCCATCGCGGGAATTGCGTTCTTGTGCTGGGCGAGGCGGATTACCCAATCGT
This sequence comes from Reyranella sp., assembly GCF_965227665.1. GTDB lineage: Bacteria > Pseudomonadota > Alphaproteobacteria > Reyranellales > Reyranellaceae > Reyranella. The sequence goes on from NZ_OZ245767.1 coordinate 5,003,737, forward strand.
ACAGGCGGCGGATCATGCGACCGCTCTTAGCGTGTCGCTACGGGCGAAGCGAGGGACCTTTCCGATCGCCGTTGCCAGCCGGGGCGGGCGTCCCTTCCGCCGTCTCGAGCTGATCGAAGGCCAGGAGCAGGTTGCCGACCCGATTGGCCGATGAAAGGCATTCGGCGAGACGCGGGAAGTTGTCGATCAGCCAATTGAAGGCACCCTGGACGGCGACGAACGCCGCGGCCGCCTGGGTCACGTCTCCCAGCAGCATCGTGCCCTGCACATAGTGCGGGACGCACAGAATCAGGCCGACCAGCGGCGCCAGCAAGGCGTTGCCATGGGAGATGTAGGTGGTGCGCATATACTGCCAGGCCAGGTAATGCCATTCGCGCAGGACGTCGCCCAATGCCATAGCGACTTCCGACGCCGCCTCCTGGACATCGCCGGGCGACATGCGCCGGGTTGCCCGTTCGCGCAGGTGCGCTACGGCGTACTTCAGTTCCGCCTCGGCCTGGTTCTTCGACTCGATGACCCCGATCATGTGCCGGCCGACGATCATCAGCGTGCCGGTGGTCAGGACGGCATACGCCACGGCGGCGACGACGAGATATCCCGGGATGGTGAAGCTCACCCCCAGAACCGTGGCCTCCAATGCGCCGCCGACGTGCCACAGCACGATCACGAACGTCCCGGCTGTCAGCACTGCCGCGAGCAGCTCTACCACGAAGTCGATCGGTGCGTCGGTCGCCAGCCGTGCATCCTCGGTGATCCGGTATTCCGCGTTCTGGTGCTCGCCGTTTCCCAACTCGATGTGAAGATAGCGGTCGCCGCCCAGCCACGCGTCGATGAGATGCCGGCTGACCCATGCGCGCCAGGAGCGCTGGAAGGTCATGCGGCCCCACACGGCGGTCACGGCGAGGCCGATGCTGAGCGCGGCGAACAACGCGAGAAGGTGGGTCTGGTGCCAGATCATCAGCATCCAGCGGCAGCAACGCTGCTCCAGCGAGTGGAAATGATTGCACGCCGCCGACTGCGCGACCTGGTTGAACAGCGCATGAGCGTAGCGCAACATCACAAGCCGCATCGAGGCGCTACGTGCCAGTTCGGCGCTGAACAGGGCGGCTCCCATGCGCAGGCCCTCGCCCGGGACCTGGACATAGACGCTGGTCGGTGCGCGGTCGTCGCCCAGCAGCAGGGGCAAGCCGACAATGCCCTCGTTTCCGATCGTACCGACTTCAGCTGCCGCGCCATTGGCCATGGTGTTGACGAGCGATCCGACGCCGGTTTCGATGAAGTAGACGAAATCGAGCGGCTGGCGTGCGTGGTAGAGCGACTGCCGGTAGGTGAGGGGAATGCGCTCGAGATGCTTCTCCAGGCGCCTGCGGTCCTTTGCCGGCAGCAATGCCAGCAGCCTGTTGTCGGCACGCGTGGTCGGCTGGCGCTCTGTCATCTTGTCACCTCTCGACGCGCCGCGGCGTCGAAGCACCCGCTGGCGGCAGTCCCCGCCAATCGGCGTCCCGCTTCTCGGATGATCGTCGGCTCATGCGCTTGTTTCTGGCACAACGACATGCCCGGCCTGACACGTGAGCGTGATGGTTCGTCTCGGCGTGTAGCCCTCGATCGTCTCGGGAATCTTGCGGTGAATGAACGACTGCATTGCACCACCCAATGGCGCCAAGGCCATGATTCAACTTGCGCTTGCCGCATCGCAATGTCGAGTCGTCCTGCCCGAAGCCCGCTGCAAAGGGGAATGCGTCGCATGTCGCATTCGCATGATTGTCTGGAGTCCGACATTGTGTCTCGACTCTGCGTTGCAATGGGCGCAAGCATGGGGTTGTCCCTGGGTGGGAGTCGCTGTCTCGCCACGGGCCATGGCAATACCCAGGGGGCGAATGCAGTCCCCGTTTGATCGGGATCAAACGGCTCCCTGTACAGCCCTGCCAGGTTACCAGGCTTCGGAATGTCCGGAGCACATCGGGGAGGTCGGCCTCATGGCATTCGAACAATCCCTGTTCTCAAGAGTCTTCACGACCAGCGCGGGGCCGCGCAAGGAAGCGCCCCGCTCGGTGGGCAGCTACGAACGAGAACTCGAGGAACGTCGCGGCACGGAAATCCGCTTGCGCGAGGAGCTTGCCCGCGAGGAAGCGTTGCTGCGCCAGAAGGACCAATTCATTCACGCCCGCGAGGTCTTGAGCATGGAAGCCGATCACCGGCTGCTGAACGGGCTGCAGATGATCGTGAGCCTGCTGTCGCTACAAAGCCGGACGATGCCCAGTTCCGATGCGGCCGAGCATCTTTCGGCGGCCGCCAATCGCGTGGCTACACTCGCCCGCGTCCATCGGCGACTGCATGCGCTCGACAGCGACAAGACCGTGGCCTTCAAGCAGTTCCTCCGCGAGCTGTGCGGTGAATACGGGTCGATGCTCGCGTCGGATGAGCGCCGCAAGCAGACGATCGTCGTCGAGGGCTGCGACGCAAACCTGCCGGCCGCGATCGCCGTGCCGCTTAGTCTGATCGTGAATGAATTTATCACCAATGCAGCAAAGCATGGTGTGGTTGTCATCACCGTCCGGCTGGAAGAGCCGCCGGAGGGCGGACATCTTCTGTCGGTTTGCAACGCGGGGCCGCCGCTGCCCGAAGGCTTCGATCCGGCCGCGTCGAAGGGACTAGGCATGAAGATCGTGCAGGCGCTGGTGGAACAGATCGGTGGAGCGTTTCGGGTCGGTCGCTGCAAGCACTGCGGCGGCCCGGAGTTCTCGGTGGCCTTCGCCTGAACATCTTACCAGAGTGGACTCCGGTCCACTGAGGAGACAACAGCCTGTCGGGCGGTGCCATTTTCCTCATCCTCCTGATCATCGTCATGGTGCTGACCGATCATCGTCATGGTGCTCACGTTGACGGGAGGTCTGTGAGCAGTGGACAGTCCGGCGCATGACCAGACTGCGCCTGCACCGGGAGAATCATCTCGTTCAACGAATCGGCTGGCTGCGCGCCGCCGTGCTGGGTGCCAATGATGGCATCGTCTCCACGGCGAGCCTGATCGTGGGCGTGGCCGCGGCCGCCGCCGCGCCGGGCGACGTGCTGATCGCCGGCGTGGCGGCTCTGGTCGCCGGCGCCATGTCGATGGCCGCCGGCGAATATGTTTCGGTGAGTTCCCAGGCGGACGCCGAGCACGCCGACCTGGCGCGTGAGGGGGCGGAGCTTGCCGCCAATCCCGGCGCTGAACGCGACGAACTGACCGAGATCTACGTTCGGCGCGGGGTCGAACCGGCCCTGGCGCGGCAGGTGGCCGAGCAGTTGATGGCCAAAGGCGCCCTGGCCGCCCACGCCCAAGATGAACTCGGGATTTCCGCCGCCACCACGGCCCGTCCGCTCCAGGCTGCCTTCACCTCGGCCGCGACGTTTGCCGTCGGCGCGGCCATGCCGCTGCTCATGGTCGTGGTGGCGCCCGCGGCGTGGCTGGTGGTCGCGGTGAGCGCAGCCTCGCTGGTCTTCCTCGCCCTTCTGGGCGCCATCGGCGCGCGCGCGGGCGGCGCCGACGTCTGGCGCGCCACCGTCCGCGTCACCTTCTGGGGCGCGCTCGCGATGGCGCTGACCGCCGGCATCGGCCGCCTGTTCGGGACGGTCGTCTGAGCGTTCGATCCCTCTACCCTTGCAGTGGGCGACCCGTTGCCCGGCAGTGTCAGTGAACGGCCCGGCGTTCTGTTTCGAGCGCTTCTTTCAGATCCTCCACCTCGGCCACCAGCCACTCGTGCTGACGCGCCTGTGCCGCGGACACGATGGACAGGTGAAGGACCGTGGCCTGGAGATAGTCGATGAGCGCAGCCTGATAGGCTGCGGAGTGGGCGGGTGTCCGATCGACGCGTGCCCGCGCCGCAATAGCCTGCCGGGCAGCGACTTCAAGTTCCTGGCTGAGCTGGACGTCGTTCATGGGATGGTTGCTCCTTTCAGGTGCTCGCGCCGCGAGGCCCTTTCTGCGGCCGTCCTTTCACATCCTCGTTCTGGCTCCCGGGGATGGCGGCACCGCCATCGTCCCGGGTGGTGCGAGGATTGTCCTTTTCACCCCGCTCCTGTTGCTGGCCCGGGGGGCCGCCTGCGCCGGGATTGAGGCGCTCGTACTCGCGCTCCGGGGAGAGCTCGGACGGAGGCGGGACGGGGGGCGACGCGGGACGGGCCACCGCGAGCGGCTTTGATTTTTCGACCATGGCGGTTCAACTCCCGCCGAGCCCGCTTCGTTGCGCGGGGAGGGCACGATCAGAAGATTTCGTTGGGATGCCCGCCCGAGCTGCCTTCCAACGCTCTTTGCGGGGCTCACGGCAACCGCCTGTCGGGTCCGGTGTTTCTGCACGGGCTTCACATTTGCTGCATCAAACCTCATTATCCGCCGCCTCTCACGCCCCTCTCAGTCAGCACACCGCAGGACCATGCCGGATTCCGACGATCGCCCGACGACCGACGATTCCTCCCTCCTGTTTCTCGCCGGCGGCGGCGAGCTCGGAGAACTCATCCGGGGGTACGACTGGACGACCAATCCCCTCGGACCGCCGGCAAACTGGCCGCAGAGTCTGAAGACGTCCGTCCGCATCATGCTGACCTCGCGTCAGCCCATCTGGATCGGCTGGGGACCCGAGCTGATCTATCTCTATAACGACGCCTACAAGTCGATCATCGGCGGCAAGCACCCGGACGCCGTGGGCAAGCCGACGAAAGAGGTCTGGCGCGAGATCTGGACGGATATCGGCCCGCTGCTCGACACCGCGATGGGCGGCATCGAGGGCATCTACGTCGAGGAGCAGCTCCTGCTGATGGAGCGCAACGGCTATCCGGAGGAGACCTATTACACGTTCTCCTACAGTCCGATTCCTGACGATGACGGCAAGCCTGGCGGCATCATCTGCGCCAATACCGCCGATACCGCGCGGGTGATCGGCGACCGGCAGGTGGCCACGCTCCGGGAACTCGCCGCGCGCACCGTCGATGCGCGGACCTGGGAGGATGCCAGCCGCCAAAGCGTCGCCGCGCTCTCGGTCAATCCGCGCGACGTCACCTTCGCGCTTCTCTATATCGTACAGCCCGGCAGCGAAGAGGCCGTGCTGGCCGCGCGCCACGGCCTGCAGCCCGACCATCCCGCTGCCGTCGAAACCCTGCATCCGGCGAGCGGGTCGGCCTCCTGGCCGATCGAGGGGCTGACGAAGGACGAGCCGCCGCGCCTGGTCGATCTCGCCCGGACATTCGGCGCCACCGTGCCGGGCAGGGCATGGGACCGGCCGACCCATTGGGCGGCGGTGGTCGCCATACCGGCGTCCCGCGAGACCGGACGGGCCGGCTTTCTCGTGGTCGGCCTCAGCCCGTACCGGCTGTTCGATGACGTCTACGCAGACTTCGTGACCCTGCTCGCGGGACAGATCGCAACGGGCATCGCCAGCGCCGACGCCTACCAGGAGGAGCGCCGAAGGGTCGAGGCGCTGGCCGAACTCGACCGTGCCAAGACCACCTTCTTCTCCAACGTGAGCCACGAATTCCGCACCCCGCTCACGCTGATGCTGGGGCCGCTCGAGGAGGTGCTGGCAGGCGGGCTCTCCGCCGACGAGGCGAGCCGGCATGTGGCGCTGGCCCATCGCAACGGCAACAGGTTGCTGCGCCTCGTCAACTCGCTGCTCGACTTCTCGCGCATCGAAGCGGGCCGCATGCAGGCCGCTTACAGGCCGACCGACCTCGCCCGCTTCACCACCGGCATCGCCTCGAGCTTCCGCCCGACGATCGAGAAGGCCGACCTGAAGCTGGTCATCGAGTGCGAGACGCTGCCACAGCCCGTCTATGTCGATCGCGAGATGTGGGAGAAGGTCCTGCTGAACCTTCTTTCCAACGCCTTCAAGTTCACCTTCGCGGGCGAGATCCGGGTATCGGTCGCCGCGAGTGCCGACGGCAGGGGCGCGACCATCGAGGTTCGCGACTCCGGCATCGGCATTGCCCAAGCCGAGTTGCCGCGCCTGTTCGAACGCTTCCATCGCGTGCAGGGCGCGAAGAGCCGCAGCTTCGAGGGCAGCGGCATCGGTTTGGCGCTGGTGCAGGAGCTGATCCGGCTGCATGGCGGAGAGATCCGCGTCGACAGCGCCGTCGGCCAAGGCACGGCCTTCGCAATCACTTTGCCGTTCGGCCATGCCCATCTTCCCGCCGCGCAGGTCGTCGACGAAGTCGACCTGTCGAGCGACGTGGTGCGTGCCCAGGAGTATGTCGAAGAGGCTAGGGGCTGGCTGCCGGATGCGCGCCAGTCGGACGCCGCGGGCGATCTTTCCTCCTCGATGTCGGGCATCGTTCCGGTCGGCACGGGAAAACGCATCGTGCTTGCCGACGACAATGCCGACATGCGCTCCTATGTCAGCCGACTGCTGATCGCCCAGGGCTATCAGGTCGAACCGGTGGCCGATGGAGAGGCCGCCGTGGCAGCGGTGCGGCGCGAAGCGCCCGACCTCGTGCTGACCGATGTGATGATGCCCGGTCTCGATGGCTTCGGTGTCCTGCGCGCGCTTCGCGTGGACCCCGCGACGGCCAGCATCCCGATCGTGCTCCTCTCGGCGCGGGCTGGCGAGGAAGCGAAGGTCGAGGGACTCGAGGCCGGCGCCGACGACTATCTCGTGAAGCCGTTCGCCGCACGCGAGCTGCTGGCACGGGTCAATGCCAACATCCAGATGGCGGAGCTGCGCCGCGAGGCCAGCCGCGCAATCTTCGAGAGCGAGCAGCGCTTCCTGATGACGAAGGATCGCCTCGCGCTCGCCCTGTCGACCGGACGGGTAGCCGTCTTCGAGTGGACGATCGACAGCGACAAGCTGGCGATCTCGGGGCCGCTCGCGGAGGTGTTCGGCATCGCCCAGAAGGATGCCGAGAAGGGGTTGCCCCTCGGCGACTTCGTCGCCGGCATTGCACCGGAGGATCGCGACCGGGTGACGAAGGCCATCGCCCGCTCGATCGCGACGAACGAGCCCTACCAGGAGGAGTATCGCGTCATCGGCTCGGGCATCGCGCATGTGGTCGTGGCGCGCGGCCGCATCGAGACCGGCAGCGACGGCGCCAGGCGTATGGTGGGCGTGGTCATCGACATCACCGAGGCCAAGGCGGCAGAGAACGAGATTCGCGAAAGCCGCGCGGCCCTCGAGGTGATCAGCCGGGCTTCGGCCGCCGTCTCGGGCGATCTCGATCACGAACGCTTGGTCCAGACGATCATGGACGCCTGCGTGGCGGTGACGGGCGCGCAGTTCGGTGCGTTCTTCTATAACGTCGTCGACGATGCGGGTGAGGGCTATATGCTCTATTCGCTGTCCGGCGCGCCGCGCGAGGCCTTCGCAAAGTTCCCGATGCCGCGCAACACCGCGATCTTCGAGCCGACCTTCAGCGGCACCGCGGTCGTGCTCTCCGACGACATCACGCAAGACCCGCGCTTCGGCCGCTCGGCACCCTATAACGGGATGCCGCCGGGACATCTGCCGGTGCGCAGCTACCTCGCGGTGCCGGTGCGGTTGCGGACCGGGGAGGTGCTGGGCGGGCTGCTTCTCGGCCATTCCAGCGCCGGTGTGTTCGGCGAACTGGCGAAGGACCGCGTGGTGGGCCTCGCCAGCCAGGCCGCCGTCGCCATGGACAATGCCAGGCTGTTCCAGGAGAACGCGCGCGAGCTGGAGCAACGGCGCAGGACGGAGGCCCTGCTCAAGACGCTGAACGAGACGCTCGAACAGCGGGTCGCCAGCGAGGTCGAGGAACGCAGCAAGGCCGAGGCGGCGCTGCGTCAGGCGCAGAAGATGGAAGCCGTCGGCCAGCTCACCGGCGGCGTTGCGCACGACTTCAACAATCTGCTCACCGTCATCATCGGTGGCCTCGAGACGGTGCGGCGCGCCAAGCCGGCCGACACGGCGCGCATCCAGCGCGCGGTCGACATCGCCCTGCAGGGCGCCCAGCGCGCGGCCAGCCTGACCGCGCGGCTGCTGGCCTTCTCGCGCCGGCAGCCCCTGGCGCCCAAGCCGGTCGACCTCAACGTGCTGGTCCGTGACATGACCGAGCTGCTACACCGGACGCTGGGCGAGCAGATCGAGCTCGAAGGGGTGCTGGCGCCGCGCCTGTGGCCGATCGAGGTCGACCAGAACCAGCTCGAAAGCGCGCTGATCAATCTCGCGGTGAATGCGCGCGACGCCATGCCCGTGGGCGGCAAGCTCACCATCGAGACGGTGAACACCGCGCTCGACGAATCCTATGCAGCCGTCGATTCGGAAGTGAAGCCGGGCCAGTACGTCGCCATTTGCGTCAGCGATTCAGGCCACGGCATGTCGCCGGAAACGCTCGCGCGCGTCTTCGAGCCGTTCTTCACCACCAAGGAGGTCGGCCGCGGCACCGGTCTGGGCCTCAGCATGGTGTACGGCTTCGTGAAGCAGTCCGGCGGGCACGTCACGATCTACAGCGAGGAGGGCCACGGTACGTCGGTCAAGATGTACTTCCCGAGGTTCCTCGGGGCGACGGTGCTGGCCGACGAAGGCAATGCTCTCGCCGTGCCGACAAGCAGCGAAGGCGAGGTCGTGCTGGTCGTCGAGGACAACGAGGACGTGCGGACCTACAGCTCGATGGTGCTGAAGGAACTCGGCTATCGCGTCCTCGAATCGTCCGAAGCGGAATCGGCGCTGGCGATCCTGCGCGGTCCGACCCGCATCGACCTGCTGTTCACCGATGTGGTGCTCCCCGGCAAGAGCGGCCGCGTGCTGGCCGACATGGCCTCCGACCTGCGGCCGGGCCTGAAAATCCTGTTCACGACCGGCTATTCGCGCAACGCCATCGTCCACCAGGGCCGTCTCGACGCCGGCGTCCAGCTCATCACCAAGCCCTTCACCTTCGAGCAGCTCGCCGCCCGTATCCGCGACGTCCTCGACATGAAGTGAAGTATCCCGCGTTAGCGGGCCGTCCGGCAGTGTTGAAAGCATCGGCGAGCAACATTGTTGCGTTCGTCGCCTGATTGCGGGGGTGCGACTCCCGCTTCGTTTGTTTCGTTTATCCGCCGGGACCCCGCCGTCGACGGCGGTTAGTGCCTGGAGCGGCCCGTCCTCGGCGTGGGCTTGGCGGCCGGGGCTTTCTCCAGCCGCTCGATGCGTTGCTCGAAGCTGGTCTGCATCCTCGTCAGCTGCTGCTCGAGCTGACGGTCCTGGACCTTGAGCTGCTCGATCTGGCTCGCGATCGCGGAGATCGAGCGCTGCAGGTCATTCAGGCGGCCGTCGATGCCTGACTGCGCGGCGGCCACTCCGGGCGTGGCGAGCAGCGCCAGGAGGGCGAAGCGGAAGAGGCGCGCGCTCATCCGGGCGCCGGCCGGCTTACTCGGCGGCCTGCTTGAGGCGCGTCGGCACCGTCTCGCCGGCGAATAGCGCGGCGCGCGCGGCGTCGTACTCGGCCTTGAGGCGGGCCACGATCTCGGCGGCTGGCGGGGCGTCATGGATCTGGCCGACGCCCTGTCCGGCGCCCCAGATGTCACGCCAGGCCTTGACCTTCATGTTGCCGCCCGAGCCGAAGTTCATCTTGCTCTTGTCGGCTTCCGGCAGCGCGTCGGGATCGAGGCCGGCGGCCGCGATGCTGCGTTTCATGTAGTTGCCGTGCACGCCGGTGAAGAGGTTGGTGTAGACGATCTCCTCGCCGGTCGAGTCGATGATGCACTGCTTGTTGGCGTCGGTGGCGTTGCCTTCCTTGCTCGCGGTGAAGCGCGTGCCGAGATAGGCGAGGTCGGCGCCCAGCGCCTGGGCGGCCAGCACCGAGGCGCCGTTGGAGATCGAGCCCGAGAGCAGGATCGTGCCGTCGTAGAACTGGCGCACTTCCGGCACCAGCGCGAAGGGCGAGAGGCGGCCGGCATGGCCGCCGGCGCCGGCGCAGACCAGGATGAGACCGTCGACGCCGGCCTTCAGCGCGCGCTTGGCATGGGTCACATTGGTCACGTCATGGAACACCAGGCAGCCGTAGCGGTGCGCCGAGACGACGACATCGTCGGGCGCGCGCAGCGAGGTGATCTGGATCGGAACCTTGTACTTCTCACACATGTCGATGTCGTGCTGCAGGCGGTCGTTCGACGAGTGCACGATCTGGTTGACCGCGAAGGGCGCCACCTTCTTCTCGGGATGCTTGGCCTTGTACTCGGCCAGCTCGCCGGTGATGCGCTTCAGCCACTCCTCGAGCATCTCCTTCGGCCGTGCGTTCAGGGCGGGGAAGGAGCCGACCACGCCGGCCTTGCACTGCTCGATGACGAGGTCGGGGTTGGACACGATGAACAGCGGCGCGCCGACCACCGGGATCGAGAGGTTGTCGCGCAGCAGGGCGGGAAGGGCCATCGTTTCGCTCCTTGGATTCGTCTTTTCGTCGTGTCGGTTATGGGCCTAGCACGGCCATGGTCTTTTTCGCTACTTCGCCAGCTCGTAGACGCCGCCTTTTTCCAGGGCCCGCTTGTAGGCGGGGCGGGCATGGATCCGGTCGAGGAAGCCCTTGAGCTTCGGCATCTTGTTGATCATCGGCGAGCGCGCCGTGGCGGCTTCCAGCGGGAAGCTCATCTGGATGTCGGCCGCGGTGAACTCCGCGCCGGCGAACCACTCGCGGCGCATCAGCTCGCCTTCGAGGAACATGAAGTGATTGCCGATCTGCGGCATCAGCAGCGTCTTGTCGGCGCCGCCCGCAATGGCGCGCGCCACCGGCCGCATCAGGAAGGGCACGCGCGCGGGCAGCATCCCGAACACCAGCTTCATGAACAGCAGCGGCATCAGCGAGCCCTCCGCGTAGTGCATGAAATAGGTGTAGTTCAGCCGTTCCGGCGTGCCGAGGGCCGGGGTGAACCGGCCGCCGCCATAGGTCTCCGACAGGTATTCGAGGATGGCCCCCGACTCGGCCAATACCTTGTCGCCGTCGGTGATCACCGGCGACTTGCCCAGCGGATGCACCTTGCGCAGCTCGTCGGGGGCCTGCATCGAGGGTTTGCGCTGGTAGCGCTTCACCTCATAGGGCAGGCCGAGCTCCTCGAGCATCCAGAGGATGCGCTGCGAGCGGGAATTGTTCAGGTGATGGACGGTGATCATCGTCACAGCGTACCGGGGCGCCAGTTGCCGTGGAAGCCCGCCGGGACCCGGCTGCTGAGATGGGCGAGCGCCACCGGGCCCTTGGCGATGTCGGTCGCCTCGAACACTGCGAGGTCGCTGCGGCCCTCGGCCGAGCGATAGATCACCGACAGAACCCAGCCGTCACCTTCGGCCGCCTTGTCGTGGCGCGGCACGAATACCGGTTCGCCGAACCGGTCGTCCTCGCCGGCCGTCCACGTGGCATTGCGGCCCTTCTTCAGGTCGTAGTGGGTGATGCCCTCGCCGCGCCGGACGCCGGCATGGGCGATGTTGCCCGACACGATCCAGCCATGGCGGTAGTCACTCATGCAGAAGCGCTCGTCGAAGCGCGGGAACTCGCCGGCGCGGTCGTCGAGCTGCTCCTCGCGGAAGGTGTTGCCCTGGCCGTCGAGGTCGAAGGTCCAGCGGAACAGGCGCGCCGCCGGCGGCTCCTTGGTCGAGGGCGAGCCGTCGGGCAGCGGGAAGAGCGGCGCCACGTCGTACTTCATGACGTCGATCACGACCTTGCCGTCCGCCGTCTCGAAATGGTTCATCGGGTGGAACACATAGGACGGCGGCGCCGTCACCCACTTCACGTCGGCCACGGTGCCCTTGCGCGGGATGAACGCGATGTGGGTGCCCTTGGCCGGCTCCCAGGCGAAGGGCGGCAGCCCGCCCAGGGCGCGCTCCATCGACGAGGTGAGCGGAAAGACCGGCACGACGATCCAGTTCTTGGTCACGGCGAAGTCGTGGATCATCGACGGGAAGGGCCCCTCGAGGATTTCCGCCCGCGTGACGATGCCGTCCTGGGTTACGGTCTGGAGGCTGATCTCCTTGGTGAAGCGGCCCGTCGCCGAATAGCCGAAGAAGATCATCTCGCCGGTCTCGGGATCGAACTTGGGATGCGCGGTGAACGGCCCGACGAGCTTGTCGCCGAACGTCTCGTAGCCGCCGTCCTTGGGGCCGACCGGCATCAGGCTCTTCGGATCGAGCGAGAAGGGCGCGTGCGCCTCTTCCAGCGCTAAAAGCTTGCCGCCGTGCCAGACGATGTTGGTGTTGGCGATGGTCGAGTTGAGCGCAAAGACGCGCGGGTCGGTGTAGCGCGGGTTGCCGAAGGTGCCGGAGAGGCCCTCGCCCTCCTCGTTCTCGATCTTCCACTTGGGCGTGCGCACCCAGCGGTTCTTGTAGGAGACGTTGCCGTTCTCGATATGGAAGGCGTGGATCATGCCGTCGCCGCCGAACCAGTGATAGGGCCCGCGCGGCGCGAACTGCGGGTTCGGCCCGTTGCGATAGAGCGTGCCGCAGAGTTCCTTCGGCATCTCGCCGCTGATGTGGAGGTGCCCGGCATCGGCCTCGGTGTTGACCGGCGCGTAGTAGCCGCGGAGGAACGGATTGTCGGTCGGGAATGCCTTGGCCACGGGAAGTCTCCTTCTGGGTAACGCCGTGTATCTATCTGACGTTATCGATACACGGCGTTTCCCGCAAGTGGGCTTTAGGAGGATTATTGAAACCGCCCAAAAGGGCTGCTAGCAGCGTACATGGTCACGAGGAAGGCGTCGTCCGCCGCCAATGCCGTTCGATTTTATCGTCGCTGGAGCGAACCGGCGGCGTAGGGACAGTGTGATTGAGTGCTGACAACCGAGCCGCCCGCCAAGGCGGCTTTTGTTTTGGGTTTTCAACAGAAGATTCGCCTCGGTGACGGCTCCCTTCGAAGGAGCAGATCATGACAGAGAGCAGCCATCGGAAAGCAAAGTCGGGTCTTGCATCCGATTTTTCGGGAGTCGCGGCGCGCTACGACTCGACCCGCGACCTGCCGCAGGAATTCCTGCTCGCCTGTTACGCCCGGCTGGTCGAACGCGGTCTGTTGCCGGCGACGGGGCTGATCCTGGATGCCGGCTGCGGGACGGGGCAGGTGTCGCTGCCGCTTGCGGCGCAAGGCTATGAGGTTCGCGGAATCGACATTGCCGCCGAGATGATAGCGATCGCGCAGGCCAAGGTTCAATCGGGATGGCACGCCGACTATACTGTGGGCGACGTTCGCGACATTGCCTTCGACACTCACAGCATCGACGCCATTGTCGTGTCGAAGCTGTTCCAGCACATAGAGGATTGGAAGGGAGCGTGTCGCGAACTCATCCGTGTGGCGCGCCCCGGTGCCTGCCTCATCCAGATCAATGAGCGTGGGGCGTTCGGCAACGTGGTGCGGCGTTACTTCGCCCGACGCGCCGACGAACTGGGATACGCCGGTCGTTACCTGGGCCTGAACCCGCATGGAGAAGCAGAACTCCGCGCGCATATGAAGGCCGAGGGCTGCGAGGCGATCTTGGTCGACGTCGCGGATCTGCGTTGGACGACGGGCATCAGTTATGGCGAAGCGCTCGGCCGCCTTCGGGACAGGCTCTATGCCGAGTTCTGGTACCTGCCGGAGGCCGTGCACCGCCAACTCATCGCGGAGACGAGCGCCTGGGTCGAGGCACAGCCTGAAGGAGGCGCCACAATCGACCGACTCACGCCGTATCTCGTCGTCGAAGTCTTTCGGACGCCGCGTTAGAACGAGGTAATTCCGGGAGAGCGCGTGGCCGACCTGATTGAGATCAGCTAATCACACAGCATGAACACCACCAATCCCGTCCTGCCGCCCGGCTATTCCGCCGTTCCCCCGGGGCATGTCGCAGCCGTCGTGACGAGCCTCGAAATGTTGAACCGTCCCTCTCTGCGACCTGCGCAGCCCTTTCCGGCGGGTGTCACGCTGGAGCCGCTGGAGCGCACGAACGAGGCCTATAGGAACCTCTATCGCGCGGTGGGGACGGAGTGGCTGTGGTTCTCGCGGCTGATCATGGCGGACGAGGCGCTGCAGGCGATCCTCGACAATCCGCAGGTTGAATTCCTCGCGCTGCGCCGGGACGGGCGCGATGCCGGAATACTGGAGCTGGACTTCAGCCAGCCGGAAGAGTGCGAGCTGACCTTCTTCGGCGTGGCGCCGGGTCTGGTCGGCACGGGTGTCGGCCGCGCGCTGATGAACGAGGCGATCGCGCGGGCCTGGGCGCGGCCGATCAAGCGCTTCTGGGTGCATACCTGCACGCTCGACCATCCGGCGGCGCTCGCTTTCTATCGGCGCTCCGGCTTCGTGCCGTTTGCCTTCCAGGTCGAGGTGTTCCCCGACCCGCGCCTCACCGGCGCCCTGCCGCGCGACTGCTCACGGCACGTACCGTTGCTCGACTGACGTCGCGGCGCCCGCGGCCTCGCGGTCCTCGACCTTGCGGTAGTGGAACCAGCCGGCGATGCCGAGGGCCAGCAGGAGCAGGCCGAGATAGAACTCGGTGTGGGTCGGCCCGATCAGGTCGAACAGCGGCGTGGCCGCGAGATTGAACAGCAGCATCGAGCCCGCCATCACCGCGAGCCGCAGCCGGAAGACACGGGCGATCTCGGCGCCTCGGAACACGGTCTGCATGCGGGTGATCATCGGGATGAAGAAGAACGGCCCACCGAAGCCCGCGACCAGCCCGGCCAGCATCATCGCCGGCAGCTTATAGGGGTTCTCGACCCCCCAGGCGGCCAGTGCGATCAGGGCGAAGCCGCTGCCCATCGCCACGTAGCCCAGGAACATGGTCGAGAGGGGGCGGCGGAAGCGGACGCTGCCCGCCACCAGATTGCCGACCACGTCGCCCACGCCGCAGGCACCGACGATCATGCCGAGCGACGCGAGCCCGTGCAGGCCGAATAGGTGCGGGTCGTGCTCGACCACCATCAGCGCGATGCAGAGCTGCAGCGCAACGCTCCAGGGACCGTTGGCGAAGGCATTGACCATCAGCAGCGCGCCCATCGTGCGCTGGCGCAGCATCAGCCGTGCGCCGTCGAGCAGGGCGTCCCAGGCGCCGCGCAGGCCGCCGCGCCCAGGGCGCGGCTTGTAGGCCGCGTCGTACAGCCGGTCGCGCACCGCCCACACCGCCAGCGCCGACAGCACGAAGCCCAGGGCCGTGATCGACAGGAAGTGGATCACCGGCAGCAGCGTGTTCAGGACCGCCGCCATCATCGGCCCGATCAGCCGGGCGAGCCGCCACGTCGCGTCGAACAGGCCGTTGATCGCCTGCATGGCGTCGCGGTCGGTGACCAGCACCGGCACCGCCGACTGCAGCGCCGGCGTGAACACCATGCGCATGGCCGCGAGGCCCATGACGGAAAGGATGAGGAGCGGGATCGAGATGCCCCAGATGTAGAAGCCGATCACCGGCAGTATGGCCAGCACCGCGCTCGCATACTTGGCGCCGATCATGGCGCGATCGGCCCGCCAGCGGTCGAACGCCGAGGCGCCCAGCAGGCCGACCACCAGCATGGCGGCGTACTGCGTGGCGTTCACGTAGCCCGCGGCATTGCCGATCTGCTCGGCCGCGATCCACACGACGGCCACGCGGAACAGATCCTCGCCGATGGTCGAGGCGGCGAGGCCGGACCAGATCGTGGCGACGGCCGGATCCTTGAGCGGACGGAAGACGGGGATCATCGGGCGCTAGAACTCCCGCACAACCTCATCCTGAGGAGCCGCGCGGCGCGCGGCGTCTCGAAGGATGGGCCGCAGACGAGGCGTGCTTTGCCCACCCTTCGAGACGCGCTGCTGCGCAGCGCTCCTCAGGGTGAGGTGGGAGTGTGATGCTGCATCTACCGAACCCAAACGCCGCCGTCCTTGTTCTTATAGCCGAGCGACAGATAGGCCGCGTCGACCAGGGCCTGGCCGCGTTCGTTCATCAGCAGGCCGGGGCCCATGCGGTTCATCGTGTAGCCGAAGGACAGGCCCGCGACCGGATCGGCGAATCCCAGCGAGCCGCCGGCGCCGACATGGCCGAAGGCCGCGCTGCCCAGGATCACGCTGTCGCAATCCGCGCCCCACAGCTTGGCAGCCATGCTGCGCTTGCGGTTGTCCATCGACTTCATGAAGCCCAGCGCGAAGCGCGTCGGGATGCGCAGGGTGGCGTCGTCGTGCGTCGCCATCGAGACTTCGCCCATGCGCGCGAGCGTCGTGGCATCGACCAGGTCGCCGCCGCCATTTGCGAGTGGCGCATACAGGCCGGCCAGGCCGCGCGCGTTGGTGATGCCGTTGGCCGCACCGATCTCAGCGGCGTGGCCGGCCCGGGTATTGGCGCCGCCCGAGCGCCAGGCGCCGTTGTTGAAGTAGAACAGCGCCGCCACCGATTCCTTGTTGGTGGCGAGGTCGCGCATGAAGGGCGTCACCGCGTCGGCGGCCTTGTAGACATGGGCCACGATCGGCGCGACGCGCGGCTCGATCTCCTCGGGCAGGCCGATCCAGAAATCGAGGCCGAGCGGCCCCGCGATCTCCTCGCGGAAGAAGGTGCCCAGCGATTTTCCGCTCGCGCGCCGCACCATCTCGCCCACGGTCCAGCCGAAGGTGAAACCGTGATAGCCGTTGCGCGTGCCGGGCTCCCAGAACGGCACCTCGGCCGCCAGCCGCTCGGTCATGTAGGCCCAGTCGTAGGGCCCGTCGTCCTTCACCTTGGCGCGCACGGCGGGCACGGCCGAGGAATGATCGAGCATCATGCGCGTCGTCACGCGCTCCTTGCCGTGTTGCGCGAATTCCGGCCACAGCTCGGCGACCGGCGCGTCGAGGTCGAGCGCACCGCGGCTCGCCAGCACATGGGCGCAGAGCGCCGTCGCGCCCTTGGTGCAGGAGAAGACGATGCTCACCGTGTCGCGCGTCCACGGCGCCTTGGTCTTGGGATCGGCGACGCCGCCCCACAGGTCGACGACCGTCTCGCCGCCCACCGTCAGGCAGACCGAGGCGCCGATCTCGCCCTTCTCCTTGAGGTTTTTCTCGAAGGCCTCGGCGACCCGCTCGAAGCCGGGCCGGCAGGTCCCCTGGGTCATGGACGCGCTCATTGCTTCGGCACCGCGATCTTGAAGGCGTCGAGCACGAAGCGCGCGCAGTGGGAGAGGCCGGTCTGGTCGATCCCGTGGCCGACGCCCTTGGCGATGTGCACCCCGACCTCGACGCCGTTCTCTTGCAGCGTCTGCGCGGCGCGCTGGGTCAGCACGGCCGGCAGCATCTCGTCGCTGTCGCCATGGACCAGCAGGACGGGCGGCTTCGACTTGATCTCGGCCTTGAGCGAACCGGGCGCCGCCAGCATGCCGGAGAAGCCGACGATGCCGGCCAGCGGCGTGGCGCGGCGCAGGCCGACATGCAGCGCCATCATGGTGCCCTGGCTGAAGCCGATCAGCACGGTCTTGCTCTCGTCGAGCCCGTACTTTGCCATCGTGTCGTCGAGGAACTGCTCGACGAAGGGCGCGGCCGAACGCACGCCCGCCGCCGCGACCTCGGGATCGAGGCGCGAGATGCCGAACCACTGGAAACCCATCGGATTGCCTTCGCACGGGTAGGGCGCGTTGGGCGCGTGGAACACCACGTCGGGCATCAGCGGAGCCAGCACCGGTGCGAGGCCGATCAGGTCGTTGCCGTCGGCGCCGTAGCCGTGCAGCAGGATCACGAGATGGCCGGGCTTGCCGCCGCCATGGGGGCCATGGCTCGGTCCTTCAAGCTTCTTGGTCATGTCGCCTTCTTCTCCTTCGCCGACCAGTCCGGCATGTTGCGCCGATAGTGCCAGAGCACGAGCGCGGCCGCGCTGCGCCAGGGGCGCCAGGCGTCGGCGATTTTGAGAAGCCGCTTTGCGTCGGGGCGGGTGCGCAGCTTCTTGAGATGCTGGGCCGCCACGACGAGGCCGAGGTCGAGCCCCGGCATGATGTCGGGCCGGCCATGCGCGAACATCAGGTAGATCTCGGCCGTCCACGGGCCGATGCCCTTGGCCTGGGTAAGCATGGCGATCGCCGCCGCATCGTCCAGCTCGTGCAAGGCATCGAACGAAATCCGGCCCTCGACGATGTCCGTGGCGAGGCTGCGGCCATACTTCATCTTGGCGCCAGAGAGGCCGACGGCGCGCAGCTGCTCGTCGCTCATCGCCAGGAAGTCCGCCGGCTCCATCGACGGCACGGCTGCCTCCAGACGCAGCCAGATGCTGCGGGCAGCGTGAACCGAGACCTGCTGCCCCACGATCGAGCGCATCAGCCCGCCAAAGCCCGTCGGCATGTCGCGCAGCTCGGGATGGCCCGCCTCGGCCAGCGCGCGGGCGATGTCGGGATCCGCAGCCGCCAGCTCGGCCAGCGCCTGCTTCAGCGTCGTCTTGTCGAGGATGACGCCGGAGGCCGGAGAGGGTGCCGTCTTGGGTTTTGTCTTGGGTGCCGTTTTGGCCATTGTGCTCTCGCCATAGCACGCGGCGAGGGGGCGCTGTAACGTCGGATCATGACCGTCGTCACGCGTTTCGCTCCCAGTCCGACGGGCGAACTTCATCTCGGCAGTGCCTATTCGGCCCGCATCGCCTGGCGGCGCGCCCGCGACGCGGGCGGCAGGTTCCTGGTGCGCATCGAGGATATCGACATCCGCCGCTGCCGCCGCGAATACGAGACCGCGATGCTGGCGGACCTGCAGTGGCTGGGCCTCGCCTGGGACGGCGAGGTGCGACGCCAGTCCGACCATTTCGCGGATTACGGCCGGGTGATGGACCAGCTCGACGCACGCGGCCTGGTCTATCCCTGCTTCTGCACCCGCGCCGATATCGCGGCTTCCACGAGTGCGCCGCATCCGACGGCGATGGGGCCCGACGGGCCGCTCTATCCCGGCACCTGCCGTCACCTGTCGAACGAGGAGCGCCACCGCCGTATCGCCGCCGGTGTGGAGCACTGCATGCGCTTCGATTGCGCCCGCGCAGAGGAGCAGGCGGGGCCCTATTCCTTCTTCGACGAGACGCTGGGCCGGATCGACGGCCAGCCGCGGCTGATGGGCGACTTCGTGATCGCGCGCAAGGACACGCCGACCAGCTACCATCTGTCGGTCACGGTCGATGACCATCTGCAGGGCGTCACCCTGGTGACACGCGGCATCGACCTGCTGCCGTCGACCCATGTGCATGCCCTGCTGCAGAAGCTGCTGGGTTATGCTGCGCCGCAATATGCGCATCATCCGCTGCTGACCGATGCCACCGGCCGCCGCTTCGCCAAGCGCGACCGCGACCTCACGATCCGCAGTTTGCGCGAGAGCGGGAAGAGTGCGGCGGAGGTGTTCGAGATGATCGACGGTTGGAGTTGCGCTACCCCCGCGAAGGGCTGACACTTCCGGCATGGACCGGAAAGAACAACTGGCCGTCGGGAGGCGGCTGCTCGGCCATATCGACGGCCGCACCACCGATCTCGCCGACGCGCTGTTCCGCAACCGCGTCGACGCCTATTCCTGCCGCGAGCGCGCCGCCCGCGAGCGTGACGCTTTGTTCCGTAGCCAGCCCCTGTTCATGGGCCTGTCGTCGCGCCTCTCCAAGCCCGGCGACTACATCACCGAGGACGTGGCCGGCATGCCGGTCCTGCTGGTGCGCGGGCCCGATGGCGAGGTGCGTGCCTTCGCCAACATCTGCCGCCATCGCGGCGCGCCGGTGGCCGAGGGCTGCGGCAATGCCCGCGCCTTCGTCTGCCCCTATCACGCCTGGACCTACGACACGCACGGCAAGCTGCTGGGCGTCACCGACAAAGCGGGCTTCGCCGGCCTCGATCTCGGCGCGCATGGGCTGGTGCGGCTCCCGGCCGGGGAGAAGCACGGCATGATCTTTGTCCGCGCCACGCCGGTGGGCGAGGGCGAGCGTGCGGAGATCGACGCCGATGCCGTGCTGGGCTCCTTCGCGCCGGACTTCGCGGCGCTGCGGCCCGAGACCTATCCGCTCTATTCGGTCGACCGCATCACGCCGCGCATCAACTGGAAGTTCGCCGTCGACACGTTCCTCGAGGGCTATCACATCCCGCATCTGCACCGGAAAACCATCGCGCCGTACTTCATCGGCAACTGCGGCACCTTCGACGGCGCGGACCGCCACGGCCGCATGTGCGTGCCGCGTACCTCGATCGAGGCGCTGCGCACGCTGCCCGACGACGAACGCAATCTGAGCCCGCACATCATCGCGATTTACCAGCTCTTCCCCAACACCATCGTCATCTGGCAGGTCGATCATATCGAGGTCTGGCGCGCCTTCCCCGATCGCAACGACCCCGGAAGCTGCTCCGTCGAATTCTCGCTCTATCGTCCCGCCGACAGCAACCGCCCGGAGAAGCACTGGGCCAAGAACCGCGACATCGCCATCCGCACCGTGCTCGACGAGGATTTCCCGCTGGGCGAGCGCATGCAGATCGGCTTCGAGTCCGGCGCGACGGACGAGGTGATCTACGGCCGCAACGAGCCCTCGCTCGTTCACTTCCACCGCTCGATCCGCAGCGCCCTCGGGGTGGAGGCCTAGCCGCATGCAACGCCCGAAGCCGCCTTTCCGCGCCGACCAGGTCGGCAGTCTCCTGCGCAGCCCCGCCGTGAAGGAAGCGCGGACCCTGCGCGTGGCGGGTGAGATTACGGCGGCGCAGTTGAAGGCCGTCGAAGATGCCGAGATCGCGAAGCTCGTGGCGAGGCAGGAGGCGATCGGCCTCAGGGGCGTGACCGACGGCGAGTTCAGGCGGTCGTGGTGGCACTACGATTTCCTGGCCGGCCTCGACGGCGTCGGCCTGGTGAGCGTGGCCCAGGGATTGCAGTTCAAGGGCACGCAGACCAAGGCCGAGGGCCTGCACGTCGACGGCCGGCTCGGCTTTCCCGCGACGCATCCGATGCTCGGACACTTCCACTTCCTGAAGTCGGTGGCGAAGGCCACGCCCAAGATGACGATCCCGTCGCCCACGGCGCTGCACTACCGCGGCGGCCGTCAGGCGATCGAGAGATCGGTCTACCCGGAGATGGAACCTTTCTTCGAGGATCTCGGTCGCGCCTATGCCCAGGCGGTGCGCGCATTCGGCGAGGCCGGCTGCACGTACCTGCAGCTCGACGAGGTCTTCGTGGCCTACCTCTGCGATCCGGCGCAGCGCGACTATCTGCGCAGCCGCGGCGACGATCCCGACCGGCTGCTCCACATATATGCCGATCTGGTGAATGCGGCCGTCTCCGGCCGCACGCCGGGGATGACCATTTCCATGCATCTCTGCCGCGGCAATTTCCGCTCCACCTGGATGGCGCAGGGCGGCTACGAGCCGGTGGCGGACGTGTTGTTCAACCGGATGGGCGTCGACGCCTACTTCATGGAGTACGACAGCGAGCGCGCCGGCGGCTTCGAGCCGTTGCGGATGCTACCGAAGAACAAGCATGCCGTGTTGGGCATCATGACCTCGAAGACCGGCGCGCTCGAGAGCAAGGACCAGCTCAAGCGCCGACTCGACGAGGCTTCGAAATTCGTCCCGCTCGACCAGCTCTGCCTGTCGCCGCAATGCGGCTTCGCCAGCACCGAGGAGGGCAACCTGCTGGCCGAGGAAGAACAGTGGGCCAAGCTCCGCCGCTGCGTGGAAGTGGCGGAAGAGGTCTGGGGCTGAACCCCGCGCGGCGCGGCGCATTGAAAACCGTCAATGCGGCGGCAAGGCTGGAAGAAGGACGTGGCTGCTAACTTTTCTCGCGAGGCCGACGCAACCCTGCGGCTCCTGCCGGGGCGTCGGCGCTCGAAGAGGAGAGTAGCCATGAATATTTCCAGAGGAATCGTCGCCGCCTTGCTGGGTACCACAATGCTGGCCAGCGCCGTCGCCGCCCAGCAGCCTCCAACGGCCCCCGCGCCCACGAACCAGGAGAAGACTGAGGCCGCGCGCGACCTCATCAAGCTGTCGGCCGACGGCGCCGTCGCCTTCCGCGCCCTGCATCTGGCCCGCATCGCCATCTTCGAGGCCGATCCGGTGGCGGCAAAGAAGCTGGTCGCCGACACCCGAGCGGCGCTGGCCAAGGCGAAGGTCGACTCGACGGCGTTCCAGAAGGCCGAGTCCGAGCTCAAGGCGCCGAAGGGCATGTCCGACGCCCCGGCCGCCGCGTCCGGCCCCGCCGTCGCCTGGCTGCCGATCGACGGCCAGCTCACCCTGGGCGAGGACTTCGTGGCGACGCCCGCCAAGGCCGCGGCGGTCGCCGAGGCCAACAAGCACCTCGAGAAGGGCGAACGCAAGCAAGCGCTCGAGAAGCTGCGGCTGGCTGATGTCAGCGTGATGTTCACCATGGCGCTGGCGCCGCTCGACCGGACGATCGCCGACGTCGACATGGCGGCGAAACTCCTGGACGAGGGCAAGTATTACGAGGCCAACGCAGCCATGAAGAAGGCCGAGGACGGCGTCCGCTACGACTCCGTCGCAGCCATCGCGGCGCCGCAGAAGGCGGAACAAAAGAAGTCGCAATAACTGCTGCGACCAGGGATGCGGAATCGCCGGCCTGCCCAGGCCGGCGATTTTCGTTGTGCACTCAGATCTGGTGCGCCATCGGCGGCGCCGGGATCGGGCGAACGCTTTCGTAGGCGGCGGCGGCGCGCAGGACGAGGGCGTCCTTGGCGTGGCCGCTCACGATCTGCAGGCCGATCGGCATGCCCTCGCGGTCGAGGCCGCAGGGGATGGTGGCCGCCGGCTGGCGCGTCAGGTTGAAAGTCAGCGTGAAGGGCGTCCAGCCGATGTCGACGCCGTCGCCGCCCCAGGCCGCGTTCTCGTTCACCGCGAAGGCGGTCATCGGCATCGTGGGCGTCAGCAGCAGGTCGTACTTGGCCATGAATTGGTTCATGATCGCCGAGATCGTCTGGCGCTGGTGGATGGCGGTGACGACCGCCTCCTGGCCGAGCGTGGCGCCGTACTGGGCGGCCTTCACCAGGCCGGGATCCATCAGCTCGCGCTTCTCGGGGCTGAAATTGTTGAGCAGCAGGGCGACGTTCGACTGCCAGTGGGCGTTCAGCACCTTGCGCGGGTCCATGCCCATGAAGTCGGGCGAGTCCTCGACGATCTTGGCGCCCAGGGTCTTGAACACCTTCACCGCCTGCTCGACCGCCACCGCGACGTCGCGGTCGATCTTCTCGCGCTCGATGAAGCCCAGGTGAGGCGAATAGGCGATGCGCAAGCCCTTCACGCCCTTGTCCAGGCCCTTGAGATAGTCCTCGGCATCGTCGGGGCGGCCGTAGGGATCGCGCGGATCGGGCCGGGCGATGACGTTCATCATCATCGCCGCGTCGCGCACCGTGCGCGTCATCGGGCCGATATGCGAGAGCGTGCCCTGCGCCGAGACCGGCCACAGCGGCACGCGCGCCTGGGTGGGCTTTAGGCCAAACAGGCCGCAGAAGGAGCACGGAATGCGGACCGAGCCCGCGCCGTCGGTGCCGATGGCGAGGTTGCCCATGCCGACCGCTTCGGCCGCCGTGCCGCCACCCGACGAGCCGCCCGAGGTGCGGCCGATCTTCCACGGATTGTGCGTGGCGCCGAACAGCTTGGAATCGGTGACGCCCTTCCAGCCATATTCCGGCGAGGTCGTCTTGCCGAGCAGCACCGTGCCGGCCTCGCGCAGGCGCTGCGCCACCGGCGCGTCGACGTTGAAGGGGCCATCGGGATCGGTGGCGAGGCTGCCCATGCGGGTCGGCATGCCCTTGGTCAGCACCATGTCCTTGATCGTGATCGGCACGCCATCGATGTCCGAGAGGCGCTTGCCGCCCTTCTTCCAGCGCTTCTCCGAGGCGCGCGCCTGGCGCATCGCCGTGTCGGGATCGAGGTGCTGGAAGGCGTTGAGCTGGCCGTTGAAGGCATCGATGCGCGCGAGAGCGGCCTTGGTCGCCTCGACCGGCGAGGCCTTGCGGGTCTTGAAGAGTTTCACCAGCTCGTGGGCCGGCATCATCGCAAGGTCGGCAGTCATCTACTTGGTCTCCGGAAGCACAGGGAAGGAAAGGGGATGGGCGTCGGCATAGGCCGCGGCGGCGCGCAGCACCAGCGCGTCGTTGTAATGTGCCGAAGCAATCTGCAGGCCGACCGGCAGTCCGAGCCGCGACAGACCGCACGGTACCGTCGCCGCGGGATGGCGCGTCAGATTGAACTGCGGCGTATAGGGTGACCACATGAAGTTCGGCTTGCCGTCGGGACCGGGCGGCAGGTTGGTGCCGGCGTCGAAGGGCTGGACCGCGACGGTGGGCGTGAGCAGCAGGTCGTACTTCGCAAAGAACAGGTTCCAGGCGAGGGTGAGGTCGCGCCGCGTCACTTGCGCATTGACCACGTCCTGCAGGCTGTAGCGCAGGCCCGCCTTGGCACCGGCCAGAAGGCTGGGGTCGAACTCGCCGTGGCGCTCCTCGGGAAAGACCTGCAGCAGGCGCTGCAGCGCCGACAGCCAGTGGATCACGAAGGCGCGGCTCGCCTCGCCGAACGAGAAGGGCGGCTCGACCTCCTCGACCGTGCAGCCCAGCGCCTCGAAGTCGCGGGCGGCCTTGGTCACCATCGCGGCGACCTCGATGTCGAGCGGATGGTCGCCGAAACGCAGCGCGAAGCCGATCTTCAGCTTCTTCGGCAAGGTCGTGAGCTTCTTCGTATAGTCGGTGTCGTCCGGCGGCAGGGCGTAGCCGTCACGCGGATCGGGCCGGGCAATGGCGTTCATCATCAGCGCGGCGTCGAGCGCGGTCCGCGCCATCGGTCCGGTGTTGGACAGGTCGCCGGTCATCGACGGCGGCCAGGCCGGGACGCGGCCGAAGGTGGCCTTGAGGCCGATCAGCCCGTTGAAGCTCGCGGGGATGCGGACCGAGCCGCCGCCATCGGTGCCGATGGCGATCGGACCCAGTCCCGCCGCGACCGCGGCGCCGGCGCCGCCCGACGAGCCGCCGGGCGTCATGCCGGTGTTCCAGGGATTGCGCGTGATGCCGTGCAGGGGCGAATCGGTCACGCCCTTGTGGCCGTACTCCGAGCTGGTGCTCTGGGCGAAGACGATCGCGCCGGCCTCGCGCAGCCGGGCTACCGCCGGCGCATCGGCATCGACGGGACTCTTGTCGGTGAGCTTGCTGCCCATCGAGGCCGGCCAACTCTTGACCCGCACCAGCTCCTTGATCGAGACCGGCACGCCGTCGAGCGGCGAGAGCGGTTCGCCGTTCTTCCAGCGTTTCTCCGAGGTGCGCGCCGCGGCGAGGGCCGCCTTCTTGTCGACATGGCAGAGCGCGTTGATCGTCGTCGCGAGCCGGTCGGCGCGGGCCAGCACGGCCTTCATCGTTTCGACCGGGGAGGCCTTGCCCTTGCGGTAGAGCCTGCCGAGCTGGGCGGCGCTCGCCTGGGTGAGATCCGTCGTCATGCCGCTTCTCCCGTCCTGGTCGCCGCTTCGCGATACCGGCGGGCGAGCTTTTCGGCCTCATATTCGGCGGCGAGAGCCTGTTCGGTGCGTCCGACCCGGTGATAGAGCGCCGCCAGCGCCCGCTTGGTCGCGGCGACGCCGGGCCGTTCGCGTTCGTCGGCTTGCAGGATCGCCAGCGCCGCGTCGTTCCAGCCGGCCCGGCTCAGCGCATCGAGATGGAGGGCGCCGAACAGAGCGCGTTGCGCGATCGATCCGCCCAGGCAGCGCAGGTGAGGCATCGCCTGGCCCATGAGGCGCGCCGCTGCCGGCATGTCGCCCGCGGCGTGAGCGGCCAGGCCGTGGGCCAGCGGCACGGTGCAATCGGCCCAGAGCTCGCGCTCGAACGGCTTCGCACGCGCGGCGCGATCCTCGAGGCTGGCCAGCATCTCGGTGACGGCGCTGCGCTCGCCGGCGCGCGCCAGCCCGTAGAGATAGTGGACGTCGTGGAAGGCGGAGAGATGTTCGCGGAGGCGCGGCTTGAGGTAGGTCGCGAGGTCGGCCCAGCGTCCGCCGACGTCGACGCCGCGCAGTTCGAGACGCGCCAGCAGCGACACGGCGTTGGCCTGGTCCTCGCAGAATTCCTTCCAGACGCCCCACACGCGCTCGTCATGCAGCACCAGCGCCTCGTCGGTGCGGTCGAGGTCGATCAGGAACAGCGCGAGGTGCCACCAGTTGTGCGTCTGCATGAACGAATTGCAGTCGTTCCACGTGTCGGACACGGAACTGAGGAAGGCGACGCCCTCCAGCATGCGGCCGCGCGCTTCGAGGCAATGGGCGATGGCGTGATGCGCCCACGGGTCGTTGCGGTCGAGCGCCAGTCCCTTGCGGGCTGCGTCCTCGGCCTCGTCGAGGCGATTGCACTCTTCGAGGCCGAACGCATACATGCCCCAGACGAAACGGTTGTCCGGGTTGGCGGCAAGGAGCTTCTCGCCGACATCGAGCAGCGTCTCCGCCTCGCCGCGGTTGAAAGCCAGCAGCTGCGCCAGTTTGCCGGCCAGCAGGTCGCGCGGCCATTCGTCGACGATCCTGCGGAACTGTTGCAGGCTGCGATCGGTGTCGCCTTCGACCCAGAACTCGATGGCGCCGAGCCACGCGAACTCGCGAGAGGTCGCGCCGGCCGTCATCTGCTGCGCGCGGGCGAGGTGGCGCATGGCGGCGGCATGACCGTCCGGCGAATACATGGTGAGGAAGAGGCTCGCCGCGACCAGCGGCAGCATCGGGCACTGTTCTTCCGCGTCGGCGATGGCGATGAAGTCGGCGAACCGCTTGCCGAAGCCCAGCCATTCCTGGCTGACGAAATCGAGGGCGGCGATCGCACGCTCATCGGCGTTGCCCAGTTCCAACCCTTGCCCGTCCTTCGCCACCCGATCCTCGCGAATTTGCACGGAACAAGCTTCGCATGGCGCACCGTGACTGGTCGAGGGGCTAGCTCTTCTTCGGTCCGTCGCGGATACTCCGCGTCCAAGAACAAAGAGAAGACATCCAGGGAGGAATGAGATGAAGCGCCGCCATCTGCTGGGCTCTGCCGCAGCCCTTGCGTTCGCCTCGGGGTTGGCTCCGGCCATCGCCCGTGCGCAGACATACCCCGACAAGCCGATCCGCTTCGTGGTGCCCTATGCGCCAGGCGGCGCGACCGATACATCCGCGCGCATCGCGGCCGAGTATCTGACGAACAAGTTCGGTCAGCAGGTGATGGTCGAAAACAAGCCGGGCGGCGGCACGATCATCGCCACCGAGATCGTCGCGAAGGCCAAGCCCGACGGCTACACGATCCTCATGGCGGCGGC
Source organism: Reyranella sp. (assembly GCF_965227665.1). Taxonomy (GTDB): domain Bacteria; phylum Pseudomonadota; class Alphaproteobacteria; order Reyranellales; family Reyranellaceae; genus Reyranella. The sequence goes on from NZ_OZ245767.1 coordinate 5,030,820, forward strand.
TCCCGTCGCCACCAATACATCGTTCGGCCTGAAGCTGCCCTACGATCCGGTCAAGGAACTGGCCCCGGTCTGCGGCTATGTCGACATGCCGCTGCTGCTCGCCTGCAATCCCAGCGCGCCCTACAAGACGATGGCCGAGTTCATCGCCTGGGCGAAGAAGCAGACCTCGCCGATCCCCTACGCGTCGGCCGGGAATGCCAGCATGCCGCATCTGTGGGGCGAGCAGCTCAGAATGGAGCTCGGCATCAAGCTCGAACATGTTGGCTACAAGGGCAGCGCCGACGCGCTGAAGGACGTTCTGGGCGGCCACGTCATGCTGTTCTCGGATACCTTGCTGCCGGGCGGCCTGGCGGTGAAGGACGGAAGGCTGCGCGGCCTGGTCGTCGCGGCGGCCAAGCGCGTACCGATGCTCCCCGACGTGCCGACGGTGGCGGAGGTCGGCCTGCCCGCCGATCTCACGGGCGCGGTGTTCTTCGGGGTGATGGCGACAGGCGGCACGCCGGAGCCGATCATCGCGAAGCTCAACGCCGCCTTTAACGAAGTGCTGGCCGACCCCGCAACGGCGAAGAAGCTCATCGACCTCGGCTTCGTCCTGATCGGCGGCAGCGCCGCCGACTACGGCAAGCGCCTCGCCGCCGAGACGGTGAAGTGGCGCAAGGTCATCCAGGAGGCGAAGATCACGCCTCCGGCGTGAGCGCGTGTCAGAGGTCGTCGTCCTTGCGGGGAGCGGACAGCCTCCGCAGGCCGGCGACGATCGGGATGAAGTCGGGATCGTCGGCCGACAGCAGGCCGTGGCGCACGAAGAAGTCGATCAGTACCAGGTTGCAGTTGTATTTGAATTCGACTGTGTCGCGCACCGTCTCGAACACGCGCCGCACCGGCCACAGTTCGAACGAATGGACCTCGCCGTCGTTGGCGCGTGGCGTGAAGTCCTCCGGCAGTTCCAGATCGAAGCAGGTCATGACATCGGGCTTCAGCTGCCGGTCCGACTGGTTCCAGTAGCCGACGACGCTCACCGCCTTCGCCTGCCGCGCAAGCTCCGGCGGGATCGAGGCTTCCTCGCCGCATTCCTTGATCAGGTTCTCGTGCAGGCCGAGTCCGGCCGGTTGGCCGCCAGCCACCGTATTGTCGAGCTGGCCGGGGAAGGTCGGCTTGTCGTAGGAGCGGCGCGGCACCCAGATGTGGAGCCCGTCGGCGCGGCGCACGTAGCCCGTCATGTGCGGGCCGCCGGCGCGGACGCCGAACCACGGCACCGCCGAGCGTTCCATCGCCATCAGGAAGGGCGAGCCCCCTTGAGGCGCCACGGCGTATTTCTCCTCGCGCCACAGGCCCTTGAAATGGCCTCCCGCGCGCAGGGCCAGCAGGAACGCGTGCACCTCCGCGGTGCGCTTCTCCGGCGTGTCCAGGCGAGGATCGAGATGCCAGGCTCCGTCGCGGCGCTCGAACAGGCCGGAGCCCTGTACGGCATCGGCCGCGAAGTCGCGATGCACGAACCCCGCCCGGTGCTCGCCCACGAACCACGGCTCGAACGGGGTGAGGTCGGCATTGTTGCAGCGGCGGATGTGATCGAGGAAGGACATGGGGCGCCGGGATAGCATAGAGTGCGGCCAATGACCGAAGACGAACTTCAGGCGCGGCTCGAAGCCGTGCTGCCCGCCGCCGACCTCCATGAAGTATTCGTCGAGGAATGCCAGGACCAGGATGTGCGGCTGCGCTTTTCGCCGGCGGCCGGGGCCGGCTGGACCACGGGGGCGCTGCTGTCTCTGGTCGACACCTCGCTGCGCGCGGCCGCCGGCCTGGAAACGCGCGCTTCGCATCTGAATGTGACCGTGCTGCGGCCGGCGCAGGCCGCCGACGTCATTGCGCTGTCGCGGGCGATCCGCCGCGATGGCGACCAGGTCCACGCTGAGACCTGGCTGTTCAGCCACGCTGTCGTCGAGCCGATGCTGCACGCGACGGCGACGCTGGTCAGAATGCCTTGGCCATCGTGAAGCGCACGGCCAGCGGCTCGACCGGGTGGAAGTGGCGGTCGGCCACGCCGTCCGGGCCTTCGTTGGGCAGCCGCGAGGTATAGTAGTAGTCGATCTGGCTGGCCTGCGTGTTCAGCAGGTTGAAGGCGTCTACCTGCAGCTTCAGTCCGCTGTCGAACACGTAGCCCAGGCGCGCATTGATGATCGAGGTCGGGCTCGATTGGACGCTCGCATCCTCGACCAGCGGACGCGTTCCGAAATAGCGCCAGCGCACCGCGCCGAACCAGCCGGTATCGGCGCCGAGCGTGATGCCGGCCGAGGCGATGAAGGAGGGTGCGCCCGGGATGAAGTCGCCCGCTGGATCGGGATTGGTGAAGCGCGCCTGCGTGTAGGCGAGATCGAGGTCGAGCAGCGCCCACGGCACCGGCCGGTACTGGTTGGTCCATTCGACGCCGATGCGGCGGCTCGGGCGGCTGGCCTCGGTCGTGCCGGCGTCGCCCACGAACAGCAGCTCGGAATCGAAGTCGAGCACGAACACGGCAAGCGCAGAATCGAGCCCCTTGATCGCCTGCGTCCGCACGCCGACCTCGGCACCGCGCGAGCGCACGAGGAGCGGCACCGAGGCGACCGGCGTGGTCTTGTCGCCGGGATCGACGGTGATGGTGGCGCCGCGCAGGTCGTTGCTGTGATAGCCGAGGCCCGCATTCACGAAGAACTCGGTCTTGTCGAACGGACCGAAGATGAGGCTGGCCTTGGGGCTGGCGAGGAAGGCAGAGACGTTGCCTGAGTTGGCTGCGGTGTCGGAGGCGACGGAGCCCGTGAACCAGTCGCCGCGGACGCCGAGGATAGAGCGCAGCCAGTCGGTCCATTGCAGCGTGTTCTTGGCGTAAACGGCGACGCTGGTCTCCGTCACCTGGTCGTAGCGCACCGTGTTGAATGGCGTGCGCTGCTGGGTGTTGAACAGGCCGACGCCGATATTGTCGAAGCGGATCTGTGTGCCGACCGTCGTCTCCGAGGCGAAGCCCGCCAGCGAATGGCGCATGAGGTGGCTGGCGTTGAGACCCAGGATCATGCGCTTGTCGCTCTGCTGGAACTGGTCGCCGTTCACCGGATCGTCGAGGAAGTAGGTGAAGTTGTTGTAGAGGTTCATGGTCGAGTAGATGCCGTAGGCCTCGACCTTCGACGCGGTCCGCTCATCGCTGCGGCTCCAGCGCATCGACAGCGAATAGCGCTGGGCATCGCCGCCGTCGGTCTGGTCGACGGCGCCATAGCGTCCGAGGCTGCCGTCGGCCACCGCCCGCGCCGGGATCTGGTCGGTCGAGTGCCAGGAATTGGTGTAGGCGAGGGCGGTGATGGCCAGCCCGTTGGCCGTGTCGCCTTCGGCGTAGCGCAGGAAGCCGTTGAACTTCTTGAGGTCGTCGCCGACCTGCCAGGGACCGTTGTAGGTCACGATTTCGCCGGCCGCGGTCAGCGTGCCGTAGCCCGCCGCCATCGAGCCTGCGGCCAGCGCGCGCCAGTAGCCGAAGCTGCCGCCGGTCGACAGCACGACGGCATTCTCCAGCCGGTTGGCATACGACAGTCGCAGCGAGCCTGCCGAGGCGAAGTCGCTTTCCTCGGCATAGTAGGGGCCCTTCTTGATGATCATCTGATCGACCAGTTCGGGGATCAGGAAGTTCAGATCGGCATAGCCCTGGCCGTGGCCATGGGTGCGCATGTTGATCGGCATGCCGTCCAGCCAGATGGCGAGATCGGTGCCGTGGTCGAGGTTCATGCCGCGCAGGAAGTACTGGTTGGCTTTGCCCTCGCCGCTGTGCTGGGAGACGATCAGGCCGGGCACCGCTTCCAGCATCTCGCCGGGCCGGGAGATCGGACGCGTGTTCAGCGTCTCGCCCGAGACGCGGCGCTCGCTGGCCGAATCGGTTGGCTCGGCTTCCAGCGCGCGGGGCGCCGTGACGGTGATGGCGGGGAGTGCCGTTGAGGCGCCGGTGTAGCCCTGCGCGGTAGGATTGGGCGCCGCCGTATCGGACGGTCCCTGTCCGGGCGCCAGCGGCGGCGCCGTCGTCTGTGCGGCCCCGAGGGCCGGCCAGAGCATGACCATGGCCCACAGCGCGGAGGACTTCGTATGCATTATTGTTATATTCTGCATACTTTGTGCCAGAGCCGCAATGCAGGCGATCGAGTGCAGCCTTCGCACTGGTGCCTTGAGTTTGTTCTGGGACCTGCCTAAAGTTTGCCATGATTGCAAAGCAGCCGGTTTCACGTTTGCGCTCGATGGCGCTGACGGTGGCGCTGTTTGCGATCACGCTTGCCATCTTCCAGCCCCTTTCCCACGCGGTCATGCTGCGGATGGGCGGCCTGGAGGCGGCCACCGCCCTGTGGGGTGCCCTCTGCCAGCCCAATGCCGACACGGGCGAGGGCGAGTCGCAGGGACCGGCGAATGCCAAGGTCCACGATTGCTGCTTCGGCCTCGCACACGCACCGGCTCAGGCGCTGCCATCGGGCGCCTCGATTGAAATCGAGGCCACAGAGACGGCGCAACGCATCCACGTGGCGCACCATCATCCCTCGACCGGCGCCATTCGCGACGGGCCCCATCAGCCTCGAGCTCCTCCACCTCTGAACGACTGACTCAATTGCTGCAACGCGCGCGCCTGCTGGCGCGCGTGATGTATCGCGTCAGCCATTCGAGGAAATGCCCATGCCGGCAATTCTCCGGGCGATCGATGATCGTCCCGGTGAGGCCTGCCGTGTGTCCGGCGGTCTCCCTCACAGCCACTCCGACCAAGCTCCTGAGCCGCCGGCGCAAGCCCATGCGGGCTCCTCCACCCATTCGATTCAAGGTGAACTTCCATGAGACGCTACTGCCTCTCGGTCCGTCCTCTTCTCGCGCCCGGTCTGATGGTGCTCTCGCTGCCGGCGCTTGCGCAGACCGGCGGCGGCCCCCCGGTTGCTCCCGTCGAGTTTCCGCCGGTGCTCGTGCAGGGCACCGGCGTTCCGGTGGAGAATACGACGGCCGGCCCGGTCCAGGGATTTCGCGCCCTGACGGCCAAATCTTCCACCAGGACGTCAACGCCGATCGAGCAGCTGCCCCAGAACATCAACGTCATTACGCGTTCCCTGATCGACAGCCAGCTCTCGATCACGCTGAGCGATGCAGTCAGGAACGCCAGCAACGTGCAGCCCATCGATTCGCGCATGATCGGCAACGTCGAACAGGTCCCTGTGAAGATCAGGGGGTTCGGCGCGGAACTGTGGACCGACGGCTTTGCCGGCAATCTGTTCGTCGCGGGCGACCGCGACGGGCTGGTGAACGTGGAGCGAGTCGAGGTCCTGAAGGGGCCCAGCGCGGTCGTGTATGGCGGCGGCGCCGGCGCTCCCGTCGGCGGCGTGCTCAACGTCGTCTCGAAGATGCCGACGGACACGGCAAAGTATCAGTTCGGCACGACGTTCGGCAGCTACTGGTACGCCAACCCCTACGTGGACGTGAACCAGCCTCTGAACGACGAGAAGACGGTGCTGTTTCGCCTCACCTCCGAGTACACCGGGAGCAGCAGCTACATCGACGTTCTGAATTCCAGCCGATTCAGCGTCAATCCGACGCTTACGCTGACCAACAAGACGGATACGACCCTGACGCTCCAGGGCTTCGTGTCGCAGGCCTACCAACAGGCCTATCCCGGCCTGCCGGTCAGCGGCACGATCACCGGAGACTACACCGTCAATCGAAACCTGTACTTCGGCAATCCCAACATCATGCCGAGCTACTCGAAGCTGTATGGCGTGACCGGAACGCTGGACCATCGCGTCGACGATGTCTGGTCGGTCAACGTCAAGGCGCGGTGGAGCAGGTCGGAGATGCAGCAGAACTCCCAAAGCGCCTTCCTCGACGCCACCGGCACCGGGGGCACGCCGTTGTTCCCGCCGTCGACATTCGATGTGAACAACATCGAGGTGTACGACCAGCAGCAGGAGATCAGCATCAACCCGACGGTTCAGGCGAAGTTCTCGACGGAGTCGACGAAGAACACGCTGCTGATCGGTGGCGACTTCAGCCGCGTCACCGACTGGGGGTTCATGAACGTCGACACGAATGGCAACGTCTGCTTTCTCGTCGGGTTCGGCTGCACGCCTTCTCTCGTGAACCTGCAGAATCCGTCGTTCACGACGCCCTACACCTTCCCTGTGCCGGGACGAGGGGAAGGCGTTTCGTTCTTCAACTTCAACAACACGTACCTGACGACGGGCTTCTACGCGCAGCTGCAGTCGACGATCAACGACCGCTTCCATGTTCTTGCCGGTGCCCGCCTGGCGTCGATCGACATCACCTACAACGAGTTCGCCACCGGCTCGATGGTGACGCGCGTGACACAGGCGACCCGGCTGCTGCCGCGCGCCGGCATCGTCGTCGATCTGGTGAAGGGCTTGTCCCTGTACGGCAGCTACTCCCAGGGCATGAAGTGGGTGCCGTTCTCGCAGACATTCGCCCAGCCAGCGCCCGAGTTCTCCACGCAGTACGAAGCCGGCGTGAAGCTCAACATCAACGATACCCTCACCGGCACGGTGGCGCTCTTCCAGATCGAGCGGACCAATGTGCCGGTCAGGCTGTCGGCTCTCGCCGCCACCCTTTCGCAGCAGACATCGCGGGGGTTCGAAGCCGATTTCCTGTACCAGCCCAACCGGAACTGGAGCGTTCTGGCGAGCTACGGCTACACGAATGCCTTCTTCGCCGATCCGGCAGGCCCGGGCATTCCGGCGGGCTATAGGCTGCCCTTCGTTCCGGAACATTCCGGTCGCTTCTGGCTGAACTATCAGTTCGACGAGAGCGTGGTGCCGGGGCTCAGCCTGGGCGCCGGCATCTACGCGGCCTCGAACCAGTACGTCGATGCGTTCAATCTCTGGCAGACCGCAGGTTATTATACGGTCGATGCGAAGATCGGGTACGAGAACGAGAAGTTCCGCGCCGTTCTTTCGGCCAAGAACCTGACGAACAACCAGTACTTCGTTCCGTACAGCTGGCTCGGCGGCCAGGTCGCACCGGGAGCCCCGCTGTCGATCTATGGCCAGCTGGCCTTCAAGTTCTGACGGGAGGTCGCCATGTCTTTGACACGCCGTCAATTCGCCGCCGCGGCCGCCGTTGCCGCGGCGGTCGCCCATTCACCCGGCGATCTCCTGGCGCAACAGACAGGCGGCGGCGAGCCGTCTGCCGGAGCCGCAACCGGGTCGCCTCACGACATGTCGTCCATGCCCGCCCATTGGATGGGATCGGAGGAGATCGCCTTCCTGATCTATCCGCAATTCACCGCACTCGACATGGTCGGTCCGCATCACATGCTGACCAGCCTGATGGGCGCGAAGGTCCATCTGGTCGCCAAGACGAGGGATCCGGTGCAGAGCGACACCGGGCTGACCGTCGTGCCTTCCATGACGTTCGACGAATGTCGGAGCGACCTCGATATCGTCTGCGTGCCCGGCGGCTCGGAGGGCACGCTCGCAGCGATGAAGGACGACGCGACCATGCTCTTCCTCAAGGACCGCGGCAGCCGGGCGAAGTACGTCACGTCGGTCTGCACCGGCTCGCTGCTCCTGGGGGCAGCGGGGTTGCTCGCCGGATACGAGGCGACGTCGCATTGGGCCACCAAGGCGCTGCTGCCGATCTTCGGCGCCCGGCTCGCGGAGGGGCGGGTCGTCGTCGATCGCAACAGGATCACGGGCGGGGGTGTGACGGCAGGCATCGATTTCGGGCTCACGCTCGTGGGGCATCTGCGGGATCGGCCGTATGCGGAGGGCGTCCAGCTCATGGCAGAGTACGATCCCAAGCCGCCTTATTCGGCAGGCACGCCCGAACGCGCGCCGGCAGACGTGAGGGGAATGATCGAGGGCATGTTCACCGATTTCGTCGCCGAGGCCGAGAAGGTGGGCCGCGCCGCCTTCGCCAGGTTCGGGAGGCTGTGATGACGCAGGCACTTCACGGCCAAGCAGCTTGAGCGTCACGGTACAACCCGGTTAAACTGCAGCATGACCGCAATGCAGCCGATCTCACGTTTGCGCTCGATGGCGCTGACGGTGGCGCTGTTTGCGATCACGCTTGCCATCTTCCAGCCTCTCTCCCACGCCGTCATGCTGCGCATGGGCGGCCTGGAGGCTGCCACCGCCATGTGGGGCACCCTCTGCCAGCCAAGTGCAGATCAGGGAGAAACGGACTCGAAGGGCCCGGCAAATGCCCGGGTCCACGATTGCTGCTTCGGCTTGGCGCATGCACAGGCGCAAGCGCTGCCCTCTGGCATCTCGATTGACGTCGAGATCGGCGAGACGGCGCAACTCATCCTCGCGGCGCACCATCATCCCTCGACCGGCGCCATTCGCGACGGGCCCAACCAACCCAGAGCGCCTCCGCTTCCGAACGTCTGACCTACCGTTCTGCACCGTGCATGCCCTCGGCATGCGCGCTGCTTCGCGTCAGCCATTCAAGGAAGCATCATGTCTTCGACTTTACGAGCGACCGTCGTCGCCTCCCTAGGGCTCGTCTTCGTGCCCTCGATCCTTCGTGCCGAGGAATTGGCCCAGAGCCAGGCGCCCAGCATGCCGGCCATTACCGTCACCGCACCCTCCGCGTCGCTCACCGTGCCGTCCGCCAAACAGGCGGAGGAGCAGATCAACAAGACTCCCGGCGGCGTCGAGGTCGTGCCGGCGACACGCTATCTCGACGGTCGCGCCACCACCATGAAGGACATGCTCGACTATACGCCCGGCGTCTGGGTGCAGAGCAAGTACGGCCAGGAGGATTCAAAGCTGGTCATCCGGGGCTCCGGCCTGTCGCGCAATTTCCACCTGCGCGGCGTCCGCCTGCTGCAGGACGGGTCGCCGATCAACCTGGCAGACGGCAGCGGCGATTTCCATGAGATCGACCCGCTCGCCCAGCAGTATGTCGAGGTCTACAAGGGCGCCAATGCGCTGCGCTACGGCGCGGCGACCCTGGGCGGTGCCATCAACTTCGTTTCGCCCACCGGTCGCAGCAATCCGGGCTACGCCGCTCGTTTCTATGGCGGCAGCTACCAGACCTTCGGCGAGCAGGCCGCGGCCGGCTTCAATGAGGGCCCGTGGGATGCCTGGCTGTCCTTCACCAACCTGAGCGGCAACGGCTTTCGTCAGCACACCAACCAGAGCCTGCAGCGGGTGAACGGCAATGTCGGCGCGCAGATCGGATCGAATGCGGAAACGCGCTTCTTCCTGTCGGGCAACCAGGTCCGCAACCAGATTCCGGGCTCGCTGACCCAGCAGCAGTACCTGACCGATCCGCAGCAGGGGCCGCTCTCCAACGTGCTGCAGAATGCGCGGCGCGACGTCGATTCCTTCCGCTTCGCCAACACCACCGTCATCGACATCGGCGACGACGCGCTGACCCTGCAGGGCTTCGTGAAGTCGAAGTATCTGTTCCATCCGCTCACGTTCGCCGTGATCGACAACACCACCCTCGATTGGGGGCTGACGGCCCAGTACAAAGGCAGCCGCGCCGTCGCGGGCCATCGCAACGACTTCATCCTCGGCGTGAACTACTTCGCGGGAACGAACCGCAACAAGCAGTTCGCCAACCGCTTTGGCGTGCCCGGTGCGTTGACCAACGACAATACAGAGAACTCCACCAGCGTCGAGGTCTACGGCGAGAACTGGTTCTACGTGACCCCCGAAGTCTCGATCGTCACCGGCCTGCAGCTCAACTGGCAGACCCGCGTGCTGACCGACAACTATCTGGTCAACGGCAACGATTCCGGATCGGCGGCCTATTTCGAGGCGAATCCGAAGATCGGCGCGCTCTGGGAGCCGCGTCCGGGCCTGCAGTTCTATGCCAACGTCTCGCGGGCCTCGGAGCCGCCGACCTGGTCGGAACTGAATCCGAGTGTCGCGCCCGGATTCGCGCCCCTCGCGCCGCAGACCTCGTGGACCGCGGAAATCGGTACGCGCGGCTCGATCGGCCCGCAGTTCGGCTGGGATCTCTCGATCTACCGGTCGTGGGTGAAGAACGAACTGCAGCTCCTCGTCGTGCCCGGCTTCGGCGGCTCGGCCATCGCCATCAACATTCCGAACGCGATCCATCAGGGCATCGAACTCGGGCTGAACGGCACGGCCTGGCAAGGCGAGAAGGGTGACCGGCTGACCGGCCGCGTGGCGCTGACCGTGGGTGATTACCGCTTCGACAACAACCCGACCTACGGCAACAACCAGCTCCCGGGAGCACCGCCCTACTACATCCGGGCGGAGGCGCGTTACGCGACCCAGGGCGGCTTCTACATCGGCCCCAACGTCGAGTGGGTGCCGCAGGGCTACTACGTCGACAACGTCAACAACCCCGCCTTCATGACGTCGTCCTACGCGCTGCTGGGCGTCAAGGCCGGATACACCGGCTTCAAGGGACTCGAGTTCTTCGTCGATGCCCGCAACCTCACGAACCAGATGTACGTGTCGAACGTCGGCGTGATCAACACCGCCACGGCGGCGAGCCCACTCTACAACCCGGGCGACGGGGCGTCGGTCTATGCCGGGATTCAGGCCCGCTTCTGATGGCGGCCGCTGTCAACCACGGTTAACCGCCGCTCTACGGCAAAATTTCGTAACAGGAGAAATCTAATGATCGGACATCGCACTGCACTCTGCATGCTGCTGGCCCTGTCCTGGGCCGCACCCGTGTCGGCTCACGACTACAAGTTGGGATCGCTGGAGATCGCGACCCCGTGGACCCGTGCCACGCCAGCGACGGCCAAGAGCGGTGGCGGCTTCCTGACGATCACCAACAAGGGAACGACGGCCGACCGTCTCATCGCCGCTCGCAGCCCGGCATCGGCGAAGGTCGAAATCCATGAAATGAAGATGGACGGCCAGGTCATGCGCATGCGCGAGCTCGAAAAGGGGCTCGACATTCCGCCGGGAGCGACGGTGACGCTGAAGCCCGGCGGCTATCACATCATGTTCATGGAGCTGAAGGCGCCGCTCGCCAAGGACGCCAAGGTGCCCGTGACGCTGGTCTTCGAGAAGGCGGGAAGCATCGACGTCGACTTCAAGGTCGAGGCGATGGGGGCCGCCGGCACCGGACACCAGATGCGATAGGTGTCCGTGGTGCGGCTCGACCGTTCAGGACCTCCCGGCGCTCTCGCCGAGCCGCTATCGACGGCGGCGCGGCGCGGCATTCTTGCGCTGGTGATCTTCTTCCATGTGGGAGGGGGCTGGGCGCTGACGCAGGTCGAGCCGGTGAAGCTGGTGGTGGGCGACATCGCGCCGATGGAGGTGCGCATGGTGGCGGCGGAGGAGCCGGGCCAGCCCGAGATCGAGGATTCGGAGCCGCCGCCGCCGGTCGATCTGAAGCCGCCGCCGCCGGAGCTGGCGACCATCGTCGAGCCGCCGCCGCCCGACCTGCCGCCGCCGGAGTTCCCGCTTGCCAAGGTCGAGCTGCCGCCGCCCGACGAGCCGCCGCCGCCCGAGTTCAAGCCGCCGGAGAAGAAGGTCGAGCCCAAGCCCAAGCCGCCGGAGCCGAAGCCGGTGCAGAAGAAGCCGCAGCCGGCGCGTCCGGCCGCGCCGGTCGAGGCGGGGCCACAGCAGGCCGCGCCCGCGGCGCCGGCCGGCCCGCGCACGGTGCAGGCCTCGCAGCTCGGCTGGCTGGTGCAGCCCAATCCGGCCTATCCGGCGCGCGCGCGGCGGGCGGGCGAGCAGGGCACGGCGACCATCCGCGTACTGGTCGACGTGACCGGCCGGCCGGCCCAGGTCTCGCTGGCGGCCTCGTCGGGCCATGCCGATCTCGACCAGGCGGCGCTGAGCGCGGTGCGCGCGGCGCAGTTCCGGCCCTATGTGGAAGGCGGCCTGGCGCAGGCGGTCTGGGTCCACGTTCCGATCAAATTCGTGTTGCAGTAGGAGAGTATCGCATGGGCGACGCATCGGCCCTGGGCTTCGGCCATTTCATTGCGCAGGCGGACATCGTCGCGAAGATCCTGCTGGGCGTGCTGGCGGTGATGTCGGCGATCTCCTGGTACCTGATCGTCTACAAGGGGATCGGGCAGATCATCCGCCAGGGGCGCAGCCGCCGATTCCTGACCTTCTTCTGGAGCGCGACCTCGCTCGAGCAGGTGCAGCACGAGCTCAGCATCCACGGGGTGAACGAGCCGTTCGGTCATCTGACGGCGCATTCGCTGCATGCCCAGGCGCACCACGCGAAGTTCGGCGCGGCCAAGCTCGAGGAGGCGGGCAGCGAGACCGAGTTCCTGACGCGCACGATCAAGAAGGTGCTCGACGAGGAAACGACCTCGCTGGAGAACGGGCTGACCATGCTGGCGACGATCGGCGCCACGGCGCCCTTCGTGGGCCTGTTCGGCACGGTATGGGGCGTCTATCACGCGCTGGTGGCGATCGGCATGTCGGGCTCGGGCATGCTCGACAAGGTGGCGGGCCCGGTGGGCGAGGCGCTGATCATGACCGGCATCGGCCTCGCGGTCGCCCTGCCGGCGGTCATGGGCTACAACTGGCTGACCCGCTCCAACCGCGTGTTGACGGCCAAGCTCGACGCCTTCGCCTTCGAGCTGCTGACCTTCCTGTCGATGGGCCGTGCGCTGCAGGCCGGCCGCAAGCCGGGCAGCGTGCCGCTCGCGGCCGTGACCTGAGGGAGACGGGCAATGGCATTCGGGAGTTTCGAACGCAAGACCTCGTCCCAGCCGATGGCCGAGATCAACATGGTGCCGCTGATCGACGTGGTGCTGGTGCTGCTGGTGATCTTCATCGTGACGGCGCCGCTGCTCACCAACGTGGTGAAGCTCGACCTGCCCAAGGCGACGGCCAACGCCGACCTGCAGAAGCCCGAGAAGATCGAGTTCGCGATCGACGCGCAGGGCTCGCTGTTCTGGGGCGGCGAGCGGGTGACGCGGGAGGAGGCGATGGAGAAGTTCGTCGAGGCCGGCCGCAAGCGGCCGCAGCCCGAAGTCTATCTCCGCGCCGACGCCACCGTGCCCTACCGCTACGTCTCCGAGACCCTGGCCGACGCTTCCAAGGGCGGCCTCTCCAAGATCGCCTTCGTCAGCGAACCGGCGCGCTGAGCCCGGCCGTCACATCTCCTATTCCCGTGTGAGGAACCATGTCCGACTATGTTGCGGGTCCAGCGAAGCACGTCGCTTCTGCCGGTGCATCGGAGGAGCAGCCCGCCGGCCGCCTGTACGCACGGCTCTGGCGCTGGCACCTGCTGGCGGCGCTCCTCGTGATCCCGTTCGTGCTCTGGCAGAGCACGACGGGCACGATCTATCTCTGGTCCGAATGGTGGATGGACCAGGCCCATCCCGAACTGCGTTTCGTCCAGCCGGGCAAGACGCCGGTGCCGCCCAGCGTGCAGCTCGCCGCGGCGCTGGAGGCCGCGCCCAAGGAGTTCTCGGCCAAGGGCAGTGGCGGACACAGCCATGGCGGCGGCGGTGCCGCCCATGACCACGGCGCGATGACGGAGCAGGGCGGCCCGCCGGTGCAGGAGATCATCCTGTCCGACGATCCGCGCCGCAGCACCCAGGTCATGATGCTGAACGAGAGTGGACTGCCGTATCCGATCTTCGTCGACCCCTATAGCGGGCGCGTGCTGGGCTCGTTGACGGGAAGCCAGTGGCTGCCGGGCCTGACCAAAGCCCTGCATGGCGGCTGGCCGCTGGGTAAGCCGGGGAGCTGGCTGCTCGAACTGGCCGATGGCTGGGCGATCTTCATGATCCTCTCTGGCCTCTATCTCTGGTGGCCGCGACAGCGCGGCTTCCTCGCCGCCCTGCGGCCGCGCTTCGACCGGGGCGCGCGCATGGCGGTGCGCGACCTTCATGCCATCGTCGCCGTCCTCTTCTCCGCGGTGTTTCTTTTCTTTCTGATCAGCGCCCTGCCCTGGACCGCCTTCTGGGGCGGCGAAGTCCTGTCGAGAGTCCAGACGATGCTCAACCAGAAGGGCACCGCCGGCTTCTCGCCGGGCGGCGCCTCGGCGCACCAGATGGCGGCCGCGCAGAAGCCGATCGACGATCTCGTCGCCGAGGCGCGCGCCCGCGGTATCAGCCAGGCGCTCAGCGTGCGATTGGCGCCGTGGCCGGGCGCGCCGCTCTACGTCAGCAACCGCAACGGTCCGCCGTCTGCCGACCGCGTGATCCTCGGAAACCCGAAGACGGGCGAGGTGACCCGCGACGCGCTGCGCGCCGACCAGCCGGTGATCCCGCGGATGGTGGGCTTCGGCATCCATGTGCACCAGGGTGACTTCGGCCTGTGGAATCTCTGGATGAACACGGCCTTCGCCCTGTCGCTCGTCTGGCTCACCGTTTCCGGAGTCGCCTCGTGGTGGATGCGCCGGCCGCGGGGCAGTCTGGGTGTTCCGCGCAAGGTCGCGCTGCGCTGGCCGCGGGCGCTGATCGCCACCGCGGCCGTGATGTGCCTCCTGCTGCCGATCTTCGGCGCTTCGGTCCTCGTGCTGCTCGGTCTCGAGCGATTGCTGGTACGTCGCGGGAAGCCCGCCTGATATCATGACCTCCGGTGCGATACGTCGTGAAGCGGAGGTGTGTGAGATGCAGCGGGTCACCCTGTCGGTCGACGACGATCTCCTGGCGACGCTCGACCGCCACATGAAGAAGCACCGCTATGCCAGCCGCTCCGAGGCTTTGCGCGACATCCTGCGCGACGTGGCGGCGCGCGAGGCGCTCGAGGCCGGTCCCGCGGGCAAGGAGGAGGGCTTCTGCATCGCCACGCTCGCCTATGTCTACGACCACGAGACGCGCGATCTCGGGCGGCGTCTGACCCAGGCCCAGCATAAGCATCACGATCTGCAGGTAGCCACCCTGCATGTCCATCTCGACCACGATTCCTGCCTGGAAGTGTCGGTGCTGCGAGGCCCGGTCAAGGCGGTGCGGGCGATGGCCGACGAGACGGTGAGCCAGCGTGGCGTGCGCCATGGCCAGCTCCATCTCGTCCCGGCGGAACTCGACAACAAGCGGCACAGCCACGGCGGCCGCGGCGGCGGCGGTCACGACCACATTCACGCCTAGGCTCTTCCTACGTCGTCGGGTAAGGCGCGAAGCGGCTGCGGTTCTCGTCGATGGTCAGGGGGCGGCCGATCGGCGGAAAGGCGCGCTGCGGGCAGGATGGCCGCTCGCACACGCGGCAGCCGGCGCCGATCGGCGTGGCACTGGCGGCATCGCCGAGATCGAGCCCCTTGGAATAGACGAGTCGCGCGGCATGGCGGAGGTCGCAGCCCAGGCCGATCGAGAAACTCTTGCCGGGAGCGCCGTACTCGCCATGGCCGCGTTGCACCGTGCGGGCGATCCACAGATAGGTGCGGCCGTCGGGCATCTGCGCGAGCTGCGTCAGGATGCGGCCGGGATGGGCGAAGGCCTCGTGCACATTCCACAGCGGGCATGAGCCGCCGACGCGCGAAAAGTGGAAATCGGTGGCCGACTGGCGCTTGGAGATGTTGCCGGCGCGGTCGACCCTCACAAAGAAGAACGGCACGCCGCGCGCCGACGGACGCTGCAAGGTGCTGAGCCGGTGGCAGATCGTCTCGTAGCCGACGCCGAACCAGCGGCCGAGCCGCTCGATGTCGTAGCGCACCGTCTCGGCGGCCTGCAGGAACGGGCCGTAGGGCAGCAGCAGCGCACCGGCGAAATAGTTTGCGAGACCGATGCGGGCGAGGGCGCGCGCCTCGTTCCCCTCGAAGGCGGCCTCGTCGACCAGGCGGCGCAGCAGCTCGTCGACCTCCAGGAAGGCGAGCTGGGTCGCCATCTGGAAGGCATGCTGGCCCGGTCGCAGATGCGCCGAAAGATGCAGCACGCGGGCCGCCTTGTCGTAGCGGCGCTGCACGCCCGACGGCTCGTCGCCCGAGTCGCGGGCGATGCGCACACCGTGGCGGTGCGACATGTAGTCGATCAGCCCGGTGTTGAAATTGCCGACGGAGAGGCCGGCGGTTTCGTAGATGCGCTCGGCAGCATCATCGAGTTCGGCGACGTGATTGTGCCGCGCATAGAAGAAGTCGCGCACCTGCTCGAAGGGCATCGGCGTCGACTGCGAGTCCGGCCGCTCGTCGCCGAGGCGCGTGGCCATCGCGTCGGCGCGTTCGGCTTCGCTGCGGTAGCGGCGGTGGAGATTGACCAGTGCCTGTCCGATCGCGGGCATGCCGGCTGCCAGCTCGCGGATCTCCGCCAATGGCACGGCTTCTCCGGGCTGGGCCTCTGACAGCGCATCGCGCAGGTCCGAGATCAGCCGCGCCTCGTCATTGTCCGAGAAGAGCTGCACGTCGATGCCGAACACCGAATTGATCTTGAGCAGCACCGGCACGGTGAGCGGCCGCTGATTCTTTTCGAGCTGGCTGAGGTAACTGGTCGACAGGCCGAGCGCGTCGGCAAGGGCTGCCTGCGTCATGCGGCGTTCCTCGCGCAGCGCCCGCAGCCGCACCCCCATGAATGTCTTCCGCATCTCGTCCTGTGTCCTTTGCAAACTTCGCAAAACGCGCGACCACCATCCGCAAAATATCGCAAATTCAGCAATTCTAACCGTGCGGCGCGTTGCAGATATTGCGGAGACAGCGGGCGTTGGCAAGGTCGGCGCGACGCTGTCGCCAGTCATCATTCGACAAGGAAGCCGCTTCGTGAAGCTCCACAGCGTCCGCACCTACAAGTCCGCCGAAAGTCTGCCGCGCGAGCAGCAGCTTGCCTGGAAGATCGCCGGGGTCGCGGTCGATCCCGTGCCGGTCGCGGACGACGTTGTCGAGATGATCGGCAGCCGCATCATCGACAATGCCGCCGTCGCCGCGGCCTCGCTCAACCGCCCGCCGATCGTCAGTGCGCGTGCACAGGCTCGTGCGCATACGGGCAAGCCGGGCGCGACGCTGTTCGGCCTGTCGAGCTTTCCGTCGCGCCGCGTTTCGCCGGAGTGGGCGGCCTGGGCCAACGGTGTCGCGGTGCGCGAACTCGACTATCACGACACCTTCCTGGCCGCGGACTATTCCCATCCCGGCGACAACATCCCACCGGTGCTCGCCGTGGCGCAGCATTGCGGCCTGAACGGCGCCGCCCTCGTGCGCGGCCTGGCCGCCGCCTACGAAATCCAGGTCGATCTCGTGAAGGGCATCTGCCTGCACGAGCACAAGATCGATCACATCGCCCATCTCGGCCCCTCGGCCGCCGCGGGCATCGGCGCGGCGCTCGGCCTGCCGGTGGAGATCGTCTACCAGGCGGTGCAACAGGCGTTGCATGTGACGACGACGACGCGCCAGTCGCGCAAGGGCGAGATTTCGAGCTGGAAGGCCTATGCGCCGGCCTTCGCGGGCAAGATGGCGGTCGAGGCCGTCGACCGGGCGATGCGCGGCGAGGGTGCGCCGTCGCCGGCCTACGAGGGCGAGGACGGCTTCATCGCCTGGCTGCTGGGCGGGCCGAAGGCGGAGTATGTCGTGCCGCTGCCGGAGAAGGGCGAGGCCAAGCGCGCGATCCTCGACACCTACACCAAGGAGCATTCGGCCGAATATCAGAGCCAGGCGCTCATCGATCTGGCGCGGCGCCTGGGGCCGAAGATCGGCGATCTCTCGAAGATCCGCAGCATCGTCATCCGCACCAGCCATCACACGCACTATGTCATCGGCACCGGCGCCAACGATCCGCAGAAGATGGATCCGACGGCCAGCCGCGAAACCCTCGACCATTCGATCATGTACATCTTCGCCGTCGCCCTGCAGGACGGCGGCTGGCATCACGAGCGCTCCTACGCGCCCGAGCGCGCGGCGCGGCCCGAGACGGTGGCGCTGTGGCGCAAGATCAGCACGATCGAAGGTCCCGAATGGACCGAGCGCTATCACTCGACCGATCCGGCGCGGAAGGCGTTCGGCGGCCATGTGACGGTGACGCTCGACGACGGCCGCGTGATCGCTGACGAGATCGCGGTGGCCGACGCCCATCCGCTGGGGGCCCGTCCGTGGCGCCGGCCCGACTATGTCGCGAAGTTCCGCACCCTCGCCGACGGGATCGTGGCCGAGGCCGAGCAGAAGCGTTTCCTCGAAACGGTCGAGCGCCTGCCGGAGCTCGGGGCCGATGAGCTGTGCCAGCTCAACTTCGTCGTCAGCCCCGACCATCTTCATGCCCCCGCTGCGTGCGGGATCTTCGACGCCGCTGAATAGAGGAGGAGCGCCATGTCCAGTCCGATCCCGGCCAAACCTGCGCCCAAGAAATCCGTCGCCCTGTCCGGTGTCGAAGCCGGCTCGACCGCGCTCTGCACCGTCGGCCGCAGCGGCAACGACCTGCACTATCGCGGCTACGACATTCTCGACATTGCCGAGCGCTGCACCTTCGAGGAGATCGCGCATCTCCTCGTGCACGGCACTCTGCCGACCGAGGTTCAGCTCGCGGCCTACAAGGCCAAGCTTCGCTCGCTGCGCGGCCTGCCGGCGGCGGTGAAGCGCACCCTGGAAGCGATTCCCGCGGCGGCGCATCCGATGGACGTGATGCGCTCGGGCGTCTCCGCGCTGGGCTGCGTGCTGCCCGAAGCGGCCGATCACAATCATCCCGGTGCGCGCGACATCGCCGACCGGCTGATGGCCTCGCTGGGGTCGATGCTCCTCTACTGGCACCACTATGCCCACAACGGCCGCGGCGTGGATGTCGAGACCGACGACGACAGCATCGCCGCCCACTTCCTGCACCTGCTTCACGGTCAGGTGCCCTGTGCGAGCCATGTGCGCGCCATGGACACGTCCCTGATCCTCTATGCCGAGCACGAGTTCAACGCCTCGACCTTCACCGCGCGCTCGATCGCCGGCACCGGGGCCGACGTCTATTCGGCGGTGACGGGCGCGATCGGCGCGCTGCGGGGGCCCAAGCATGGCGGCGCCAACGAGGTCGCCTTCGAGATCCAGCAGCGCTACGACGATCCCGACGCGGCGGAGGCCGATATCCGCCGGCGTGTGGCTGCGAAGGAGGTCGTGATCGGTTTCGGCCATCCGGTCTACACGATCGCCGACCCGCGCAATGAAGTGATCAAGCGGGTCGCCCGCCAGCTGGGCGATGAAGCCGGCACCCGCCGCATGTTCGACATCGCCGACCGCATCGAGGCGGTGATGGGCGAGACCAAGAAGATGTTCGCCAACCTCGACTGGTTCAGCGCCGTCTCGTACCACCTGATGGGCGTGCCCACGGCGATGTTCACGCCGCTGTTCGTGATCGCCCGGACCTCGGGATGGTGCGCGCACATCATTGAGCAGCGCATCGACAACAAGATCATCCGTCCCGCGGCGCACTATACGGGACCAGAGAACCGCGTCTTCGTGCCGCTCGTCCAGCGCGGCAAGCCAGCGCCCGCGCGCGCGGCCTGAACGCCATGCCTTATCTCGTCGCCAGGGATCTGCCGTCCGATCCGGCGGGCAACCGCTTTCGCGCTCTGCTCGACCGGCCGGAGATCCTCCGGATGCCCGGCGCCCATAACGGCATGGCCGCGCTGCAGGCCAAAGCCGCCGGGTTCGAGGCGCTCTATCTCTCGGGCGCGGCCATGACCGCGTCGATGGGCCTGCCGGATCTCGGCATCATCACAGTCGAGGACGTCTGCTTCTTCATCCGCCAGGTTGCGCGGGCCAGCGGCCTGCCAGTGCTGGTCGACGGCGACACCGGCTACGGCGAGGCCCTGAACGTCATGCACATGGTGCGGGCGTTCGAGGACGCCGGCGCGGCGGCAGTTCACATCGAGGACCAGCTGCTGCCCAAGAAGTGCGGGCATCTCAACGACAAGAAGCTCGCCAGCGCGCACGACATGGCGGCCAAGGTCGCCGCCGCCGCGAAGGCCCGGCGGCATCTGCAGGTGATCGCGCGCACCGACGCCTATGCGAGCGAAGGCATGGAGGGTGCCGTCGCGCGGGCGAAGCTCTACATCCAGGCCGGTGCCGATGCGATCTTTCCCGAGGCGCTCACCACGGCCGACATGTTCCGCGACTTCGCCCGGGCGCTGCCGGGCGTGAAGCTGCTCGCGAACATGACGGAGTTCGGTCGCACGCCGTTCTTCAGCGCCGCCGAATTCGAGGCGATGGGTTACACGATGGTGATCTGGCCGGTGTCCTCGTTGCGCGTCGCCAACAAGGCGCAGGAGCGGCTGTACGCCGCCCTCCGTCGCGACGGCGGCACCCAGGCGTCCCTGGGCGACATGCAGACCCGCGCCGAACTCTACGCCGCGATCGATCTCGCGGGTTACGAGACGCTGGACGCCTCGATCGTCCAGACCGTCCTGCCTTCCGCGCACGGCCGCAACGCGCTCGATCCGAACGGTTGAACGCGCCTGATTCCCCAAAGGAGTACTCGAATGTCCGTTCTCGTCAGCACGCTTGGATTCCCCCGCATCGGTCCCCGCCGTGAACTGAAGCAGGCGCTGGAAAGCCATTGGTCCGGCAAGACGACGGAGGCGGCGTTGCTGGAGAGCGCCGCGTCGCTGCGGGCCGCGGCCTGGAAGCGGCAGAAGGCGGCTTGTGTCGATCACATCCCGAGCAACGACTTTTCCCTCTACGACCACGTGCTGGACACCAGCGTGATGGTCGGCGCCATCCCGGACATCTATGGCTGGAAGGGTGGCCCCGTGCCGCTCGAGACCTATTTCGCCATCGCGCGCGGCAGCCGGGGCAAGGTCGACGATGCGTGCGCCGCTCACGGTCATCGGTCGGCGGCGCACGGTCTGCCCGCGATGGAAATGACCAAGTGGTTCGACACGAACTACCACTACATGGTGCCCGAGTTCGGGCGCGGCCAGACATTCAGTCTGGGATCGACCAAGCCGGTCGACGAGTTCCTCGAAGCGAAGGAACTCGGCATCCATACGCGTCCGGTGCTGGTCGGGCCCGTCACCTACCTGCTGCTGGGCAAGAGCAAGGACCCGTCGCTCCACCCGCTGGCGCTGCTGCGCAACCTCCTGCCGGTCTATGTCGAGATCCTGAGCCGGCTCCGGAGCGCCGGCGCCGACTGGGTCCAGATGGACGAACCCGCGCTGGTCCTCGACATCGACGATGCGACGCGGGCGGCCTTCGAGACGACCTACGCCACCCTTGCCTCCGAGGTCCCCGGCCTGAAGCTGATGCTCGCGACCTATTTCGGCGCACTGGGCGACAATCTGGCCGCGGCTCTGAAGCTGCCGGTCGCGGGGCTGCATGTCGATCTGGTACGGGCACCGGAGCAGCTTGCGCCCGTGCTCGACGGCGCTCCGAAGGACCTCATCCTCTCGCTCGGCCTGATCGACGGGCGCAACGTGTGGCGCGCCGATCTCGAACCGCTGCTGGCCAGGAGCGAAGCGGCGATCAGGCGGCGGGGCACAGAGGGGATCGTTCTCGCGCCCTCCTGTTCGCTGCTGCACGTGCCCGTCGACCTCGGACAGGAAGAGGGTCTGGACGAGGATCTCAGGAGCTGGCTGGCCTTCGCCGCCCAGAAAGTCGACGAACTCTCGATCCTCGGCCGCGCGCTCAATGAGGGTCGCGATGCCGTCCAGGATGCGCTGGTCGCTTCGAGCTGGGCCGCCGGGGCGCGCCGCGTTTCCACCAAGATCCACGATCCGGCCGTGCGGATGCGGCTGGCCAAGGTCGCGCCCGCGATGTCCAGACGGCACGGCTCGTTCGAGGAACGGCGCGCGGTGCAGCGCCAGCAACTCGGCCTGCCGGCCTTCCCCACGACCACCATCGGCTCCTTCCCCCAGACCGAGGGCGTGCGGAAGGCGCGCGCGGCCCATGCCAAGGGCACGCTCAGCGACGGTGAGTACCAGGCGTTCCTTCGCCAGGAGACCGAAACCGCGGTGCGCTGGCAGGAAGAGATCGGCATCGACGTGCTGGTCCATGGGGAGTTCGAGCGCAACGACATGGTGCAGTATTTCGGTGAACAGCTCGCCGGATACGCCTTCACCCGGCACGGCTGGGTGCAGAGTTACGGCTCGCGCTATGTCCGGCCGCCGATCATCTTCGGTGACGTTTCCCGCCCGGAACCAATGACGGTCGAGTGGTCGAGCTATGCCCAATCCCTGACGCAGAAGCCGATGAAGGGCATGCTCACCGGGCCGGTGACGATGCTGCAATGGTCGTTCGTGCGCGACGACATCCCCCGGTCCGAGACCTGCCGGCAGATCGCGCTGGCGCTGCGCGATGAGGTCGTCGATCTCGAAGCCGCCGGCATCCGCGTGATCCAGATCGACGAGCCGGCCATCCGCGAAGGCCTGCCGCTGCGCAAGGCCGACTGGAAGACCTATCTAGACTGGGCGGTCGAATGCTTCCGCCTCTCCGCGTCGGGGGTTGCCGACCGCACGCAGATCCACACCCACATGTGCTACTCGGAGTTCAACGACATCATCGATTCGATCGGCGCCATGGATGCCGACGTCATCTCGATCGAGACGGCGCGCTCGAAGATGGAGCTGCTCGAGGCCTTCACCAGCTACCGCTATCCCAACGAGATCGGACCGGGCGTGTACGACATCCATGCGCCGCGCCTGCCGCCGGTCGAGGAGATGGCGGACCTGCTGGTCAAGGCGAAGGAACGGCTGTCGCCCGACCAGATCTGGGTCAATCCCGATTGCGGCCTCAAGACCCGCCGTTGGGAAGAGGTGAAGCCCGCCTTGATCAACATGGTCGAGGCCGCGAAGAGACTGCGCGCGACGGCCTGAGTCTCATGTCGCACGCCGGCGACTGCATCTTCCTCCGGGGCATCGAAGTCAGCGCGTGCCACGGTGTGCTTCCAGTGGAGAGTACACGGGCGCAACGCTTCGTGATCGACGCGGAGGTCTGGCTGGAGACCGATGACTACGCCCGCAGCGACGATTACCGGCGGGCCGTCTGCTACGGCGCGATCCTCGACACGATCGTTGAGGTCGCCGGCGGTCCTCACAAGAGCCTGGTCGAGGCGCTGGCCCTCGCCATCGTGGACGCGCTGCTGCAGCGCTTCCGGCCGATCGACGCGGTCCGCATCACGATCCACAAGCCCGAAGCGCCGTTGCGCGGCAAGTTCGCCGATGTCGGCGTTTCGCTGATGCGGCGGCGAGGTCGTGCGTCACTCCCTCACCCAAGCTCTCCCTAACGGGTAGGGAAATCGCATGTGGCCTGGAAAAGCTGGACTAGTTGGCCTTTCTAAGAAAGTGAAAGGTCCCTCACTGCGTTCGGGATGACAGTTTTGTTGGGATCTGCGCAGTGCGCCGATCAAACAAAAAGTGTCATCCCGAACGCAGTGAGGGACCTTTGCCTCATATGCGATTGCCCTACCCTAGCGGGGGAGAGGAGTCTGAATCTCATGTTCCTCGCCCCGATAGGGGGAGAGGCTAGGTGAGGGGGCGGCGCGAAGCGGGGGGCTAAGCCGCTTCCTTCCACGCGTTATCAACCACGGCCACCACGTCGCGCATGATCTGCGTGAGGTCGAAGTCCTTCGGCGTGTAGACGCGCGACACGCCGGCGGCGATCAGGGCTTCGGCGTCGGCCGGTGGGATGATGCCGCCGACGACGACCGGCACGTCGCCGATGCCGGCCTCGCGCAGGCCCTTCAGCACGTCGCCGACCAGCGACACATGGCCGCCCGACAGGATCGACAGACCCACGACGTGCACGCTCTCTTCCAGCGCGGCGTTGACGATGCGCTCGGGCGTGAGGCGGATGCCCTCGTAGACGACTTCCATGCCGCAGTCGCGGGCCCGCACGGCGATCTGCTCGGCGCCGTTGGAATGACCGTCGAGGCCGGGCTTGCCGACCAGCATCTTGATGCGGCGGCCGAGGCGACGCGAGACCGCATCGACCTCGCGCCGCGTCGCTTCGAGGCGGCCGTCGGTGACGCCCGCGGCGCGCGCCACGCCGGTCGGCGCGCGATATTCGCCGAACACCCCGCGCAGCGCCTCGGTCCATTCGCCGGTGGTGACGCCGGCCTTGGCGCATTCGATCGATGCCGGCATGACGTTACGGTCTTCCTTGGTCGCGGCCACCAGCTCGGCGAGCGCGGCCTTCACCGCTGCACCGTCACGCGTCGCCCGCCAGGCGTTCAGCCGCTCGATCTGGCCGCGCTCGACCGAATCGTCGACCGTCATGATCGATTCCTGGCCGCCACCGAGCGGCGAGGGCGCGCCCTCGGTGTAGGCGTTGACGCCGACCACGGTCTGCTCGCCCGACTCGATGGCGGCGAGCCGCTTCAGGTTGGATTCGACCAGGCGCTGCTTCATGTAAGCGGCCTCGATCGCTGCCACGGCGCCGCCCATGTCGGCGATGCGGCCCATCTCGGCCAGCGCCTCCTGCTTCAGCGCCTCGACCCGGGCCGCGATCTCCTTGCTGCCGTCGAAGATGTCGCCGTATTCGAGCAGGTCGGTCTCGAAGGCCACGATCTGCTGCAGGCGCAACGACCATTGCTGGTCCCACGGCCGCGGCAGGCCGAGCGCCTCGTTCCAGGCGGGGAGCTGCACCGAACGCGCGCGGGCGTTTTTGCTCATCACCACGGCCAGCATTTCGAGCAGGATGCGGTAGACGTTGTTCTCGGGCTGCTGCTCGGTGAGGCCGAGCGAGTTCACCTGCACGCCGTAGCGGAACAGGCGCTGCTTGGGATCGGCGATGCCGTAGCGGTTGAGCGTGATGTCTTCCCACATCTCCGCGAACGCCCGCATCTTGCACATCTCGGTGATGAAGCGGATGCCGGCATTCACGAAGAAGGAGATGCGGCCCACCACCTTGGGGAAGTCGGCGTCGGGTACCTGGCCGCGCGCCTTCACCGCGTCGAGCACGGCGATGGCGTTCACCAGCGCGAAGGCCAGCTCCTGCACCGGCGTCGCGCCGGCCTCCTGCAGGTGGTAGCTGCAGACGTTCATCGGGTTCCACTTGGGAACCTCGCGATAGGTGAAGCCGATCGTGTCGGCCGTCAGTCTCAGCGACGGCTCGGGCGGGAAGATGTAGGTGCCGCGCGAGAGATATTCCTTGATGATGTCGTTCTGCGTCGTGCCCTGCAGCTTCGACCGCTCCACGCCCTGGGCCTCGGCCGTCGCGATGTACAGCGAGAGCAGCCAGGCCGCCGGCGCGTTGATGGTCATCGACGTGTTCATGCGGTCGAGCGGGATGCCGTCGAACAGGGTGCGCATGTCGCCGAGATGCGAAATCGGCACGCCCACCTTGCCGACCTCGCCCTTGGCCAGCACATGATCGCTGTCGTACCCGGTCTGCGTCGGCAGATCGAAGGCGACGCTGAGGCCGGTCTGGCCGCGCGCGAGGTTGGTGCGGTAGAGCTCGTTCGACTTCTCGGCCGTGGAGTGGCCGGCATAGGTGCGAATGAGCCAGGGCTTGTCGCGGTTCGGGATTGTCATTTGTGGCGGTTCGCAGTGCTGTTGACGTAAACTTGGGTACACCAGATCATGCTGCGTCGCAGCATCCAAGATTTTGCATTGCGGCGGAAGGGGAAAGAGGGGACTTGAGCGACGCGTCTTCCCCCTGGGTTCAGGCGGCGAGTTCCGTGCCGGCCGAAACGGCCAGCCCGAGTTCTGCTCCCGGAACGGCCTGGAGCCCCGACCTGACCCCGAGCCAGCCGGTCTATGACGGCAAGCTGGGGGAGCTCTACGCCATCTATCTGCGCCATCTTGCGATGATGCTGTTGACGCTCGGCTGGTCGCGCTTCTGGGGCCGCACCCGGATCCGGCGCTATGTCTGGAACCATCTCTCGGTGCTGGGCGACCGGTTCGAGTATCGCGGCCGTGGGCGCGAGCTGCTGATCGGCTTCCTGCTGGCGCTGCTGCTCGTCGCCGCCTGGTCCGGCCTCATGTACCTGGTGTGGCTGTACGTCTTCCACCAGAAGCCGTTCGCCACCTTCGGCCTGTTCGACCTGTTCTCGCTGTCGGTCGTGCTGATCGGCTTTCCGCTGGCCTATGTCGGCCACTATGCGGGACTGCGGTACAAGCTCTCGCGCACGCGCTGGCGGGGCATCCGTTGCGGCATGGCAGGCTCCGCCTGGGCCTACGGCGCCATCGCGACCTTCCTGCAGTTCGCCAACGCCATGACCGGCTACCTGCTGACGCCGGTCGTGTCGGTGAACCTCGCACGACCACGCATCGTCAACACGCGGGTCGGCACCCAGGGATTCACCTTCGCGGGCCGCGCGGGCGACATCTACGGGCGCTATCTCGGCTACTATTTTCTGAACATCGTGGCCTGGGTCGCCGCGGCCGTCGTCACCTTCATGGCAGTCGGCGGCACACTGGAGAGTCTGGGTTTCTCCTCCGACGATTTCCTGAAGCTGTTCGCCCATCCCAGCCTGCGCACCGTGGCCGTGGTGCTGCTCATCGCCTTCGGCGCCTATGTTCTGTTCGGCCTGCTCATCCTGCCGCTGCGCTGCTGGTGGCAGGCCTATCTGATGCGCTACCTCGTGACCCACAGCCGTGCCGACAACGTGCTGTTCGCCACCGCCATCTCGACCTGGCAGATGTGGGGGTTCCTGGTTCTGAACTACCTGATCGTGCTGCTGACCCTGGGTCTCGGCTGGCCGTGGGTGATGCATCGCACGATGAAGCTGATCGCGGGCCAGCTCTGGATCTACGGCGCGCCCCAGGGCAGCCAGATTCGGCAGCCGGCCGATCGCGGCCCGGGCTATGGCGAGGGCCTGCTCGACATGTTCGACGTGAGCGGGGTCTGACGATGGCCGCCCGCTATTACGACGGCGTCACCGCCGATGTGCAGGACGTGACCTTGAAGGTCACCAGCCACGAGCTGCTCATCAATCGTTCGGAGGGCTCCGGCGTCGTGGCGCGCTGGCCGATCTCCGATATGGTCGTGCTGGGCGATTCGCACCACGAGGCCGTGCCGCCGCTGGCGCTGCGCGGCAGCGAGGCGCGGCTGGTGGTCGAGGATCCGGCCTGGCGGGCGCAGCTCGTCTCGCTGGTGCCGGCGCTGAAGCCGCTGGCGCTCGAACCGGTAAAGGTCGTGCCGCGCCTCGGCGCCTATTCGCTGGCGATCGTCGCGCTGGTCGGCCTGTTCTGGGGCACGATCGAATACGGCACCGGCTATGCCGCGCCGCTGCTGCCCTACTCGTGGCAGGTGAAGCTGGGCGAGACCGTGCTCGACGAGCTCACGGCCGACGAGGAGGTCTGCACCGGCAACGCTGGCCTCGCCGCGATCAACCGCCTGGCCAACGATCTGGCCAAGGAAGCAGGCTACCCCCACGAGGTCACGGTGCACGTGGTGAAGGGCAAGTTGGTCAACGCTTTCACCCTGCCGGGCGGGATACTGGTTTTCTATTCGGGGCTGATCGACGACGCGACCAGCACGCAGGTCGCGGGCGTGCTGGCGCATGAAATAGGCCATGTCGTGCATTTTCATCCGACCAAGGGCGTGGTGCGCGCCTTCGGCATCGACATGCTGATCAAGCTGCTGACCGGCGGTTACTCCGATGTCCTGACCACGGTCGGCAGCGGCGGCACCACATTGCTGGCCATGCGCAACGGCCGCGCTTTCGAGCGGGAGGCGGACGAGACCGGCGTGCACCTGCTCGAGCAACGTGGCCTGCGCGCCGACGGCGTCTCGACATTCTTCGAGAAGATGATGAAGGAGAAGCCCGACGATGCTGCCAGCGCCGCCGGCATCTGGTCGAGCCATCCGCCCACGCAGGAGCGCATCGCTGCGACCAAGCGGCCGCCGAACGGCAAGCTGCCCTTCACGACGGCGGAATGGCAGGCGCTCCGAAACGTGTGCAAATAGCAGGTCGTTCGCGCTTAGCCCGTTCGGGTCAGCCGAATCTCCACCTCGCGCTCCACGTACTTCCATTCCTCGCTGGCGCGCAGTTCGACCAGGAGGGCGTCGAACGCCGCCTCGTGCTCGGGGGCGAACTCGAACCAGGTGAGAAAGTCGAAGGGCTCGCCGAGGTCGCGGGCGTGGTGGAGGCGACGCGCCACCGCCGGCAGGTATTTCATCGATAGGGCGATGTGGCGCGACCTGTCCTCGAAGATCGACCGGCGCTCGTCCTGGGCCATCGACCACCAGGCTTCGGACTTGCGGATCGGGATCAGCGCCGCGCATGTGGCGTCGCTGCGGCCGAGCCCGGCCTGTATGCCGGCCAGCACCTTCAGTTCGGCCGCTGTCGAATAGCGTGGATGGCTGACGACGCCGCGCAGCCGCCACGCGGCGCCGGGGATGTCCGTCAGGGCGAGGTGCGTGGCGCCGGCAAGGCCGGGACCTGAAATGGCGGACAGGCGCTCGATGCGCCAGGGACCGGCGTCGCCGGCGGAAAAGGTGACGGTGAAGGGCGGCGGCATGGGGCCATCCTAGCAAGACGCACGCCGGGTTGTTGGCTATGAAACGGCATGAGTCCGCATATCGTTCTCGCCACCGCCGCCGACGACCCTGCCATCACCCCATCAGACCGGCTGTATGCCGAGGCGCTGGAGCGGCGCGGATGCCGTGTGACGGGCGCACCGTGGGACGGGCCGCGCGCGGCGTTCGCCGGCGCCGATGCCGTCGTGCTGCGCTCGACCTGGGGCTACTACCGCGCGCTCGACGATTTCAAGGCGTGGACCGAGGCGATGGCCGTTTCGACGCGGCTGTTCAATTCGATCGATCTGGTGCGCTGGAACCTGCGCAAGGATTACGTGGAAAAGCTGGCGGCGGCGGGCGTGCGCGTGCCGCGAAGCTTCGTCGTCGCCTGCGAGGTGTCGGCGATCGGCAGGGTCTTCGAGGCAACCGGCTGGTCGCGGGCCGTCGTGAAGCCGGCCAGCGGCGCATCGGGCCACTCGGTCGAACTGCTGCAGCGCGCCACGCTGGCCGGACAGGTGGCGGGGCTCGCCGACGAGGCGCGCCAGGCCGGCGTCGTGGTGCAGGAGTTCCTGCCGGAGATCGCCGAGGGCGAGCTGTCGCTGGTCTATTTCGACGGCGTCTTCAGCCACGCCATCCGCAAGCGGCCGCCGCCCGGCGAGTTCCGCACCAACTCGCGCTACAAGCCGACCCGCACCGCCGACGCGCCGCCGCCTGCCGTTACGCACCAGGGCGCGGCCTGCCTCGCGACCCTGCCCGAGATGCCCCTCTATGCCCGGGTCGACGGGGTCGTGCGCGACGGCGTGCTGATCGTGATCGAGGTCGAGGTGCTTGAGCCGGCGCTGGCCCTGGACGTCGATCCGCCCTCGGCCGAACGCTTCGCCGAGGCGACGATGAAGCGCCTCGCCTAGCTGTCCCTGAACAGCGACGTGACCTCAGCGGCATCGGGCGCGACCTTCCAGCGGGCACCCGCGGCTTCCACCAGCTGCCGCCAGCCTTCGAGCCGGCGGGCGTAGCGGGCGGGTTCGCGATTGTCCTCCGGCAGGCGGGTCACGTTGGTGGCGATGACCTCCATGCCGCGCAGGGTCGCGGGCAGCGCGGTATCGCGGCGGCAATTGGGCGGCAGCTCCTCTTCGAGGTCGGAGAACAGCACGATGGTGCGCGTGGCAGCCTGTCGCGCCGCGAGAGTCTGTGCCGCCTGCAGCAGGGCGCCCCTGATGTCGGTGAAATTCGCCGGCTTCGCGCGGCTGCCATAGTCGGCCAGTTTCTGGCCATACGCGGCGACGAGGCGCTGGCGCTCGGTCGGCCGGTCGGGCGCGGTGAAGCTCAGCAGGACCGCGTCGTCGGTGAAGCTGCAGGCACCGATTTCCGCTACCGCGAAACTGTCGTGCGCCCGCATGAAGCCCATCGTGACGCGCAGCGTGCGCACCGCCTTGTCGACTTCGCGGAAGTAGCTCTTCGACACGTCGAGCAGGCCATAGACGGCCGAGGCGGTGGCGCTGCGCTCCTCGCACGCGCCGAGCGCCAGGGCGGGGCCGGCCGTCGCCGTGGCCAGCAGGCCGGTGTTGAAGAAGCGGCGGCCGAATTCGGTCATGAGGAACGCACCGCGCGGGAGGAGAGCAGGGCCCGCACCAGCCGTTCGACGACCATCGGCAGGAAGATCACGAGATCGTAGGCGGCAAGGGCCACCGCGAGCAGGCCCTCGACGAGAAAGCGCAGCAGGCGGATCGCGAAGGACAGGGATTCGAGGATGAAGCCCAGAAGAAGCTGGAGCACGACGCGCCCGTTGCGGATCAGCGCCTCGATGGCGAATCCCAGGAAGGCGAGGGCAAAGGGAATGATCAGGCCGAACGCCGCCTGCGCGTAGCGTGCCATGGCGCCGGCGGCTTCTCCGGCCTCGGAGGGCGCTGTGCCGGCCAGGGTCCCCAGCAGCTCGCGTTCGAGCCGGGAAATCTCGTCACGCGTGAGGGCGAGCGCCGCCTCGATCAGCGCCAGCACCACCAGCGCCGTCGTCATCACGATGATGATGGCCAGCCGCTGGCCCTTCTTCTGTTCCAGCCGTTCGAATTGCGGGAACATGGTGGTTACGCCCAGCGCCTCCAGCAGGACGATGCCGACGGCGACCTCGAGCACGATGATCGCGAGCGCGGCCAGGCGGTAGATCGGCACGCCCATGATGCGATAGGAATCCCCCACCACTTCGGCCATCGGCCGTTCGAGCAGGGCGAAGTTTAGCCAGCCGGCGACGCCCACGGCGAGGATCAGCACGACGGCGAAGGCGAGACCGATCCCGGTCGAGTGCCCGAGCTTCACGTCGCGGGCGGGGACAGGCGATGCCTGGATGGCCTGGAGCTGGACGCCATAGGACTGGATCACCTGTCGATGTTCGGCGACATGCGCTTCGAGACGTTCGAGCGCAGCTTGCGCCTTGGGATCCTCGGGACCATGGCGCTCGACGAGGCGATGGGCGGCCCGCATTTCGTCGGGAAGCCGCGGCTGCAATTCGGCTTCCTTCATGCCCGCCGTCAGCCGTTCGTATCGCGCCTTCGCGGCGGCGGCGCCGAAGCCGATCCAGCGCTCGACGAGCCGAAGCATGTGCGCGGCCAGCAGGAATGCCGCACGCAGCAGGCGGTGTGCCGCGTCGCGTGCGAGATAGAGCAGGACGATGGCTCCCGCCAGAAAGGCGAGATGATTGCCGTCGGAAAGCCACGCCTGCAACGCTTCCACCATGCGGCGACAGATGGGGTGCGATATCGCCAAAACGATGGCGCGGCTTCCCGCCTGTCAGCATTCGGTCGTTGTGTCAGGTATCGCACCGCGCCGCGTCGCGGCGACGCGGAACCACATTGCTGCCAACTTTCCGTCCAATTGTCCGGCCGTGCCGACGCCGGCTCGGCGCTACGCTCCTCCCAACCCCTGTCTCTCGAGGACTCCCCAGGAATGCCCCATCCCCAGGCTTTCATGGCACGGCCCCCCTTTGAACAGATTCGTCCCGCGGTTTCGGCGGGGCGCCACTGGAAGAACGTCGGAATGTGCTTCGGCAGTCTGGTGGTCCTGGCGATGGTCAGCCTGATGGCGCTTCCGGCGAAGAAGGAGGCTCGATCCGTTGCCGGCGAACTCGATCTTCATCCCGAATCGGGAACGCCGGTGGCGCTGATGGCGATGCCGGAGGCGCCCGAGATGCCGGTGATGGACATCGCCACGGTGCTCCCGGATCCCGACAGGACGGATCCCTTGCCGCCGGACTTCGGGCCGCCGCATGTCGAAGCGGCGATCGAACTGCAGAAGGGCGATACGGTCGCCCGCGTCCTTGGCCGGCTCGGCATCGAAGCCAGCGACGTTGCCGATATCGTGGCCGTCCTGGCAGAGCGCGTGCGCCTCGATCGCCTGCCGATCGGTCAGGCCCTGATCGTGAAGCTCCGGCAACTGAACGAGGAAGAGAAGCCGACGATCCTGGTCGGCCTGTCGATCCGCCCCGAGCCGCAGCGGGCGTTCAACGTCGAGCGCGACGATGACGGCGGCTACAGCCTGGAGGAGGAGGTCTTCGAGGTCGTGCCGAAGGTGATGCGCGCCTCGGGCGAGGTCGACGGATCGGTGATCGGTAGCGCCGAGGCGGCCGGCGTGCCGCACGGGCCCCTGGCCGAGAT
Source organism: Reyranella sp. (assembly GCF_965227665.1). Taxonomy (GTDB): domain Bacteria; phylum Pseudomonadota; class Alphaproteobacteria; order Reyranellales; family Reyranellaceae; genus Reyranella. The sequence goes on from NZ_OZ245767.1 coordinate 5,062,658, forward strand.
GTTGCGCGCCTTCTCGTGGGACGTGAACTTCCAGCACGACATCAAGCCCGGCGACCGGTTCGACGTGCTGGTCGAACGCTCATGGACCAGCGATGGCAGGCCGGCCGACGATGGACGCGTGTTGTGGGCCGAGATCACCACGGGCGGCGGTGCCGAAACCTACAGTATCTACCGGTTCAAGCCGCGCGACGGGGAGGAGTTCTTCTACAGTCCCGAGGGCGAGAGCGTGGTCAAGTCATTGCTGCGCACACCGCTGAACATGAGCCGTATCTCCTCCCGTTTCGGCTTGCGCCAGCATCCGGTCCTGCGGTTCACGCGGCTGCATGCGGGCATCGACTTCGCGGCACCGCCTGGGACGCCGATCCTCGCCGCGGGCGCGGGCCACGTGATCGAGGCCGGCCGGTTCGGCGGCTACGGCAACTGGGTGAAGATCGCCCACGAGGGAAATCTCGCGACCGGATACGCGCACCTGTCGCGCATTGCGCCGGGCGTGAAGCGCAGCGCGCGCGTGAGGCAGGGCCAGGTGATCGGCTATGTCGGAAGCACCGGCATGTCGACCGGGCCGCACCTGCATTTCGAACTGCATCGCGGGGGACGGCCGATCGATCCGCTCACCATGGCCCGCACGGCGCAGCGCACGCGGCTCGCCGGCAAGGATCTCGACCGCTTCAAGGCCCAGATCGCCGAAACCGATCGTGTCCGCGAGACCGCGGTCCCTCTTCGCGGCGAAGAGACCAACTGAAGACGGCGCATGGCCAGGACTGCTGCCCTTTGCCTTCTTCTGTTCGCCACGTGCGCGGCGATTCAGGAGAGCGGGGCGGCGCGGGCGTCGGATTGCGAGACCGGTGTCCTCGACGGCGGCGAGGGCGGCATGAACGTGCTGGTGTACCAGCTCTGTGCCGACCGGCTCACCGTGGGATTCCGCGACAGCGAGGTAATCGAGGAGTTGACCTGCGGGCCGGCCGGAAGCGTGCATCTCTGGATGTCGACCGATCACGAGATCTGCGGCTCGCCACCCGCCCCCGACACGCCCAGGATCTACGATCTCCTGGAGCCCCTGCGCGGTGTCGGCGGGACTTCCTCGGCGCCGGTCGCGAAGCGCGTGACCTGCGGCGGCACCTCGGGCCGCGCCACCGCCGTCGTGTCCGATGCGCGGGCCGCCCTTCTGGCGACGCGAACCGGCGACACGATCTACGAGCAGGTGAGCCGGCGGTTCATCGCTGAGTGCATCGGGCCGTCGGCATAAGAGGGCCCCTTCTCCCGTTCTTACCCGTTCGTCATCTGGCGCGGCAGGATCGTGACGATGTCCGGAAACAGGGTGATGAGGACCACGCCGAGACAGAGCAGCAGGAAGAACGGGGCAGAGGCCTTCGTCACCGTCCAGATGTCGCGGCCGGTCAGGCTTTGAAGCACATACAGGTTGAAGCCGACAGGCGGCGTGATCTGCGCCATTTCGACGACCAGCACGATGTAGATGCCGAACCAGAGCGGGTCGATCTGCTGCGCGGTGACCATCGGCAGGACGACGGGCGCGGTGAGCACGATCATTGAAACGCCGTCGAGGAAGCAGCCTAGAACGATGTAGAGCAGGGTCAGCAGGAAGATCAGGCCATAGGGCGTGAGACCCAGCCCGTTCACCCAGGCCGCCATCGTCGCCGGCAGGCCGGTGAAGGCCATCGCCATGGTGACGAAGGCGGCGCCGACCAGGATCAGCCCGATCATGCAGCTGGTCCGGACCGCGCCCAACAGGCTCTCCTGGAACGTCGCCCACGAAAGGGAACCGGTGACCGCCGCGAGGATCAGGGCGCCGATCACGCCCATGACGGCCGCCTCCGTGGGCGTCGCGACACCGCCATAGATCGAGCCCAGCACGGCGACGATCAGCAGGATGACCGGGATCAGGCGGCGCGCGTTCCAGATCTTCTCGCCGAAGGTCATCTGTGGGTCTGCAGGCGGCACCTTGGTCGGATTGAGAACCGACCAGCCTGCCGTGTAGGCCATGAACAGGCCGATCATCATGAAGCCGGGCAGGAAACCGGCGATGAACAGGCGTCCGATCGAGACCTGCGCGGTGATCCCGTACACGATCATCATGATCGAGGGCGGAATCAGAAGCCCCAGAGTTCCAGACCCGGCGAGCGTTCCGATCGCCATGCCCTCATGGTAGCCGCGCTTGCGCAGCTCCGGCATGCTCATGCGGCCGATCGTGGCGCAGGTGACCGCCGATGAGCCGGAGACCGCGGCCATGACACCGCAGCCCAGGATGTTGACGTGCAGCAGCCGGCCCGGAAGCCAGCCGAGCCAGGGGGCCAGCCCCTTGAACATGTCCTCCGAGAGCCGCGACCGAAACAGGATCTCGCCCATCCAGATGAAGAGCGGCAGGGCGGTGAGCGCCCATCCCCAACTCGAGTCCCAGATCGTGCTGGCGAGAAGCGATCCTGCGGGCGCCGGCGTGAAGAAGAACAGGGCGACGAACCCGACGACGACGAGACTGATGCCGATCCACACACCGCTGGCGAGCAGCAGGAAGAGAGAGCCCAGAACCGTCAGGGCGAGAATGGCTTCACCGCTCATCGTGTGGTCGCCTTTGCTGCGCCGACCACTTCACCGGCCATGTTTACAGAGGCCGCTTCGAGCTCGTCGCCGATGGCCTGCGCCTCGGCATCGGCAAAGTCCGGGATCCTGCCGCCCAGGGCCAGAACCAATTCGTCGACCAGCCCGATCGTCATGATCGAAGCGCCGAGGGCCATGCCAAGTTGGGGAATCCAGAACGGCACCGCCATGAGGCCGGGGCTGGTATCGCCGAACAGGAAGGAATCGTAAGCCATCAGCCAGGCATTCACCGAGACATAGGCGAAGGCGGCCGCTCCAAGGGCGCAGCACCAGATCTCCACACCCCGTCGATTCGGCGCCGAGAGCTTTCCGACCAGGAGATTGACCCGGATATGCGCACCGGCTTTCAGCGTGTAGGCCAGGCCGAAGAACGTCGACGCCGCCATGCAGAAGCCGGAGACTTCCGTGGCGTCGAAGGCGAAATTCAGAAAGCGGCCGGCAATCTGCAGCAGGATCGTGACGCCGATCATCATCAGGAAGAAAGCAGAGAGCAGACCGCTCGAGCTGTAGAGAATATCCAACGCACGCCGCATCACATCACCATCAGCGAGAAGAACGCCAGGCCGCCGCAGGCAGCCCGGCGCCTCAGGACGTCAGTTGGTCTTCTGACCGGACATGTAGGCGGTGAGAACCGCGACGGCGGCGGGGCTCGCGGTCGCCTTCCACTCGTCGGCCATCTGGACGCCGACCTTCTTCATGGCGGCGAGCACGGCCGGCGGACCGCCGGTGACGGTCATGCCGTTCTTCTTGAGGACGGCCGCCTTCTCGTCGCCAGCCGCCTTGCTCATCTCCCACGATCGCTTGGTGTAGGCCGCCGCCGCGTCCATCACCACCTTCTGGTCGGCGGGCGACAAGGCGGAGAAGGCCCGCTTGCTGAAGATCAGGGCGTTCTTCGACAGGATCGCGCCGACATCGGTGAAGTACTTGGTGTTGTCCCAGGCCTGGATGTCGACCCCGGTCTGGGCGCTGGTGAACAGCGCTTCGATCAGGCCAGTGGAAAAGGCCTGCGGGATTTCGGCGAAGGGCAGGATCGTCGCGTTGAAACCCAGCAGGGTCGCCATCTTCTGGGTCGCCGTCGAATAGATGCGGATCTTCTTGCCCTTGAAGTCCTCGACCGAGTTGACTGGCGTCTTGGTGTAGAAGCCCTGGCTCGGCCACACCTGGTAGCCCGCGATCACCATGCCGGCCTTGTCGAACAGGCCCTTGAAGTACGGGTCCTGCAGCTCCATCAGCTTCCACGCTTCCTCGTAGGTCGAGGCGACGAAGGGCACGCCGTCGAGGATGAACATCGGATCCTCGTTGCCGTAGACACCGAGGCGGATCTCGCCAGCCTGCACCTGTCCGCGCTGGACCGCCGACTTGATGCTGTCGAGCTTGATCAGGCTGTCGTTGGTGTGGAGCGTGATCTTGAGCTTGCCCGCGGTGCCTTTCTCCACGTCCTCGACCCATTTGCGCAGATTCTGGGTCAGGAAGTTGTTCTCGGGATAGCCGCTGGCCATCATCCACTGCGTCTGTGCGCTGGCCGGACCCGCCAGCGCGAGGCTTGCGCCCACGGCGGCAGCCGCCAACTTCAATGCCGAAATCCTCGATATCAAGCTCATCCCTGTCCCCTGTTCCCGGGTGATAGCTGCCGCATGGGCAGCAACATCCATGCCATTGGGTGTGAGGGGGCAGTGTCGTCAGGTTTCTCTCTGGACCGGCAACGCGAGGCGACGCGTGATCCCGATCGCGGCGAGGAAGGGCTCATCATGGCTCACCATCAGCAACGCGCCGTCATAAGCACGCAGGCCGGCCTCGACGGCTTCGATCGAGTCGATGTCGAGATGGTTGGTCGGCTCGTCGAGGATGAGGAGCGGTGGCGGCCTGGTGCCGCCCAGCACGCAGGCGAGCCCCGCGCGCAGCGTCTGTCCGCCGCTCAGTGTCGACACCATCTGCAGCGCGGCATCGGCGCGGAACATGAAGCGGGCGAGGGCGGCGCGGCAGGCATTCTCGTCGGCGCCTGGATTGAGGCTGAGGAAGTTGTCGCGGATCGACAGCGACGGATCGAGCAGGCTGACCTCCTGGTCGAGCATCGCGAAGTCGGTGTTCACCTGGACGCTGCCCGACCGCGGTTCGAGCGTGCCGGCGATGAGCGCAAGCAGCGTGGTCTTGCCCGAGCCATTCGGTCCGGTGATCGCCACGCGCTCCGGGCCCGTGAGAGTGAAGGACAGCCCGTCGATGATTGCGCGGTCCGTTCGGTAGCCCGCGCTGACGGCATCGAGGTGCAGCACGGTCCGGCCGGCCGGCAGGCCGGTCGACGGCACGGCCATCGACAGGGGCTGCAGGATCTCGATGCGCTGCCGCGCGGCCTTGGCATCCTCGAGGGCCTGGGTCCGCCGCCGTTCGGAGAGGCGTGCATTGTCGCCCGACGTGGCCTCGGCGCGGTTCTGTCGGGCTCCGGCCAGGATGCGGGGCATGTCGCCCTTTGCGCGCTTGCGCTGACCGGCACCGTCTTTGCGGGCCTTGCGCTCGACTGTTGCCTGGGCGGTTCGCGAAACCTCGGCCACCCGGCGTTCGGCGTCGTCGAGGTCGTGCCGCGCGGCGGCGAGCGCCAGCGCCTTGCGCTCGCGATAGTGAGTCCAGTTGCCGCCATAGCGCGTGACGCCCAGCGACGTCATCTCGACGATGGCATCCATCGTCTCCAGCAGCTCGCGGTCGTGGCTGACGACGATCGCGCTCGCCCGCCAGGTCACCAGCAGCTCGATCACGGACGCGCGCCCCTCGCGATCGAGGTTGTTGGTGGGCTCGTCCAGCAGCATGAAATCCGGTTCGGCCAGGATCAGCGCGCACAGGGCGGCGCGCGTGCGCTGCCCGCCGGAAAGCGCCGACAGCAACGTCGACGGTTCGGCGTCGAGCCCGATACGACGTAGGGCCGATGCGATACGCGCTTCGAGGGCCCAGTCGGCCGAAGCCAGCTCGTCGGCGGTGGCCCGGCCTTCCTCGGCGCGGCGCAGCACGTCGAGCGCGCTCGTGACGCCCATCAGGTCGGCCACCGTCGCGGCGGGAGCGACCTGCACGGTCTGCCGCAGGACACCGAGCGTGCCGGTCTTCGACACCGTTCCCGCCTGCGGCGGCAGCCTGCCGGCGATGATCTCGAACAGCGTCGTCTTGCCGACACCGTTGCGGCCGACCAGGCCGGTGCGGCCGCCGTCGAAGCTCAGATCCAGATTCGAGAAGAGGGCGCGACCGTCAGGTGTGGTCGCGGTGACACCGGAAAGCGTGATGGAAGGCATGAAAATGGAGTCCCCTGATGGCAAGGCGAGCGGGCATTGCGGTCAGGTTGAAATCCATTGCAGGCACATCCGTTTCGGCTATCGAGGCACTCAAATAGGTGTTGTACCTCTCCCGATCAAGTCGAGGACGGGCCTCGGCGCCGGCTCCGGTTCGGCTTCTCCCGAGGTGGAGCTACTTCGTGGTGGCATCCCAGCGGCAGCCGCGGTTCTTTTCGGTGACGACCAGCGTCCTCGGCGATTTGGAGGCATCGGCAACGACGTCGAGGCGCACGCCCGAGAGGGTGAACACACTCGTGTAGAGGCCGGGGCTTGTCTGCTTCAGCGTCTCGCTGATGCCGCCTGCCAGCTTGAGCAGGGCCTTGTCTCCCTGGAGGGTGACCGAGTGGACGCGCGAAAGCTGGGCGTCGAGACCGCGGCAGCCCGCCAGATTCGCGTCGGAAGCGGCCATGCGGAATTCGATGGGGGCATCTTGAGCATGAACGGCCGATCCCGTCATGCCGATGAGGAAAGCCGCGATGACAACTGATTTCATGGTGACTCCGATCGCCCGGGCTGAGGGGACAGGAACGTCCCATGGGGTAGCAGTGATCGGGCAATAATCGATGCGCAACAATGGTTTGGACGATACGTCATCTGCATGGGTATCAACCGGCTTTCCAGAGGACGTCGTCATGTTTGTCCGGCATCCTCGTTTCGGCCAGCGTTGCTGCAAGCGGGGCTCTCCCTATCGCGTGCAGCACACTTCGCGTCATCGGCTGATCGGCGAGTGTTCCGGTGTCCGTCGCCGCACCCGGATCAGCCCTTGAGGCGCTGCCCACCGATGCGATGGTCCGTCAGGACCTCCGGACGGAAGGCCAGCCCGTGACCGGGCCGCTCCGGCGGCGACATGGTGCCGTCTTGGGCGGGCAGGACCGGCTCGATCCAGAGATCGTCGTTCCAGTCCATGTATTCGAGGTAGCTGGCATTGGGGATCGAGGCCAGCACGTGGACCATCTGCTCGTGGAAGAGGTGCGGCGCCAGGCGGATGCCGTAGGGCTCGGCCATCGACGCGATCTTGCGCAGCTCCGAGTAGCCGCCGCGCATCGGGTCGGGCTGCAGGATCGGCGTGCCGGGATGCTCGAAGAACGGGCGCAGGTCGTTCCGCATGAAGTGACTTTCGCCGCCGACCACGCGGGTCTTCAGCGCCGCGGCGATTCGGCGATAGCCGGCGAAGTCCTCGGCGACGACCGGCTCCTCCAGCCAGTAGGGATCGAACTCGTCGATGCGGTGGCCGGCCTGGATGGCGGTGTCGGCGTCCCAGCCCATGTTGACGTCGATCATGATCTCGATGCCGTCGCCCATCGCCTCGCGCATCGCCTTCACGTTCGCGACGTCCTCGCGCCACGGCCGGATGTGCGCCACCTGCATCTTGATGGCCGTGAGCCCCTGCGCGGTGAACTCCTTCGCGCGGCTGATCATGCCGTCGCGGCCGAGGCCGCGGAAACAGCCCGAGCCGTAGGCCGGGATCTTGGTACGCGCGGCGCCCCACAGGCGGAACAGCGGCAGGCCGGCGCGCTTGCCCACGATGTCCCACAGCGCCATGTCGACGGCGCTCTGGGCGGCCAGGGTGATGCCCATGCGGCCCAGCCAGAAATTGTTCTTGTAGAGGGTCTGCCAGATGCCTTCGATCTCGGTGGCGTCGCGGCCGATCACGTAGGGCGCGACCAGTTCCTTCATGCAGGCGTCCAGCGTGTGCAGCCCGCCATGCAGCGGCATCAGGTAGCTCAGGCCGATCAGCCCGCCCTGCGTCTCGATCTCCAGCACGAAGATCTCGCGCGGCCCCGGCGCCAGGATGCCGGCCGCCGGCGGCGACGACCGCCACGGCACCTGCAGGAGCGTCGTGCGCAGTTCGGTGATGGTGGTGGCGGTGGTCATAAGGCTTTTCCTTCCAGCTTCGATCGTCTTCTGACCGCGGGGATCATTGCGGCATAGGCTGATTTCCAGGAATCTACCCCGTCCTTTGACAGGTGTCGCGCCGGCCTGGTTAGGCGTATGGTCCCGGCCCTTCGAAAAGGCCGAGTCATGACGTCATCCAACCGAGTCTATCTCTTCGATACCACCCTGCGAGACGGGGCCCAGACGCAAGGCGTCGATTTCACCGTGGCCGACAAGGCCGCGATCGCGCGCGAGCTCGACCGGTTGGGCATCGACTATATTGAAGGCGGCTGGCCGGGGGCCAATCCGACCGACGACCGGTTCTTCGCCGATCCGCCGGAGTTCCAGAACGCCAAGTTCGTGGCCTTCGGCATGACCCGCCGGGCCGGCCGCAGCGCCGCCAACGATCCCGGCCTCGCCGCGATCCTGCAGACCAAGGCGCGCAACGTCTGCATGGTGGGCAAGACCTGGGACTTCCATGTCGACGTGGCGCTCGAGGTCGACCGGACCGAATATCTCGAAATGATCTCCGACTCGCTCGCCTATGCGAAGACCCGCATGGACGAGACGATGTTCGATGCCGAGCATTTCTTCGACGGCTACAAGGCCAATCCCGACTATGCGATGGCCTGCCTCGCCGCCGCCGAGAAGGCGGGGGCGCGCTGGATGGTGCTCTGCGACACCAACGGCGGAACCCTGCCGCACGAGATCGAGCGCATCGTGGGCGAGGTCGTGAAGAAGATCCCGGGCGACCGGCTGGGCATCCACACGCACAACGACACCGAGAATGCCGTGGCCAATTCGCTGGCTGCGGTGCGCGCCGGCGTGCGCCAGGTCCAGGGCACGATCAACGGGCTGGGCGAACGCTGCGGCAACGCCAACATGATCGCGCTGATCCCCAACCTCGTGCTGAAGATGGGCTTCGACACCGGGTTGAAGGAGGGGGCGCTGCAGCGGCTCACGCACCTGTCGCGCCTGCTCGATGACCGGTTGAACATGCCGACCAACCGCAGCGCGGCCTATGTCGGCACGCGCGCCTTCGCCCATAAAGGCGGGCTGCATGTGTCCGCCGTCGAGAAGGACCCCAGGACCTACGAGCATGTCGACCCGGAAGTCGTCGGCAACCAGCGCATCATCGTCGTCAGCGACCAGGCCGGCCGCTCCAACATCATGGCCCGCTTCCGCCAGATCGGCCTCGAGGTCGACCCCAAGCATCCCGGCGTCGCGCGCCTGCTCGAGATCGTGAAGGACCGGGAGTCCGAGGGCTATGCCTATGACGGCGCGGATGCGAGCTTCGAACTGCTGGCGCGGCACGAACTGCACACGCTGCCAGACTATTTCGCGCTGCACAGCTTCCGTGTCCTGGTCGAGCGTCGCGTCAATGCGCGCGGCCAGACCGTGGCCATGTCGGAGGCCACGGTGAAGCTCGACGTCGCCGGCCGCCGCGCGATGGAAGTGGGCGAGGGCAACGGCCCCGTGAACGCGCTCGATGCTGCGCTGCGAAAGGCGCTCGTTCCGGTCTACCCCGAGCTCGAGGACATGCGGCTGGTCGACTTCAAGGTCCGCATCCTCGATTCGGCCGGAGGCACGGCGGCGACGACGCGCGTCATGATCGAGAGTGCAGATGCGAAGGGACGGCGCTGGAGCACGATCGGTGTGTCGCCCAACATCGTCGACGCCTCCTACAACGCGCTCTACGACGCCCTCACTTACAAGCTCTTCCGCGACGGCGCCCGCCCGGCTCAACCTGCCTAGCTGCCATGCCACACCTGCCGGTTGACCTCCGGTAGGGCGGGGCAGACCATGTGAGCGTGCGAGACGGAGAGCATCTGGATACTCAGACACCGCCCATCGCGGCGGCTGCCCTGCGCCGTCCGCGACTGGGCGTTCGCACGCTCGCGCGGGCCTTCATGTGGTCGCTACCCGCAATCGTGCTGGTGGCCACGCTGCTGATCTGGCTCTCCTCGGGCGGCACAGTCACCACCGACAATGCCTATGTGAAAGGCGACCGTGCCCAGATCGCGACCCAGCTTTCGGGTCTCATCGTCGACGTGCCGGTCCACGAGAACGAGAAGGTCTCGCGCGGCCAGCTCCTGTTCCGGCTGGACGACCAGTCCTACCGGCATGCGCTCACCCGCATCGAAGCCGAGACCGAGACGGTGCGCGCCGAGATCCGCGGCCTGCGCGCCCAGTGGCGGACCAAGCGCGAGGAGATCAAGGCGGCGCTCAGCCAGCAGACTTTCGCCCAGGCCGAGTTCGACCGGCAGTCGGAACTGGCCGAGAAGAAGGTCGCTTCCACCGCCAAGCTCGAGGAGGCCCGCATGGGCCTCGAGATCGCGCGCCAGCGCATCTCGGCGGCGCAGGAGGATCTGCAGAGGATCGAAGCGGCGCTGGCCGGCGATCCCAAGATCCGCGCTGACGACCATCCGCGCGTGCGCCAGATGATGGCGATGCGCGAGGAGGCGCTGTTGCAGCTGCGCCGCACCACCATCGAATCGCCGATCGACGGTATCGTCAGCAAGCGCCCGGTGCCGGGCAGCTATGCCACCGCCGGCGTGCCGGTGATGGTGGTGGTGGCCGACAGCGATCTGTGGATCGAGGCCAACTTCAAGGAGACCGAACTCACGCGCGTGCGGGCAGGCCAGAAGGTGCTGATCCATGTCGACACCTATCCGGAGTCCGAATGCTGGGGCACGGTGTCGAGCATCTCGCAGTCGACCGGCGCGGAGTTCGCCGTGCTGCCGCCGCAGAACGCCACCGGCAACTGGGTGAAGGTGGTCCAGCGAATTCCCGTGCGTCTGTCCGTCGCCTGCCGCGAGGGCGATCCGCCGCTCCGGGTCGGCATGAGCACGACTGTCGCGGTCGAGACCGGCCACACGCGCTCCCTCGCCAGCCTGTGGGCCGGCTGGTCACGGTCGCTCGGCCTCTCGAGCGCGTCCGCTTCTCCGAAGCCCTAGCCAATGGCGCCGGTCGTCGACCCGGCGGTCCTGCGCCGCCGCCGCCTGATCACCTTCACCGTGATGGCCGCGACCATCATGCACGCGCTCGACGGGACGATCGCCAACGTGGCGCTGCCGTCGATCCAGGGGTCGCTGTCGGCGACGCAGGAGCAGGTCTCCTGGGTCGTCACCTCCTATATCGTGGCCTCCGCCATCCTGACGCCGCTGGCCGGCTTCTGCGCCATGCGCTTCGGCCTGCGCCGGACGCTGGCGACCTGCGTGATCGGCTTCACCATCGTGTCGATGCTGTGCGGCGCCGCCCAGACGCTCGACCAGCTCGTCCTGTTCCGCGCCCTGCAGGGCGGGTTCGGCGCGGCGCTGGTGCCGGTGTCGCAGGCCATCATGATGGACACCTATCCGCGTGAGGAGCAGGGCAAGGCGATGGCCATGTGGGGCGTCGGCACGATGCTCGGCCCCATCGCCGGCCCGTCGCTGGGTGGCTGGCTGACCGACGAATTCTCCTGGCGCTGGGTGTTCTACGTCAACCTGCCGGTCGGCATCCTGTGCGCGGTCGGCATCCTGGCTCTGGTGCGCGACAACGTGCACGGGGCGCCGCGCCGCTTCGACCTGCTGGGCTTCACCCTGCTCGCGGTCGCCATCGGTTCGTTCCAGCTCATGCTCGATCGCGGGCACATGCTGGACTGGTTCGACTCGGTCGAGATCATCGGTGAGACGCTGGTGGCGGCCGTGGCCTTCGCCATGTTCGTGATCCACATGATGACCGATCGCCAGCCGTTCCTCTCGCGCGAGCTGTTCCGCGACCGCAACCTCACGGTCGGCCTCTGCTTCACGGCATTGGCGGGCCTCGTGCTGATCGTGACGGCGACCCTTATGCCGCCCTTCCTGCAGCAGCTCATGGGCTATCCCGTGTTCACCACCGGCGTGGTGCTGGCACCACGCGGCGCCGGCATGATGGTGTCGATGATGATGGTGTCGCGGCTGATCGGCCGCATGGATGCACGTCTGCTGATCGGCATCGGCTTCGCCCTGGCGGCGCTCTCGCTGTACGACATGACGCTGTTCAATCTCAACGTCAGCGAGAGCCGCATCATCTGGAACGGCATCCTGCTGGGTTTCGGGCTCGGGCTCGTCTTCCCGCCGCTCACCGTCCTCACCTTCGCCACCCTGCCGCAGCGGCTGCGCACCGAAGGGGCGGCGGTCAACGCGCTGCTGCGCAACCTGGGCGCCAGCATCGGCATCGCCGTGCTGGTCTCGATGCTGGCCAGCAACACCCAGCAGAACCGCGCCGACATGGTCGAGAAGTTCACGCCCTATCATCCCGGCTGGCCGATGAATCCCACCGGGGTCAGCCTCGACCCGACGCAGCTTGCGCTCTGGGACGGCGAGATCACCCGCCAGGCCGCGCTGATCGGCTACCTGAACGACTTCCGGGTCATGATGATCTGCTCGCTGGTGCTCATCCCGCTCCTCTTCTTCATGCGCCGCCCGCCCCTTATCGCCGGGCGCTGACCACGCTATTAGGGCGGCATGGGACGCGCATCGAAGGGCCGCGACGTCGACGCCGCCACGCCGGCGGTCGTCCTCGTGCGCCCGCAACTCGGCGAAAATATCGGCATGGCGGCACGCGCCATGCTGAATTGCGGCTTGTCGACGCTCAGGCTGGTCGCGCCGCGCGACGGCTGGCCCAATGAGCGGGCGCAGCGTGCCGCCTCGGGCGCCGACATCGTGCTGGAGAAGGCCGAGGTGTTCGACAGCGTGGGCGAGGCGGTCGCCGATCTCGAACGGGTGGTCGCCACCACGGCCCGCAACCGCGAACTGGTCCAGCGCATCGTGACGCCGCGCCAGGCCGCGACCGAGATGCGGGACTGGATCGGGCAGGGGGAACGGGTCGGCATCCTGTTCGGGCCCGAGCGGACCGGTCTCGAGAACGACGACATGGTGCATGCCGATACCGCGCTCTCGATTCCGCTCAATCCGCAATTCTCGTCGCTGAACATGGCGCAGGCCGTGCTGCTGGTCGCCTACGAATGGACGACTGCCGGAGACACGACGCCGCCGGTGCGGCTGGCCGACCATGCCGCCCGACCGGCGACCAAGGAGGAATTGCAGAGCCTGTTCGACCATCTCGAGCGCGCGCTCGACCAGTCGGGGTTCCTGCGGAACAAGGAGATGCGGCCATCCATGGTGCTCAATCTCCGGGCGCTGCTGCAGCGCGCCGAGATGACCGAGCAGGAGGCGCGGACCTTCCACGGCGTCATCAAGTTCCTGTCCAAGAAACAGCACGAGGAATAGCCATGTCCACCACCGCCAGGATCACCTGGGTCGACGGAATGCTGATGGTCGCCGAGGGCGGGAGCGGCCACACGATCACCATGGACGGGGCGCCCGACATCGGCGGCCGCAATCTCGCCTCCCGGCCGATGGAGGTCCTGCTGATGGGGATGGGCGGCTGCACCGCCATCGACGTGGTCTCGATGCTGAAGAAGCAGCGCCAGGACATCGAGGGGGTCGAGGTCTCGCTGGTCGCGGAGCGGGCCGACGACCATCCCAAGGTCTACACTTCGGTGAAGCTGGTCTACACGGTCCGCGGCCGGAATCTGAACAAGGCGCTGGTCGAACGCGCGGTCAGCCTTTCGGACGAAAAGTACTGTTCGGCCACCGCCATGGTGAAGAAATCGGCCGCCGTGACCCACGAAGTGGTGCTTGTCGAGATCTAAGCCGTTGATCCATAAGGGTTAACGGCTGCTTGACTGGTCCGAAACGGCCGGTATGTTCCGCGCTTCTTCCGGAGAACGTGGTTGAGAGCCGTTCGGGCTCTCCTCCCGCCCCGACAGATATGTCGGATTGAGGCCTATCCGGACAACACCGCGTACCCGCGAAGCGGGGCGCACAATGACGGAGTGCAGCGTGAGCAAGCGCGCAAATTCGAAGTACAAGATCGACCGCCGCCTCAGGGTCAACCTGTGGGGCCGTCCCAAGAGCCCGCTCAACAAGCGTGAATACGGTCCCGGCCAGCATGGCCAGGGTCGCACCAAGCCGACCGACTACCGCCTCCAGCTCATGGCGAAGCAGCGCCTGAAGGGCTACTACGGCTCGGTCAGCGAGCGTCAGCTCCGCCGCTATTACGCCGAAGCCGTCCGCCGCAAGGGGGACACCGGCGAGAACTTGGTCGAGCTGCTCGAGCGCCGGCTGGACGCGGTGATCTACCGCATGAAGTTCGCCATCACCGTTTTCGCCTCGCGCCAGCTGGTCAGCCACGGTCACGTCAAGGTGAACGGCCGCCGCGTGAACATCGCCTCGTACCAGGTGAAGGACAACGACGTCATCGAGCTGACCTCGAAGGCCAGCCAGATGGAGCGGGTTCTCGAGGCGACGCAGACCGCCGAGCGCGACGTGCCGGAATACGTGACCGTCGATCACAAGGACATGAAGGGCACCTACGTGCGCGGTCCGAAGCTCGCCGACGTGCCGTACCCGGTGCAGATGGAGCCCTCGCTGGTCGTCGAATATTACAGCCGCTGATCGGCCGACGCCTGAAATTGACGAAAAACCCGCCCGCTTGTGGCGGGTTTTTTGCTTCTGGGATCCGGTCGGAATGGTTGTTTCCGGCTATCGCCGGGCGGTGGGGGGGCTATAATCCTGCCGGGGCTTGGGGACTGGAGTCTTGGGAATGGGATTCGTCCGTGCGGCGGTCTTCGCTTCGATCGTTGCGATCGGTGGAGCGGCCTACATCTACCGCGATGATGTGATCCGGGAGGTTGGGCCTCATATCGGCATGGGAACGGCGGCCAAGACGGCTGAAGCCCAGGCGAGCCCCGCTGCGGGCGCGCAGCCGCAGGGACGCCGCGGCCGCCTCAATCCGGGCGGAGCGGTGCCGGTCGTGGTCATGCCGGTGACGCGCGAGGCCATGCCCGTCGTGGTGGACGCGGTCGGCACGGTGCAGTCGATTGCCTCCGTCCAGATCAAGCCCCGCATGGACAGCCAGATCATGAAGGTGAATGTCGAGGAGGGCGCTCTCGTGAAGGAGGGCGATATCCTCTTCGAACTCGATGCGCGCAGCCTCAAGGCACAGCTTGGCCAGATCGAAGCTCAGATCCGCAAGGACCAGGCACAGGTCATGCAGGCCCGGCGAGACCTGCAGCGCAACGAGGAACTCCTGTCGAAAAATGCCGGCACCGTGGTGCAGCGCGACAATGCAGGCACCAGTCTGAAGGCCGCCGAAGCGCAGCTCGAGGCCGACGAGGCCGCCAAGGCCAGCGTCCAGACCCTGCTCACCTTCACCGAAATCCGCGCGCCGGTCTCGGGCCGCATCGGCTCGATCGCGAACAAGGCGGGGGCCGTCGTGCGCACGGGCGACAACTCGGCCACCAGCACGCTGGCCACGATCAACCAGATCGACCCGATCTACGTCAGCTTCGCCATCCCGCAGATCATCCTGCCGGATCTGCGCGCCGCGATGGCCAAGGGTCCGGTCACGGTCACGGCCATCATCGACGACACCAAGAAGCAGTCCGGCGAGATGGCCTTCATCGAGAACACCGTCGACCCGAATACCGGCACGGTGACGGCCAAGGCGCGCATCGGCAATGCCAACGAGCTGTTGTGGCCGGGGCAGTTCGTCAAGGTGGAGATCGTGCTCGGCATCGAGTCCAATGCGATCTCGGTTCCCGCGAGCGCGGTCCAGCTCGGATCGCAGGGACCGTTCGTGTTCGTCATCAAGGACGGCGTGGCCGAACTCCGACAGGTCGTCGTGAAGCGCACGCAGGACGGCCGGGCCGTGATCGGCAAGGGCGTTGAAAACGGCGAGCAGGTGGTGGTCGACGGTCAGCTGCGGCTGGTCCAGGGGGCATCGGTGACGATCCGGCCGCCGACGGTGGATCCGAACCGGCCCGCAGCACCACCCCGCGGATAGCCGATTCTAGCGGAGGCGGGACGTGAACATTTCTGAACTTTGCATCCGCCGTCCGGTGATGACCATCCTGCTGATGGCATCGTTCGTCCTCGGCGGCATATTCGCCTACAAGCAGCTCCCGGTCGCCGCGGTCCCGAGGGTCGAGTTCCCGACCATCCAGGTCACCGCGCAGCTGCCCGGCGCCAGCCCTGAAACGATGGCCGCCTCGGTGGCCTCGATCCTCGAACGTCAGTTCTCGACGATCGCCGGCGTGACCACGATGACCTCGACGTCGTCGCTCGGGAACACCTCGATCGTGCTCCAGTTCGACCTCAACCGGAACATCGACGGCGCCGCCCTGGACGTCCAGTCGGCGATTTCCTCGGCCATGCGGCGACTGCCGCCCGAGATGACGACCCCGCCCAGCTTCCGCAAGGTCAATCCGGCCGACTGGGCGGTGATGTTCCTGGCGCTCAAGTCGAACCAGGCCCGGCTCTCGGACGTCGACGCCTTCGTCAACCGGGCGATCATGCCGCGCGTCTCGACCCTGCCGGGCGTGGCGCAGGTGCTAATCTTCGGCTCGCAGAAGTTCGCCGTCCGCGTCCGCGCCGACCTCGACCAGCTTGCGGTTCGCGGCCTCACTTTGCAGGAGCTGCAGAACGCCGTCGTCAACGCCAACTCGAGCAAGCCGGTCGGATCTATCGCGGATCAGAAGCAGAACGCGATTCTCGAAGCCACGGGGCCGATCAGCAAGGCTGCTGACTACATGCCGGTGATCGTCACCTGGCAGAACGGCGCGCCGGTCCGCATTTCCGACGTGGCCACCGTCATCGACAGTGTCGAGAACGACAAGGTCGCGAGCTGGCTCGACGGCACGCGCGCCATCGTGATGGGCGTCTATCGCCAGCCAGATGCCAATACCGTCGAGGTGGTCGACCGGGTGAAGGCGATCATCCCGCAGATCCAGGCCGAACTGCCGGCGGGGGTCGAGATCCACCTGCTGGCCGACCGGTCGAAGCCGATCCGCGAAGCGATCGACGACGTCGAATTCACCCTGGCACTGGCCGCGCTTCTGGTGATCGTCGCGATCTATTTCTTCCTGCGCAGTTTCCGCGCGACCATGATCCCGGCGATCGCGCTGCCGATCTCGGTCATCGGCACCTTCGCCGGCATGTATCTCTGCGGCCACTCGATCGACAACATATCGCTGCTGGCGCTGACCCTTGCGGTCGGCTTCGTGGTCGATGACGCCATCGTCATGCTGGAGAACATCGTCCGTCACATCGAGGCGGGCGAGAAGCCGATGGAGGCCGCGCTCAAGGGCTCCAAGGAGGTCGGCTTCACGATCGTCTCCATGACGCTGTCACTGGTCGCGGTGTTCATTCCCGTGCTGTTCATGGGCGGCGTCGTCGGGCGCATGTTCAACGAGTTCGGCCTCGTCATCGCCTTCGCCATCCTGATCTCGGGCGTCGTGTCGCTGACCCTCACGCCGATGCTCTGCTCGCGCTGGCTGAAGCCGATCAACCATCACGAAAAGCACAATGCGCTCCTGCGCAGTTTCGAGTGGGGCTTCACGAAGATCACCAACGGCTATGGCTGGGCCTTGCGGCACACGGTCCGCTATCCCCGGCTGGTGCTCGCGATCACCGTCGGCACCTTCGTCGTGACGGCGATGCTCTTCCAGGCGATCCCGAAGGGTTTCTTCCCGTCGGAGGATATCGGCCAGATCCAGGGCTCCACGATCGGGCCGGACGACGCGTCCTTCGACGCGATGGTGGCCCGCCAGTCGGCGTTGGCCGAAGTGATCCGCCGGGATCCCGACGTGGCCTCGGTCATGTCGACCGTCGGTGGCGGCAACGCGGCGGCGACGGTGAATTCCGGACGCATCTTCATCATGTTGCGCGACAAGCCCGAGCGCACGGACAGTGCCCAGCAGGTCATCGCCCGGTTGCGCCGGGCGACGGCGGCCGTCCCGGGCATCAACGTGTATTTCCAGGCCGCCCAGTCGATCAACATTTCCACGACGCAGAGCCGTGCCCAATACCAGTTCGGCATGCGGTCGAGCGATCTCAACCTGCTGCGCGAGTACGGCCCCCTGATGGAAGCGAGGATGCGCCGCATTCCCTCGATCCTCGACGTGAACTCCGATCTGCAGGTGCGCGCCCGCTCGGCCATGATCGACATCGATCGCGACATTGCCTCGCGGCTCGGCGTGTCGGTCGACCAGATCCGGCTTCTCCTCTACTCGGCGTTCGGCACGCGCCAGGTGTCGACCATCTACGCGTCTGACGACACCTACCAGGTGATCCTCGAAGCCGATCCGAAGTACGGCGATGCCGGCGACATCCTGCGGCGTTTGCAGGTCCGCACGCCGAACGGCGGACTCGTGCCATTGGATACGCTGGCCAAGCGCATCGACAAGCCGACGTCGCTGACGGTGAACCACATCGCCCAGCTTCCCTCGGTCATGATCTCCTTCAACCTGGCGCCGGGCGTGGCGCTGGGCGACGCGGTGCGCGATATCCAGGCGGCGGCGACGGAGATCGGCCTGCCGGCCACCATCACGACCAGCTTCGAGGGCAGCGCCCAGGTCTTCCAGCAGGCGGTCGCGAACCAGGGCCTGCTGCTCTTTGCGGCGGTGCTGGTGATCTACATCATCCTGGGCATCCTCTACGAGAGCTTCATCCATCCGCTGACGATCCTGTCGGGCCTGCCGTCGGCCGGCATCGGCGCCCTGGCCACCCTGATGCTTTTCGGCATGGACCTGTCGGTGATCGCGCTGATCGGCGTGGTGATGCTGATCGGCATCGTGAAGAAGAACGCCATCATGATGGTCGACTTCGCGATCGAGCGGCGCGGGCAAGGGGCCGATGCCGAGACGGCGATCGTGGAGGCCGCGCTGCTGCGCTTCCGGCCGATCATGATGACGACGGTCTGCGCGCTGCTCGGCGCCCTGCCGATCGCCGTGGGCCATGGCGCCGGCGCCGAACTGCGCCAGCCGCTCGGCATCACCGTCGTCGGCGGCCTGATGGTGTCGCAGCTGCTCACGCTGTTCATCACGCCTGTCGTCTACATGTGGTTCGACAAGCTCACCGGCATGAAGTTCAGCCCCGGCTGGGCGAGGCGCTGGCGCACCAAGGGCCGCATGCCGGCGGCGCCGGCTGAATAGATCGTCAAAGAGAGTAGCGTTCCATGACTGACGAGATCGGCGCCTTCGTTCCCGGCCCACGTGTGCGCATCGAGGGCCGTGCGGGTGGTCCGCTGGCGGGCCTCACCTTCGCGGCCAAGGATCTGTTCGACGTCGCCGGGGTGCCGACCGGCGGCGGAAATCATGACTGGCCGACTGGACGCCCCATTCCCGACAGGCATTCCTGGGCGGTGCAGACGCTGCTCGATGCCGGCGCAACCCTGATCGGCAAGACCATCACCGACGAGGTCTCGCTCGGCATCCTGGGCGAGAACGCCTTCGACGGCACGCCGAAGAACGTCCGCGCTCCGGGACGCGTGCCCGGCGGCTCGTCGTCGGGCTCTGCCGCCGCCGTGGCCGCAGGAATCTGCGATACGGCACTGGGTACCGATACCGGCGGCTCGGTGCGCGTGCCCTCCAGCTTCTGCGGGCTCTACGGCATCCGCCCGACCCATGGCCGCATCGACGTCACGGGCATGCTGCCCCAGGCGCCGACCTCCGATACGACCGGATGGTTCGCGCGCGACGCCGAGACTTTCGCGAAAGTCTGCAGCGTGATGTTGGGCGAGGAGATCCGGTCGGCGCTGCCCTCCAAGCTCATCGTCGCGGTCGACGCTTTCGGCTTCGCCGATGCCGACACATCGGAGGCGCTGCAGCCGATGGTGAAGAAGCTGGCGGCCGTCATCGGTTCGAGCCGCGAGGAGATCATGGCGCCGCAGGGCCTGTCGGTGTGGGCGCGCGCCCAGCGCACGCTGCAGCCTGCCGAGGCCTACGCGACGTTCAAGCCGTGGCTCGACGAGCGCAACCCGCGCTTCGCCTTCTCGGTCGCCAAGGCGCTGGTCGCCGGCTCGATGATTCCCGAAGGCGAGAAGGTCTGGGCCAACCTGATGCGGCAGGAGGCGCGCGGCCGCATGAAATACCTGCTGCCGCCAGGCGCCATCCTCTGCCTGCCGACCACGCCGTTTCCCGCGCCGAAGGTTGGCCTGCCGCTCTCGGTGCTCGACCCGCTGCGCGACCGCATCACCTGTCTTTGTGCGCAGGGTGGGCTGGCGGGCTTTCCGCAGGTCAATCTGCCCGGTGCCACGACGGTTGACGGTCTGCCGGTCGGCCTGTCCATCATCGGCCCGCGCGGCAGCGACGCGACCCTGGTCGCGGTCGCCCGCGCGATGGAGAAGGCGGCGGGCTGATCGCGCCTTCGAGAAGGAGGCGTCTTGGCGAGCGAAAAGCAGAAGATGCTGGCGGGCGAGCTCTACGTGGCGACCGGCGAGGAGCTTGCCGCCGATGCCCGTCGCGTAGCCGAGTGGATGGATCGTTACAACGCCTCGATCGCGGCCACGCAGAAGAACTATCCGGCGCTGTTGCGCGAGATGCTGGCCGAGGTGGGCGAGGGTGCCTATATCCGGCCGCCCTTCCATTGCGACTACGGCTACAACATCAGCCTCGGCAAGGGCGTGTTCCTCAACTTCAACTGCATCATCCTCGATGTGGTGCAGGTCACGATCGGCGACCGCACGCAGATCGGCCCCGGCGTGCAGATCCTGACCGCAGACCATCCACGCGATCCCGCGCAGCGTCGCGCCGGCCTGGAGTTCGGCCGGCCGGTGACGATCGGCGCCGATGTCTGGATCGGCGGCGGCGCCATCGTGCTGCCGGGCGTCACCATCGGTGACGAGGTGATCGTGGGCGCGGGTGCCGTCGTCACGCGCGACGTGCCGGCGGGTGCTACTGTCGTGGGAAATCCAGCAAGAGCGAGGTGAGCGTGACGGATCTGACGCCGAATATTCCTGAAATCGTGGCCGAGGTGCGCGAACTGTTCGAACGCTACGAGCAGGCGTTGATCGACAAGAACGTGGAGGTGCTCGATGCCACCTTCTGGAACAGCCCGCACACGATCCGTCTCGCCAACAACGAACACGGCTACGGCTTCGATCGCATCCATGCCTTTCGCGTCGCCCGTCCGCCGGGGCCCGGCAGCAAGGAGAAGCGGCTGCGGCTCGACATCGTCACCCTGGGCCGCGACATGGCGACGGTCTCGCTGGTCTACAAGGTGCGCGGCAAGGAGATGACCGGCCGGCAGACGCAGACCTGGGTGCGCTTTCCCGAAGTCGGCTGGAAGGTCGTTCATGCTCACGTCTCGATGATCGCCGAAGAGCCGATCCACTAACGAACGCCTGCGAGGGAGGAAACGATGGCCCAGCCCGCCGAAAGCCTCGGCAACGTGATGAACCCCGATCCGGCGTGGGTGGCGAAGGTGAGTGAGCCCGCGCTCGAGCCCGACTTGCCGATCGTCGACCCGCATCACCATCTCTGGCAGCGCACCGGCAACGACTATCTGTTCCACGACCTGCTGGCCGACACGCGGACCGGCCACAACATCGTGGGTACCGTCTACGTCGATTGCCATTCGATGTACCGCAAGGACGGTCCTGCCGAGCTGCGCTGCATCGGCGAGACCGAGTTCGCCAACGGCGTCGCGGCGATGAGCGCGTCGGGCCTGTACGGGGAGTTGCGCGCCTGCGCCGGCATCGTCGGCCATGTCGACCTGCGCCTCGGTGAGAAGGCAGGCGACGTGTTCGATGCCCAGATCGCCGCCGGCAACGGACGCTTCAAGGGCATCCGGCACCAGACCGGCTGGGACGCCGATCCGGGCATCCGCAACTCCCGCAACGATCCGCCGCCCGAGCAGACCCGCGACCTGACATGGCGGGAGGGCTTCCGCGAGCTGGCGAAGCGCGACCTGACGTTCGACGCCTGGCTTTACCATCCGCAGCTTTCCGAGATCGCCGAACTGGCCGACGCCTTCCCCGGCACGACGATCGTGCTCGACCATGTCGGCGGCCCGCTGGGCTATGCCGGCTACGCGGGCCGTCACGACGAGGTCCGCACGGCCTGGAAGAAGTCGATGGCCGAGCTTTCCAGGCGGCAGAACATCGTGGTGAAGGTCGGTGGGCTCGGCATGGCGATGGGCTTCTTCGAGTTCTATCGTCGCCCGACGCCCCCGGGCTCGCAGGAGTTGGCCGAGGCGTTCCGGCCCTGGGTCGAGACCACGATCGGCCTGTTCGGCGTCGACCGCTGCATGTACGAGAGCAACTTCCCCGTCGACAAGATCACCTCGGGTTACGGCGTCCTGTGGAACGCCTTCAAGCGGATCTCGTCCGGTGCATCGGCGACGGAGAAGAAGGCCTTGTTCTCGGGAACGGCGACGCGCGTCTACAAGCTCGATCTCTGATTTTCGGTTGGGGCACCTGCAAGAAGCGTGTCAGGATTCGCGAGGCGCGTTCCGCCGGAGGAAGTTTCTTTTTCATCCAGTCGCGCATATCGCACTGACACAGGCTGTGAACTCGCCCTAGAATTTTGGCCCTCGCGTTGTTCATTGGGGGCCATTCATGCGTCGTTTTATACTCTCCGCCGTGGCGGCGTTCGCCACCGTGTCCGCCGTCCCGATCGCCTCGGCGCAGACGCTCAAGGTGGTCATGCACTCCGACGTGAAGGTGCTCGATCCGATCTGGAGCGGCGCCTACATCACGCGCAATCACGGCTACATGCTCTACGACGTGCTGTTCGCCATGGACGAGAAGTTCCAGGTGAAGCCGCAGATGGTCGATAGCTGGACCACCAGCGACGACGGCCTGGTCTGGACCTTCAAGTTGCGCGACGGGCTGGAATGGCATGACGGTCAGCCGGTGACCGCGGAGGATTGTATCGCCTCGCTCAAGCGCTGGTCGGCGCGCGACGCGATGGGCCAGAAGATGGCGCAGGCCTTGAAGGAATATAAGGTCGTCGATCCCAAGACCTTCCAGATCGTGCTGAAGGAGAAGTTCGGGGCGGTGATCGAGTCGCTGGGCAAGCCCTCGGTGGTCGTACCCTTCATGATGCCCAAGCGGATCGCCGAGACCGATCCGTTCAAGCAGATCGAGGACTACATCGGCTCCGGTCCCTTCGTGTTCAAGAAGGACGAATGGAAGCCCGGCGAGAAGCTCGTCTACACCAAGTTCGCCAAGTACAAGCCGCGTTCGGAGCCGATGTCGGGCCTGTCCGGCGGCAAGGTCGTGAAGGTCGACAGGGTCGAGTGGCTCTCGATCTCAGACGCTGAGACCCAGGTCAATGCCCTCCTGAACGGCGAGATCGACTATCTCGAAGGCGTCTCCGCCGATCATCTGCCGCTGGTCGAGAAGGACAAGGGCATCCGCGTTATCAAGGGGCGGGTATCCAACCAGTATGCCTTCCGGCCCAACTGGCTGCTGCCGCCCTTCAACAACGAGAAGGTCCGTCAGGCTGCTGCGCTGGCCCTCAACCAGGAGGATTTCCTGCAGGCCAATATCGGCGACAAGCGCTTCTACCAGACCTGCAAGGCGATGTTCACTTGCGGCTCGCCGCTGGCGACCGACGCCGGCATGGCCGGACTGGTCGAGGGCAATGCCGCCAAGGCCAGGGCCCTGCTGGCGGAAGCCGGCTACGACGGCACGCCGGTGACCCTGCTGGCGCCGACCGACCTCGGTGTGATCAAGCAGCTCGGGCCGGTGGCCAAAGCGCTGCTGGAGCGGGCGGGCTTCAAGGTGGACATGATTTCGATGGACTGGCAGAGCGTGATCGTCCGTCTGGCCAAGAAGGGACCGGTGTCCGAGGGCGGCTGGAACGCCTTCTCCACGAGCTGGTCGCAGGTCGACATCCTCGATCCGCTGATGACTCCCTTCCTGATCGCCAGCTGCGACAAGGCGCGGTCCGGCTGGCCCTGTGACGAGGAGCTGGAGAAGCTGCGCGACAAGTACGTGCAGGCGAGCACGGAAGCCGAGAAGAAGGCCGCCGCCACCGCGGTCCAGGAGCGTGCCATCAAGGTGGTGACCCACGTGCCGCTCGGCGAATGGTTCGGCGTCAGCGCTGTGCGCTCGAACATCAGCACCCTCAACCCGCCGCCGCCCGTGACGGTCTTCTGGGGCGTGTCGAAGAAGTAAGGCGATACCCTGGATTTTCGGGCATCTGTTTGGGTTCAGCTAAGATTTTAGGTGAGCTCTGGGCGGATTGATCAGCTCAGAGTTTACCTTAACTATCGGGAGTAGTGGCTCATCTGGCTCTCGCAGTTGGCAGCTCTTTCTGGCTTCTTGCTTTAACGCCCTCAGGCCGTACCTGAGCGCTGCCGGGATTGGCCTTTCAAAACAATGCCTTGCCAGCATCGCTTAACACGCCGAAAGCTGGCGGATGCCGGAATTGAGTTTCCTTACCGGACGGTTTCCGCCCCATAGGATCCTCGCCGGATGGCTGGGCGAGGGCCCCTCGGCGCGATTGCTGGCCCATGCGCTCGCCGCCGAAACGCAGTTCACGCCGACACGACTTGCCCATGAGGGCACCGGCCGACACGAAGCGCTGACCCGACAATCAGCCGTCCTGAAGGATCTCGGTGCCTTTGCCGGACCGCTCCACCGCAAGGCGCTGGCCCTGCAGTCCGGGCTGGAGACAGATTTCGAGATGACGCGCACGCCGCCCAACAGCACGCAGATGGAAGTGGTGGCGCATGGCGACGGCGCCTTCTACCGGCCGCACACCGACACCTTCACCGGCGACCAGTACACGCCCGGCGGCCGCCGGCGGCTCACCATGGTCTACTACTTCCACCGCGAGCCGCGCCGCTTCACGGGCGGCCGACTCCGGCTCTTCGACCTGGGCGGCGGCCAGACGATCGATGTCGAGCCGAAGCACGACAGCCTGCTCGTCTTCCCCTCGACGGCGCGTCACGAGGTCGAGCGCGTCTCGTGCCCGGCGGGCGCTTTTGGCGATGGCCGCTTCGCCGTGAACATCTGGCTGTGCGGCTGACCGTTACTCGGCTGCCTGCAGCACCGCCGCCTTCTCAGGCACTTTCGGCTCGATCAAGCGGCCATTGCGCTTGGCGGCGTCCTCGGCCTCCCAGCGGATGGCGATCTCCGCCAGCCGGTCCATGACCTCGTCCAGCTCGCCGCCGCGCTTGGTGAGGGAGTAGGTGACCTTGGGTGGGATGGTCGCTTCGTAATCGCGCTTCACCAGCGCCGCGCCTTCGAGAGTGCGCAGGCGCTCGGTCAGCATCTTGGCCGAAATGCCCGACACGCGGCGCTTGAGCTCGCCGAAGCGCTGCGGCCCGTGGGTGCGGAGATTGTAGAGGATGTAGGTCGTCCACGGCCCCATCAGCATACGCAGGATGAAGTCCATCGGGCAGCTGACGCTTTCCTTGGCCTGGGCGGCGGTCGCGGGGGTCGACATGCTCATGGAGAAAAAACCTTAGGTTACGAATTGGTACCTACTTGGGAATATATAGCGGCCATCCCAGATGTTTCCAGTCACTTTGTGTAAGCAACTCATACGGGGAAACGATTGATCGTTTTCTCCAGTGAAATCAAAGGATTGGAAGTCATCATGACCAATGTCGCCATCGTCTATCACTCGGGATATGGACATACGCAGGCGCTCGCCGAGGCCGTGGCCACCGGTGCACGAGCGGTTGCGGGCACCGTCGTCAGCCTGGTCCCGGTTGCCGAGGCAGAGGCCCGCGGGGCCGAGCTCGACGCCGCCGATGCCATCGTCTTCGGCAGCCCGACCTACATGGGCGGCGTGTCGGCCGACTTCGCGAAGTTCAAGGACTGGACGTCGAGCCGCTGGATGGAGGGCAAGTGGCGCAACAAGCTCGCCGCGGGCTTCACCGTCTCGGCTTCGTGGAACGGCGACAAGCACAACACGCTCTACCAGCTGCTCACGCTCGCGGTTCAGCATGGCATGGTGTGGGTTGGCCTCGGTCTGCCGCCGGGCAACAACCATTCCAAGGGTTCGAGTGCCGACCTCAATCGGGTGGGCGCATCGATCGGTGCGATGGCCCAGGCCAACGCCGATCAGGGCGTCGAGGGGATCGGCGCCAGCGACTTCAAGACCTTCGAGGCGCTCGGCCGCCGCGTCGCCGAGGCCACGCAGCGGTGGCATGAAGAGCCGCTCGCCGTGGCGGCATAGAGAGTCTTCGACCTCCTCGCCCGTTCATCGGGCGGGGAGGTCACTCCATCCGGACGCCGGCGGACTTGACGATCGATCCCCAGGAGGCGAGTTCCTGGCGGAATAGGGTTGCCAGTTCCTTCGGGCTGCTCGTCTCGACGATTGCTCCCTGGGCGATGAAGTCGGACAGCACGTCGGGCATGGACATGATGGAGCGCATCGCGGCGTTGAGCCGGTACACGATGGTGGCCGGAGTCTCGGGAGGCGCCAGCAGGAAGATGCTGGCGACCGAGTTGAACCCCGGCAGGGTCTCGCTGATGGTCGGAACGTCGGGCGCCACCGGCGACCGCTTGGCCGAAGTCAACGCAAGCAAGCGGAGCTTGCCGCTGCGCGCCAGCGCGAGCGCCGGTGGCAGGCTGACGAAGCAGATCGGGACCTGCCCGCTGACGAGGTCCGCCAGCGCCGGTGTTCCTCCCTTGTAGGGGACGTGCACGATCTGAACGCCGGCGGCCTTCTGGAACATCTCCGCGCTGAGATGCGCGATGTTGCCGACTCCGGGCGAGGCATAGCTGTACTTGCCGGGGCTGGCTTTCAGGACATCGATGAACTCGCGGACGTTCCTGGCGGGAAACGACGGATTCACCACGAGCGAGTAGGGCAGGTTGCCCAACGCGCCGATCGGCGTCAGCGTGAGGGGATCGTAGCCCACCTTGTCGTAGATGGTCGGTCCCACGAGGATTCCGGACTCGGCGAAGAACAGCGTGTAGCCGTCGGCCGGCGCGCTCGCGAGAGCGGCGGCGGCGATGGTCGAGCCGGCACCGGGCCGGTTCTCGACGACCACCGGCTGGCCGAGCAGGGGGCTGAGCTTGTTCGCGAAGATCCGGGCAAGGATGTCCGCACCGCCGCCCGGCGGGTAGCCCACGAGCAGCTTGAGCGCGCGCGACGGATAGGTCGCTGTCTGAGCAAACCCTCTTGGGTTGGCGATACCGACTCCCATGAGGGAAAGGGCGAGGCGGCGTCCCAGCTTCATGTCTTTCAGGCTCATGCGATGCGACCTCGTGGCGAACCGCCCTCTCAGACGGCGTCAGGCGGGAAGTAACGGAACTGCAGGCTGCGGTCCTTTTCGAACTGCTGGATGAGGTCGATCTCCCAGGTGAGATAGGCCGTCATCGACTTTCGCAGATCGTCATAGTCGTAGGGGCTGTACCAGACGTCGTCCGTCGCGGACGTCATGTTCTCGAGCCCGCTGGCGAGTGGCAGACCCGCCGTTGCCCAGGCGGCGGTACCGCCGTCGAGGATCGATACCGGCAGGCGTGATGCCGCGGCGGCGTCAGCCGCCGCGATGGCCGCGAACGCGCCATCGTCAGACGTCAGCACCAGCCGCTTTGCCCTGGGGGCGCCGGCCGCGACCTGGGCGAGCCCTTCCTGCAGCCGCGAGCGCACCGCGAACCAGGCGCCGGGGATATGGCGAGCGCGGAAGCGCAGGCTGTTGGCCAAGTCGACCACGACGGCTTCTCCGGTCGCGAGCAGGCGATGGAGTTCGAGGACGCCGATCCGCTCCACGCCGGCGGCGGTGTCCGGCGGCAGCAGCTCGACCGGCTCGGGACCTTTTTCAAGGGCGCCGCCGCAGGCACTCAGGCCGCCGGCGAGCACGAACACCTCCGACCAGCCGAGCTGGATCAGCCACGACGCCGTCATGCGTGCGCGCACGCCATTGTCGTCGCACAGGACGATGCGCGCGCCGCGCGTGCCGACATAGTGATCGGTGGACTGGATCAGCTGGCCGCCAGGTGCGCTGCGCGCATCCTTGATGTGTCCCGCCTCATATTCCTCGGGGCTGCGCACGTCGAAGAAGTAGAGCGAGCGTGCCGGGTCGGCCTGCAGGTCGCGCAACCCGGCCGCATCGATCTCGCGCACGCCGAAGCGTTTCGAAACGCGCATCGCGGCTTCGATGGCGGCGGCCAGGCCCTTGGGCGAGGGGGGAGGCGCGACCGTCCGGCTGCCGCGGGCCATGGTCTCGCCGCTCAGGTGCCAGCCGGCCGTGCCGTTGCGCACACAGACAACGGGATTCTTGATCCCGGCATTGATCAGCGATTGCGCGCCGATGATGCCGCGCGTGCGGCCGGCGCAATTCACGACGATGGTGGTCTCCTCGCGCTCGAGCAGGTCGAAGACACGGTGCACCAGCTCGGCACCCGGGCAATCGATGCCGCCGGGCAGACTGTAGTTGTGGAACTCCGAGTAGGGCCGGCTATCGAGGATCACCATGTCCTTGCCCTGGTCGATCCAGCGGCGCAGCTCCGGGGCATCAATGGCCGGCGTGTCGTAGCGATGCTCGACGAATTCGCCGAACGCCTTGCTCGGCACATAGATGCCGGCGAACACTTCAAGCCCGGCCTGACGCCAGCCTTCCAGCCCGTTCTTCAGGATGGAGATGGCGGTATAGCCCCAGCCCGCGAGGCGACGGGCGCAGCGCTCGGCGAGCCCGTCGTCGCTCTGGTCCATGAGGACGATGCGGGTCGCGCGTCTCGGCACCAGGGGCGCCATCCGCGTTTCCAGATGGCTGAAAGGCATCGACACGATCGTCAGGGGATGGCCGGTGTTGAACAGGCCCTCTTCTCGCACGTCGAGGAACGCGAGTTCCGTGCCGTCGCCCAGCAGGGTGTGAACGTGGGCGGCATCGATCCGCGGCCAGGATGGCGCGGTCTCGGACGAGGTCTTGACGCTGTTCATCGGATCTTCGGCAATGAGTTTGGAAGGACTGGGCAAATCCTGCTCGTCGCCTTCAAATAAGGAAAATATAAAGATCGTATGAATTGATTTGGAAGCGATATGAATATCACCGTCCGGCAATTGCGTGCGTTCGCGCTCGGCGCGGAGTTGAACTCCTTCTCAGAGGCTGCCGGGCGGATGGGCATGACGCAGCCCGGCTACTCGCTTCTGATCCGCCAGCTCGAGGAAGAGGTGGGCATGGCGCTGTTCCGGCGCACGACCCGCCGGATCGAACTCACCGAGGCGGGCCGCGAGATCCTGCAGAGCGCCCATCACACGCTGCAGCAGCTGGACGAAACCTGCCGCCGCGCCGCGGACTTTCGCGACGCTCGCCAGGGGACGCTCAACCTCGCCTTCGTGCCGTCGGTAGGCTGCAGCGTGCTGCCGCCCATCCTGTCGCGGTTCACCGCAGCCCATCCCGGTATCAAGCTGGTGTTCCACGAGGCACAGGCCACGGCCTTTGCCGAACGCGTGCGTAGCGGCCAAGCCGAAATTGGGCTCGGGCTGCAGCTTCAGGCCGACGGAATCCTGTCCTTCGAACCGCTGATGCGCGATTGCCTTGTCGCGCTGCTTCAGACGCAGCATCCGCTGGCCGCGCGCCCCGTCGTGACCTGGAAATCTCTGGCGCGCTTCAATTCCATCCTGGTCAACAACCAGTCCAGCGTCCGTGTCCATGCCGATCGTGCAGCTGCAGCCGCGGGCGTCGACATCAAGCCGACCTATGTTCTCGATTCGCTCACGACGGCCGTCGGGATGGTGCGCGCCGGGCTGGGGTATGCGGTGCTGCCGAGCCTGGCGCTTCGCAGCATGGAGTTGGGCGGCATGGTGGTCCGCATGGTGGAGCAACCGCGCGCCTGGCGGGATATCGGTCTGCTCACGCGGTCGCGGTTCACCCTGTCGCCGGCCGCAGCGGCGTTCGCCGCCATCGCGCGCGAGGTCGCCGCGGGCTATCCGGAAGTGGGTCCGCCGGAGCGCTGACCCTCGCTCCACACGGAAACGGGGACCGTCGCCTTTCGGCAGAGGTCCCCGTTCGTTGAGGGCGGAACCGGCGCCTTCCGCTGGAGGCGCCGGCAGGTCCTCGCGCTACTTCTTGGTGATGTTCCACATCACCGGCACGGGGCCGGGCAGCCAGCCACTGATGCGGTCCTTGCGATAGGCGCCGAAGGCCTTGTACTGGCCGAGCACGATGTACGTGGCCTGGTCCATCACCCGGTCGGAGACGGCCATGGCGATCTCCTTCCGCTTGGCCGGGTCGTTCTCCTTGGAGTAGGACGAACGAAGCTTCTCCATCTCCGGATCGCAGGGCCAGCCGAACCAGGCCTTGTCGCAGCCGCCGCTGGTGAAGGAGTTGCCGGTCGGGCTTTCCGAACCGACCGTGACGGTCGTCGTGTAGAAGATGTTCCAGCCACCCTGCGCCGGCGGATCCTTCTTGGCGCGGCGCGTCACGACCGTCTGCCAGTCCATCGACTGCAGGTCGACCTTGAAGCCGACTTTCTCGAGCGCCTGCTTGCCGACCGGCGGCAGCTGGTTCGCAGAGAGCAGGTCGGTCGCATGCATCATGACGATCGGCGTGCCGTCATAGCCGCTTTCTTTCAGGAGCTGGCGCGCCTTCTCGAGGTCCGGCTTGACCAGCAGGTTGCCGTAGCTCTTCTCATAGGGCGAGCCGCAGACCAGCGGCGCATTGCAGACGCGGTAGATCTCGGGATCGCCCACCTGGGCGCGCAGGAAGTCCTCCTGGGCGATCGCATACATCGCCGCCTGCCGGGCCTTCAGGTTGTTGAACGGCGGGTGGAGGTGGTTGAAGCGCATGATGATCTGGCTGCCCTGCGCGTTCCAGCCGTAGAGCTCGATGTTCTTGTCGGCCTTCAGCAGCGGGAAGAGGTCGGGCACCGGAATTTCGATGAGGTCGATCTCGCCCTGGGTCAGGGCATTGACCGCCGTCATCGGGTCGGAGATCGCGAGCCATTCGAGGCGGTCGATCTTCACCACCTTGCCGCCCGCCAGCATCGAGGGCGGCTCGGCGCGCGGCTGGTACTTGGTGTTCTTGACGTAGACCACCTTTTCGCCGGGCTTCCATTCGTCCTTCTTGAACACGAACGGGCCGGAGCCGGTATAGTCGTCGATCTGTTTGAACGGATCGGTTTCGGCGACCCGCTTGGGCATCATGAACGGCACGGTCGAAGACGGCTTGCCCAGCGCCTCGAGGACGAGGCCGAACGGCTCCTTGAGCACGATCTGGAAGGTCTTGGCATCGACGGCCTTCATCGTGCCGACCGCGGCCATCATCTCCTGGCCGAGCGAATCGCGGGCGCCCCAGCGCTTGATCGAGGCGACGCAATCCTCGGCGGTGACGGGCGTGCCGTCGTGCCATGCCAGGCCGTCGCGCAGAGTGAAGGTCCAGGTCAGCTTGTCGGCCGAGGCCTCGTACTTGTCGACCATCTGCGGCTGGATGCGCGCTTCGGCATCCTGGGCGAACAGAGTGTCGTAGATCATGTAGCCGTGATTGCGGGTGATGAAGGCGGTCGTCCAGATCGGGTCCAGGACCTTCAGATCGGAATGGGCGACCATCTTCAGGGTCTGCGCCGACGCCGGGGCCGCGACCGACGCCACCGCCGTCGACAGGGCCAGACAGGCCGCGACCTGCCGCAATCTTCCCATAACGTGCATGTTTGTACTTTTCCCTTCTCCAGCACCCAAACTTCACACAAGCTGCCACGAGCCCGACGAGGAATAAAGCAATGTCGATGCCGATGGCACAAACGAGAAAGGGGGCCTTCGCCGGTTCGGCAAAGGCCCCCTTCCCGTGATGGATCGACGCTATGCGGTTATTTCTTGCTGATGTTCCAGAGCACTGGAACCGGGCCGGAAAGCCAGCCGCTGAGGCGGTCCTTGCGGTAGGCGCCGAAGGCCTTGTACTGGCCGACCGGGGCGTAGAAGCCCTGGTCCATCAGGCGGTCCGAAATGGCGATGCCCAGCTCCTTGCGCTTGGCCGGGTCGCTCTCCTTGATGAAGGCGGCGCGCAGGACCTCGATCTCGGGGTCGCACGGCCAGCCGAACCACGCCTTCTCGCAGGTGCCGGCGGCGTAGGAGTTGATGCCGGGATTGTCGAGATCGAGCGTGATGTTGGTGGTGAAGAAGATGTTCCAGCCACCCTGCGCCGGCGGTTCCTTGCGGGCGCGGCGCGTGACCACGGTCTGCCAGTCCATCGCCAGAAGGTCGATCTTGAAGCCGGCCTTCTCGAGCTGCTGCTTGGCGACGGCCTGGACCTGGTTCGAGGATTGCAGGTCGGTCTGCTGGAGCATCGCGACCGGCGTGCCGTCATAGCCGCTCTCCTTCAGGAGTCGGCGCGCCTTCTCGAGGTCGGGCTTGATCAGCAGGTCGCCATATTCCTTGCCGTAGGTCGTGCCGCAGACGAACGGCGCGTTGCAGACCTTGTAGATTTCGGGATCGCCGACCTGGGCGCGCAGCATGTCTTCCTGGGCGAGCGCCCACATCGCCGCCTGGCGCGCCTTCACGTTGTTGAAGGGCGGGTGCAGCGTGTTGAAGCGCATGATGATCTGGCTACCGAGCGCGTTCCAGCCGAACAGCGCGATGTTCTTGTCGGCCTTCAGCATCGGGAAGAGGTCGGGCACCGGCGATTCGATCAGGTCGATCTCGCCGGCCAGCAGGGCGTTCACCGCCGTGCTGGGATCGGTGATGGCCAGCCATTCGACCCTGTCGACCTTGGCCACCTTGCCGCCGGCCAGCATCGAGGGCGGCTCGTTGCGCGGCTTGTACTTGGTGTTCTTGACGTAAACGATCTTCTCGCCGGGCTTCCATTCCTCCTTCTTGAAGATGAAGGGGCCGGAGCCGGTATAGTCCTCGATCTGCTTGTTGGGATCGGTTGCAGCGACGCGCTTGGGCATCATGAACGGCACGTTCGACGACGGCTTGGCGAGCGCGTCGACGACGAGGCCGAACGGTTCCTTCAGCTCGAACGCGAAGGTCTTGGCGTCGATAGCCTTGATGTCCTTGGTGGCCCGTAGCAGCAGCTGGCCGAACCCGTCGCGCGCACCCCAGCGCTTGATCGAGGCAATGCAGTCCTCGGACGTGACGGGGGTGCCGTCGCTCCATTCGAGGCCGTCGCGCAAGGTGATCGTCCAGGTGAGCTTGTCGTCGGAGACGGTGTACTTTTCCGCCATCTGCGGCTGGGTCTTGAGGTCGGCGTCCTTGGCGAACAGGACGTCGTAGATCATGTAGCCGTGGTTGCGGGTGATCAGCGCCGTCGTCCAGATCGGGTCGAGGATCTTGATGTCCGCATGCGACACCATCCTCAGCGTCGTCTGGGCCGCCACCGGGACCGATACCGTGGCCATCGCGGCCGCCAATCCGAGTGATGCCGCCAAGGCGACCCGTCTACGCAAACTCAACATCAGACAACCCTTCTCATGATAAACTCGACCCGTTGCTTACACGCTCCCAGGCGGGTCCGGAGGAATAAAGATATGTCGATGCCGACCATCTTCGTGTCCCACGGAGCGCCGACGCTCATCCTGAGCGACGCGCCTGCACGCACATTCCTGGCGGGCCTCGGCCAGCAAATTCCGCGCCCGACGGCGATTGTCGCAGTATCGGCGCACTGGGACACGGATGTGCCTGTCGTCTCGGTGGCCCGAAAGCCCGATACCATCCACGATTTCTACGGATTTCCGGAGCCGCTCTACCAGTTGCGATATGCCGCGCCCGGTGCACCGGCGCTTGCCGAGAAAGTCGCGAAGCTTACAGGCGCCGCGCACGATCATCATCGCGGGCTCGACCACGGCGCCTGGGTGCCGGCCATGCTGGCCTGGCCCGAAGCCGACATCCCGATCTTCCAGCTCTCGGTACAGCCGGCGCTCGGTCCGGCGCATCACATTGCGCTGGGACGCAAGCTCGCATCGCTTCGGGAGGAGGGCGTGCTGGTCATGGGCAGCGGCAGTGCCATCCACAATCTGCGCGCCCTGGTGCGCAGCGAGGACGCCTCGGAGCCCGAGCCCTGGGCGCAAGCCTTCGACGACTGGATGGCCCACACGCTGGAGAAGGGTGACGAGCCCGCCCTTGCCGACTATCGCGCCCGCGCCCCCTATGCCCGGGAGGCCCATCCGACCGATGAGCACCTGCTGCCGCTGCACGTCGCCTATGGCGCTGCGGGGGAGGGCGCCCGGGGCCGGGCGCTCCATCGGAGCTTCACCTTGGGGAACCTGTCGATGGCCGCCTACGCGTTCGGATAGGGCCTCGGCCGAAGTAAATCGCGTGCCTCCCTTATTCAAATGGGAGGTGGCGATGTCTTACGCCGTCGGAAGGGTCATGAGCTTCCCGTGATCGATTTCCCTACGGCGCTTTCGGACATCGCAAAGCGATGTCCTGACGCTCGAGGGCCGAGCTTCGCTCGGCCTTCAAATCAGGAGGTCGTAGTGGTGCGCCGCATGCGCGGTGTCCAGGGCCGCCGCCCATTCCGCGACGGCGCTGTCATCCTTGGCGGCGATGTTGGCCAGGGAGAGTTCCGCGAGCGAGACGTCGGTCAGCTTGTAGGTCTGGTTGTTGCCTTCGATGGTGATGACGGTGGAGCCGTTCGCTTCGGCGATGGAGAAACTGTCCTTGGCCATCCAGCTGAAGTCGAGCGTGTCGAGGGCGGTGTCGAAATTGATCGCCTTGTTGGTGCCCCAGGCCCAGGTGATCGCGAATGTGTCGGCCTTTCCATTGCCGACATGGCCCTGGTCCGGCTCGCGATCGTCATTGACGATGGTGCCGATGGCGGTCGCATCGGCGATGGAGGCACCATTGGCATTGGAGAGCGTGACGGTGAAAGTCTCGTTCCCCTCGAACACGGTGTCGCCGTTGATATCCACATGCACCGTCTTCGAAGTTTCACCTGCGGCGAAGGTGAGGGTTCCGTTGGTCGCCACATAGTCCGAGCCGGCGGTCGCCGTGCCGTTTGCCGTCGAATAGGCCACCGTCACCGGTCCCGTGGCGGCCTTGTCGAGCGTCACCACGAACATGAAATGGGCATGGTCGCCATTGCCTTCCGCTACCGAGAGGTCAGCAATGGACAGGGCCGGCAGGGCCGGGGCGCCGTCATCGTCGAGGATGGTGCCGGTGGCGGTGCCGTCGGCGATCGTGGCGCCGGCGGCGTTGGCGAGGTTGACCGTGAAGGTCTCGTTGCCCTCGGCCAGCACGTCGCCCTTGATGTCCACATGAACCATCTTGGAGGTCTCGCCGGCGGCGAAGGTGACGGTGCCGTTGGAGGCGACGTAGTCCGAGCCGGCGGTGGCGGTGCCGTTGGCGGTTGAGTAGGCGACCGTCACCGGGCCGTCTGCGGCCTTGTCGAGCGTCACCATGAACATGAAATGGGCATGGCCGCCATTGCCTTCCGCCACCGAGAGGTCGCCGATGGAGAGCGCGGGAAGGGCACCGCCCTCATTCCCGGTCACGCCGTCGGTCGCTCCGGACGCCCCCGCCACCGTGCCGCCGCCGGCAATGGGCAGGTTGAAGTCGACGAGCTGGGCGTTGGAAGCCTGCCCCATGCCGATCTTGCCGGACAGGTCGTCCTCGCGCACCTGGGTGAAGGTGAACTCGAAATTGGCAGGGGAGAGGTTGGCTCGGGTGACGCCGAGCAGGATGAGCTTCTGGCCCGTGCTGAGATCGGCGATGACCACGCCTTCGCTGCTGTCGGTCATCGAGAGGTTTTCGCGGCTGCCATAGAATTTGAAGCTCACCACATCGGTGGCGGGATCGAAGGCGACCCGGTCCACCTGGCCGACCTCATGGGAGCGCATATAGACGGTGTCGGGGGCGAGCACCGGTCCGTTCTCCCAGGCCAGCGCGCCGCTCAGTGCCTCGCGCAGATGATTGTTGTCGATGTATTCGAAATTATCGACCGAGAGGTCGGCAAGGCGGACGCCCTGCACGATTACCGTCTCGCCGCTCCACGGGCTCCTGAAGCCGAAGCCCTGGGGCGTGTCGATGACGATGAAGGAATGGATGTTGGCGTTGCCGAGGTCGATCCTATCCACTGCCGGATCGAAGCCGACGATATCGGCGCCGCTCACGGAGTTGATGAGCCAGACCTTGCCGGTTCCGGTGCCCGGATCCTGCTGCGTATCGTCGTCGGTGATCTGCCCCACCGCCGCGGCGTCGGCAATGGTTGCGCCGGTGGCATTGGAGAGGGTGAGCGAGAAGGTTTCATTCGCCTCCACTGCGGTATCGCTGTTGACGACCACATGCACCATCTTCGAGGTCTCGCCGGCCGCGAAGGTCAGCGTTCCGGTGAGCGCGGCATAGTCGGACCCTGCCGTCGCGGTGCCGTTGGCGGTGGCGTAGTTCACCGTCACGGGCCCGGTGGCAGCCCTGTCGAGCGTGACGATGAACATCAGCTCGGCGGTGCCTGAATCCCCTTCGCGCATCGCGACATCGCCCACCGAGAGCGCGGGCAATGTCGGCGCCGTATCGTCGTTGGTGAGAGTGCCGGCTGCCGATCCGTCGGCGATGGTCGCGCCGGCGGCATTGGCGAGGCGAATGGTGAAGGCCTCATTGCCCTCTGCCACCGTATCGCCCTTGACCGTCACCTGGATGGTCTTCGACGTTTCCCCCGGCGCGAAGGTGAGGGTGCCGTTGGCGGCAACATAGTCGCTGCCGGACGTGGCCGTGCCGTCCGCTGTCGAGTAGGCGACCGTGACCGCGCCGGCTGCCGCCGCAGACAGGGTCACGGTGAAGGTCATAAGCCTGGTGCCGGAGTTGCCCTCCTGCACCGATACGTCGGCGATGGACAGGCTGGGCGCCGCCGGCTCCGCCGTGTCGAAGGCCGAGTCCCATTTCTGGATCGCGCTCGCGTCCTTGGCGCGGATATTGTCCATGCTCAGCTCGGCGAGCGTGACGCCGTCGAGTCTGTAGGTCTGGTTGTTCCCGATGATGGTGATGACGACCGAGCCGCCGACCTCGGCGATGGAAAAATTGTCCTTCTGGAACCAGCCGAAATCGAGAACGTCGAGATCGGGGTCGAAGGCGAGGACCGTATTGGTGCCCCACATCCAGCTGATCGTGGTGACGGTGGGGGTGCCGTCGCCCCCTGTCTCTCCGCCGCCGCCCGTCTGTCCGCCGGTGGAGCCGCCGTCGGCCTGGCTGCCGTCCCAGCCAGCATAGTCGGAGACGGTGCCGTCATTGTTGAAATCGTCGTGCCAGAGCTCCTCGGCCATGGCGAGTGTCTTGGCCGACTCGTGGGCGGCGATGAGGGTTGAATAGCTCGGCGTGTCGTAGGCGCCGAACTGCTGGATGTATTTGAGGATGGAGGTGCCGTATTCGTCGGCCGAGGCGCTGCCATTGTTGAGAAGGTCCAACGTGCCCCAGGCCCCGCGCAGATGGGCGGCGGCAAGAATGCCGGTAAGGGTGAGCGTGACGGTGACGCTCTGCCCGTTGGTGTCCACATAGGTGCGCTGGGTGCCGATCAGCGCGTCGAGGCTGGTGCCCTTCGCCTCGAGCCCGCTCTCGATGACGTTGAGGTTGTAGCCGAAGGCATCGAGGATGATGGCTTCCTGGATGTCGGTCTTGAGCGTGGCGAAGCTGTCGACGCCGTTCTTGCCGGTGAAACGGCCGGTCCAGAGGTTGCCGGTGTTATCCAGATAGTAACCGAGGTCGATGAGCAGCGGCTCGCCGAACTGATAGCCGACGAAGCCCAGCGAATTCACGGAGGTGTACTGCATGTCACGCCAGGAGAGATCGCCGGCCTGATAGGCATTCCAGTTGGCATCGCCCACCCAGCTCCGGATCTGGGCCTCGGTGATCTGTCCCGAGAGATAGCGATCATGGTCGACACCCGATTCGAATGCCCGCAGCGCGTCCAGAAACCCCGTGAAAGTTCCGTTCGACATGACAGCCTCCCCCTCAAACTCAGGTACCGACGTACGCTGCCGTCGATATGCATAGACCGTGCCCTAAGATCATAACGGTTCGATGTCACACCTGTCGAAGGCCCCCGCTGTCGATCGCGAATTGCCTCAGGGCGCGCTGCAATAAAAAACGGGAGCGCTTTCGCGCTCCCGTTTGGGTCTGAAACAAGGAAAGGTGGGCTGCTTATGCGGCTTCGGCCAGCGCCACGCCCTTTTCCTTGAAGACCTGCTCCAGTTCGCCGGTCTCGAACATCTCGCGGACGATGTCGCAGCCGCCGATGAACTCGCCCTTGACGTAGAGCTGGGGGATCGTCGGCCACTGGCTGAAGTCCTTGATGCCTTCCCGCAGTTCCGGGTCGACGAGGATGTTGATGCCGTGGAACTTCACGCCGAGCTGGCTCAGCACGTCGACCACCGCGGCCGAGAAGCCGCACTGGGGAAATACGGGCGTGCCCTTCATGAACAGCAGAACGTCGTTCTTGCCGATCTCGTCGCGGATACGCTCGAACACCTGGGGTTCGCTCATGATCGATCTCCGTGGGGCGCCACCGGGGGCGCGGGGGTGTCTGAATATAGGGCGTTCAGGGCCTTTGCGCCATGGTGGTCAGCTTCAGCGCATGGAGAGCGCCCCCCATGCGGCCGCCCAGGGCGCCATAGACCATCTGATGCTGCTGGATCTTGGATTTGCCGGCAAAGGCGGGGGAAACGACCGTGGCGGCATAGTGGTCGCCGTCGCCGGCGAGGTCCTGAATCTCGACCTCGGCACCGGGGATGCCTTCCTGGATCAGGCGAACGATGTCGTCGGCGTGCATCGGCATGGGACGATCCTTCTCTTTGGCCTCAGACGGCGCTGTTCATGTAGCCGGGGAGCCAGTTCTCGTGGGCGTCCCGCAGCTCCTGGAGCAGCAGGGCGAGCAGCCCGTCGACCGTGATGTCCGGCCCGCCGGAATACCCCAGCAGCACAGCCGGCACCCCGGCCTTGCGGGCCGCCTCGACGAGGGCCGGGCCGTCGTCGGTGGCGATCAGGTAGCGGCCCTGGTCCTCGCCGTAGAGATAGGCGTGGGGGGCGACGTCGGTCGCCGGCAGCTTGATGCAGGCGCCGGTGTCGCCCGACAGGCACATCTCGGCGAGCGCCACGAGCAGGCCGCCGTCGGACAGGTCGTGGCAGGCATGGACGCGGCGGCCAACGATCTCGCCGCGCACGAAGTCGCCGTTGCGGCGCTCGACGGCGAGATCGACCGGCGGCGGAGCGCCTTCCTCGCGGCCGTGCAGCTCGCGAAGATAGATCGACTGGCCGAGCCAGCCCTTGGTCTCGCCGATCAGGACCAGCGCGAGGCCGGACTGGACGAGGCGCGAACCCGCGGACGTCGCGATGTCGTCGATCACGCCCACCGCGCCGATGGTCGGAGTCGGCAAGATCGGTCGGCCTTCGGTCTCGTTGTAGAGCGAGACGTTGCCCGACACGACAGGGAAGTCGAGTGCGGTGCAGGCTTCCGCCATGCCCATGATGGCGCCGGCGAACTGGCCCATGATCTCGGGCTTCTGTGGATTGCCGAAGTTCATGTTGTCGGTGACGGCGAGGGGGCGGGCGCCGACGGCGGTGATGTTGCGCCATGCCTCGGCCACGGCCTGGCGGCCGCCGGTCTCGGGATGGGCCTGCACGTAGCGCGGCGTGCAGTCAGAGGTCATGGCGAGGCCCTTGTGGCTCGCGGGCTTCGGCGCCCCCGGTACGCGCACGAGCGCCGCGTCGCCGCCCTGCGGGCGGATCGCCGTATTGCCCATGATGAGATGGTCGTACTGGTGCCAGATCCACGCCTTGCTCGCGAGATCGGGGCAGCTCATCAGGGTGAGCAGCGAGGCCTTCCAGTCGGTCGGCGCGGGCACTTGCGAGGCGGCCAGTTCGGGCGGCAGCGGCGTCAGGGTCCACGGCCGCTCGTACATCGGCGCCTCGGTGACCAGCGGCGGAATCGGGATGTTGCCCACCACGTCGCCGTGCCAGGTGAGCACCATGCGCTCGGTGTCGGTCAGGTGGCCGATCACGGCGAAGTCGAGTTCCCACTTCTCGAAGATCGCGCGCGCCTCGTCCTCGCGGCCGGGCTTGAGCACGATCAGCATGCGCTCCTGGCTCTCCGACAGCATGAGCTCATAGGGATTCATGCCGGTCTCGCGCATCGGCACCTTGTCGAGCTCCATGACGAGGCCCAGCCCGCCCTTGGCCGCCATCTCGAACGAGGAGGAGGTGAGGCCGGCCGCGCCCATGTCCTGGATGGCGATGATGGCGTCGGTCGCCATCAGTTCGAGGCAGGCTTCCAGCAGCAGCTTCTCGACGAACGGGTCGCCGACCTGCACCGTCGGGCGCTTGCTCTCGCTGTCCTCGTTGAACTCGGTCGAGGACATGGTGGCGCCGTGGATGCCGTCGCGACCGGTCTTCGAGCCGACGTAGACCATCGGATTGCCGATGCCGGCGGCGGCCGCATAGAAAATCTTGTCGGTGGCGGCCACGCCCACGGTCATGGCGTTGACCAGGATGTTGCCGTTGTAGGCGGCATGGAAGTTGGTCTCGCCGCCCACGGTGGGAATGCCCATGCAGTTGCCGTAGCCCGCGATGCCGGCCACGACGCCCGACACGAGGTGGCGGGTCTTGGCATGCTTCGGGTCGCCGAAGCGCAGCGCATTGAGGTTGGCCACCGGCCGCGCGCCCATCGTGAAGACGTCGCGCAGGATGCCGCCCACGCCCGTCGCCGCGCCCTGGTAGGGCTCGATGTAGGAGGGATGGTTGTGGCTCTCCATCTTGAAGATGGCGGCCTGGCCGTCGCCGATGTCGATGACGCCGGCATTCTCGCCCGGGCCCTGGATGACCCACGGGGCCTTGGTCGGCAGTTTCTTCAGCCAGACCTTGGAGGACTTGTAGGAGCAGTGCTCGCTCCACATGGCCGAGAAGATGCCCAACTCGACCATCGTGGGCGTGCGGCCCATGATCTTCAGCAGGCGCTCGTACTCGTCCGGCGCCAGCCCGTGCTCGGCCACGATCTGCGGGGTGATCTCGGGCTCGTTCGGCAGCTTTACGGGCGGGTTCTTTTCCGGGGCGACGGTCACGACACGTCCTTCATCAAAGCGGGCCTCACGAAAGCGCCTCGACCATGCCCTCGAACAGGGCCTTGCCGTCGGTGCCGCCGAACATCGGCTCGATCGCATTCTCGGGATGGGGCATCAGTCCCAGCACGGTCTTGGTGTCATTGAAGACGCCGGCGATGTTGCTGCTGGAGCCGTTGGGGTTGCCGCGGCCATCGACGATCGAGCCGTCGGGGCCGCAGTAACGGAAGGCGATCTGGCCGCGATCCTCGAGCCGCTTCATCGTATCGGCGTCGGCGAAATAGTTGCCCTCGGCATGGGCCACCGGCACCTTGATCACCTGGCCGGCCTGGTAGCGGTTGGTGAACAGGCTCTGGCTGGTCTCGACCCGGAGGTGGACGTCGGCGCAGACGAACTTGAGGTGCGAGTTGCGCATCAGGGTGCCCGGCAGCAGTCCCGCCTCGGTCACGATCTGGAAGCCGTTGCAGATGCCCAGCACGGGCACGCCCTGCGCGGCGCGCTTCTTGACCTCGGCCATCACCGGCGACTGCGCCGCCATCGCGCCGCAGCGCAGATAGTCGCCGTAGGAGAAGCCGCCGGGGACCACGATCAGGTCGACCTTCTCGAAGTCGCCGTCGCCATGCCACACCATCTGCGGCCGGCGCCCTGTGACCAGCTCGATCGCCTGCGCCACATCGCCTTCGCGATTGGAGCCGGGAAAGACCAATACAGCTGCTTTCATCTCCGTCCGTCCCTACCTGCAAGGCCCTCACCCAGAGGAGCGCGCGCAGCGCGCGTCTCGACGGGGCGGCAACAAAGGCGGTGCGCGTTCCCATCCTTCAAGATGCGGTCCGGCGGACCGCTCCTCTGGATGAGGTTCTTCGGCTTCATCAGCCCACCAGCTCGATCGAGTAGTTCTCGATCACCGTGTTGGCGAGCAGCTTCTTGCACATCTCCTCGACACGGGCCTTGGCCTTGGCCTTGTCGATTTCGGCGAGCTCGAGCTCGATGAACTTGCCCTGGCGCACGTCGCCGACCTCGGGGAAGCCCAGCCGGTTCAGCGAATGCCCGATGGCCTTGCCCTGGGGGTCGAGCACGCCGTTCTTGAGGGTCACGTGGACTCTGACTTTCATGTCGCCTCTTTACTGCAGCGTGGTGGGGCCGCGCACGTCGCCCGGTCCCTGGTCGATGAGGATGCCGAGGCGCCGTGCCACTTCCTGGTAGGCTTCCTCGACCTTGCCGAGGTCGCGGCGGAACCGGTCCTTGTCCATCTTCTCGTTGGTCCTGAGGTCCCACAGCCGGCACGAGTCCGGGCTGATCTCGTCGGCCAGCACGATGCGGACCATGTCGTCCTCGTAGAGGCGGCCGAACTCGATCTTGAAGTCGATCAACTTGATGCCGCAGCCGAGGAACAGGCCGAACAGGAAGTCATTCACGCGGAGCGTCAGGGCCACGATGTCATCGAGGTCCTGGGGGGTCGCCCAGCCGAAGGCGGTGATATGCTCCTCGGTGACCATCGGGTCGCCCAGCGCATCGTTCTTGTAGAAGAACTCCATGATGGAGCGGGGGAGCTGCGTGCCCTCCTCGACGCCGAAGCGCTTGGCGAAGGAGCCGGCGGCGACGTTGCGGACCACGACCTCCAGCGGGATGATCTCGACCTGCCGGATGAGCTGCTCGCGCATGTTCAGCCGGCGGATGAAATGGGTTGGCACGCCGATTTCCCCGAGCTTGGTCATCAGGAACTCGGAGATGCGGTTGTTGATCACCCCCTTGCCGGTGATGATTCCCTTCTTCTGGTTGTTGAACGCGGTGGCATCGTCTTTGAAGTACTGGACGATCGTCCCGGGTTCGGGCCCCTCGAACAAGGTCTTGGCCTTGCCCTCGTAAATGCGGCGACGGCGGGACATGTCTCACTCCTGCGCGGGCGATGCGGCTCGCCCGCCTGTCGGGCGGAATATGGCGGAAACGCCATGCTCCGGTACTGGGGAAAAATCCATTGAAAAAGGTGACGGGGTCGTCATATTGACTGTGGAATAGGAGGCCTCACATGGCCCAGCAAATCACTTACGACAAGGCCTATGACACGGTCGGGCGCGAGGATTTTCCGGCCATGCTGGATGTTCCCCGCTACGGGCGACGCACGGATGCCTTTGACGGCATCATTTCGGCCACCCACGACCATTTCTGGGACCCGTTCGACAAGAGCTATATCGACTTCGACCAGCCCTTCGACATGGCAAAAACGCCGATTATGCCGCTGGACACGGTCGTCGAACTGAAAAGCGCGGTGGCGGACCGCCTGGACGAGGGCCAGAAGATCGGCCTCGGCAACGATGTCATGCACTGGTCGATCTCCAACCTGCTGCACGGCGAGCAGGGGGCGCTGTCGCTGTCGGCCAGCCTCTGCCACATCCTGCTCGACCCCGGCGCCCAGGAATACGCCGCCAACCAGGCCCGCGAGGAAGCGCGCCATGTCGCAGGGTTCACGCGCTATATCGCCCGTCGCTGGGGGGCGCCCCTGCCGGTCGGCAAGACCATCGCCACGGTTCTCACCGACCTGGTGACCACGGATGAGGTCTACAAGAAGATCGTCGGCATGCAGATGCTGATCGAAGGAATCGCCATGGGCTCCTTCGCGACGCTCAACGCCAAGACCAACGACCCGGTGCTGCGGCGGCTGGTCCAGCTGGTGATGAGCGACGAGGCCTTCCATCACCGCTTCGGCCGGATCTGGGCGTCCCGGACCATCCGCCATCTCAGCGAGGACGAGCACAGAAAGGTCGAGGACTGGGCGGCCCAGATCTTCCAGACCCTGCTGTTCAACCTCATCAACGCCGAGCAGAAGCAGGTCATCTACGCCAAGTACGGGCTCGACTGGCAGTGGGTGCGTGATGCGATGAAGGAGGTCTTCACCGACGAGGACCGTCGCGCCAAC
Organism: Reyranella sp.; assembly: GCF_965227665.1. Lineage (GTDB taxonomy): Bacteria > Pseudomonadota > Alphaproteobacteria > Reyranellales > Reyranellaceae > Reyranella. The sequence goes on from NZ_OZ245767.1 coordinate 5,106,119, forward strand.
CTGAAGGAAGGCACCAACATCTTCCGCGTCCTGATCAAGACACTCCTCCATGCCGGCATCATCACGTCCCGCACCGCGCCGCTCTACGGCGTCTGGGTCGACATGAAGGAACTCGAAGCCGAGGGCGACGGCATCCCCGGCGACATCGTCGCCGAGGAAATGATGGTGACGCTGCGCGAGATCAACGCGAAGCGGAAGCGCATCGGCTCGAAAGACACGGTGGTCGCGGGCTAGATTACGTCCTGCGAAGCGCGGCAACCCAACCCAGCCGCTAAACGGAGTCCAACTTCCGGCGACGGTCGAGGAGGTTGCCGCGCATGCACTACAGCATGCGCGGCAACTCCGGTTCAGGGCTTGAACACGTAGCCCGGAGTGATGGCCACGTCCGCAGGAATGGGCTGCAGGTCGGAAAACAGCTCCGGGTAGGTCTTCATCACGCTGAGGATGAACTTCGGTTCGATGTGCTTGTTTACATCGAACACCGTCTTGATCACGCCCAGCCGTTGCAGCGTGTCCTGGGCCTTCCACAGCGCACGATAGTTGTGAGCCGAAATGCGCCGGTCCACCTGCTGGATATTGTACTGCATGGCAGTCTCTGCCACGTCCAGCTTCAGCCCGGGAATCCAGCGCGTCCCGATGGCGGCTGCTTGCTTGGGATTCTTGCGCATCCACTGATCGGCCTCCGACACGGCCGCCAGGAACTTCTCGATCGTCGGCCCATTCTTTTCCACCCAGGGCCGCAACGCGATGTTGAAGCCGAGGTAGGAGATGACATCGCCGCCGCGGATCACTTCGATCGCGCCTGGTACGTCCTTCATGGCGATCACCGGGACCGGGTCCCAGCACACAAACGCATCCACGCCCTTGGCCAGCAGCGCCACGCTCATTTCCGGCGGCGGCGTATTGACGAGGGTGACGTCGGATGGCGTGAGGCCAGCCTTCTCGAGCAAGCCAAGGATATACAGATGATTGATGGTGCCGAACGAAGTGCCGATCTTCTTGCCCTTGAGGCTCTTGAGATCACCCTTGACGATACCCGAGTCCTTGCCGGCGATCAGCGCGAGTGTCGCATCAGAGCCGAGTTTGGTGGCGTTGCCGCTGAAGTTGCCAAAGAACACCAGATCCATGCCACGCAGGATGGCGCCGATGGCCGGCACGCCGGCCTGCACCATGTCGGTCTCCCCTGCCTGCAAGGCATTGAGCGCATCGACGCCGGTGGCGTAGGGGCGCGCGATGGTCACATCGAGCCCGTATTTCTCGAAGAAGCCGCGCTCGAGTGCGATCGGCAGCGCCAGCATGTCGACGGCGGCAACCATGCCGACCTTCAGTTTTACCGGATCCTTGGCCTGCGCCAGTGCCGACAGCGGCAACAGTAACAGGGCAGCGAGCAGTGTGATGATCCTTGGCATTCCGCTTATCCTCCCGGTTGAAGCGGCTCGACGCGCGTAACCCAGTAAGGACGGGCGATGGTCGCGAGGTCCGCTCGTTTCACTCCTCGAACTTCCACGGCGTTGTCTTGTGTCCCAGAGACCCTGCCGTAGGTCTGGAACAGCTGAACGTGGAAGCGCTCGGGTGGAAACGGCAGGGTAATCAGTACGTTGACCTTCTCGGGGCCAGGAGAAAAGTCAGCGATCTTGTGCGGGGCGGCGATCGTCAACCAGAGCTGCCAGGCCAGATAGCAGACCACGACGGCCAGCAGGATATGCGTCTTTCGCGACCTGAGGGCGTCGTTCAACATATGTCAGGCCGAGCGCACGAGTTGAAGAACGCGCGCTGACAGTTCCTTGAACCGCGCGTCGTCGTTCAACGCGTCCCAGGAGCGCGGCCGGGGCAAGTCCACGGCAATCTCCTCGAGCACACGTCCTTTGGACAGGGCCACGACCCGATCGGCGAGAAACACCGCTTCGCCTACGTCGTGAGTGATGAAAATCACCGTAGGACGCTTCTCCTGCCAGATCCGGGTGAGTTCCTCCTGCAGCGTCATGCGGGTCTGGGCGTCGATGCTCGCGAACGGCTCGTCCATCAGCAGCACATCCGGCTCATTGGCCAGCGCACGAACGACACCCACACGCTGCTGCATGCCGCCCGACAGTTCGGCGGGATAGCGTCTGGCCGCCTCGGTCAGCTTGGCAAGGGCCAGATATTCATGCGCGATCTTCTCGCGCTGTGCCTTGCCGACGCCGCGCATCTTCGGGCCGAAGGCGACGTTTTCGAGCACGGTCCTCCAGGGGAAAAGCGCGAACGACTGAAACACCACGCCACGGTCGGCTCCTGGCCCCTTCACCGGCCGGCCGTCGAGCAGGATCTCGCCACCTGTGTATGGAAGGAAGCCCGCGATCATGTTCAGGATGGTGGTCTTACCGCAGCCCGACGGCCCGACGATCGAGACGAACTCGCCCTGCTGCACGCTCAGCGATACATCGTGGACGGCCGTGACATTGGTGCCGGCATAAGGGTCGAAGTAGGTCTTCGAAAGATTGCGGATGGTCAGATTCTTCATCGCGTCACCAATCCCCAGCGCTGTCCGGTGGCGCGTTCGATAGGCGCCAGAATCCAGCCGTCGACGATGTACCAGAGGATACCGAGGATGATCATGCCGAGCAGGATCTCGACGACCGAGCCGGCGCGGCGCGCATCGAACATGAGAAATCCGATTCCGCTGGTACCGACGATGATCTCGGTTGCGATCAGCGCACGCCATCCGTAGCCGAGCCCATTGCGCAGGCCCGTCATGATGCTGGGGAGCGCGCCGGGCAGGACCACTTCCCAAAGAATGCGGGTACGCGAGGCACCAAGGCTTTGCGCCGCACGATACATCGTGGTCGGAATCGAACGAACGCCCAGCACCGTGTTGAGGATGACCGGGAAGATGACCGTGTAGACGATGACGACGGTCATGGTGGTAAGCCCGTAGCCGAACCAGATCACCAGGATAGGCAGCCAGGCGATGTCGCCAATAGCCTGGAAAAACAGCAGGGGCGGCCAAAGCGCAGTATGCGCCCGCGAGCTGAGACCCACCAACATGCCGAGGGGGATGCCAATCGCGATGCCCCAGAAGGCGCCGACGGCGAGCCGTACCATGCTATCCTGCAGATACTCCGGCAGGATGCCGGTATAAACCAGCGAACCGAACGAACGCACGACGTCCACCGGTCCCGGCAGGAACACGCGTGGAAATATCTCCAGCTCGGTGACGATCCACCAGACGGCGATCAAGAGAGCGAACGGAGCGATCGCACCGATGGACGGCCAGCGCGCCATCAGGCGTACGCAACGGCTCCATAGCCCGAGAAGAAAGGACCTCATGCGCGCTGCACCATGCCCCAGCGCTCGATGGTCGCGCGCTCGACCGGTGCAAGGAGCAGCCGATCGAGCAGCAGCCAGAGAACGCCGATCACGATCATGCCGAGCACGATCACCTCGGTCTTGTAGAAATCGCGCGCCACGAACAGCATGTAACCGAGGCCGACGTTGGTGGCGATCATCTCCGCGGCGATCAGCCCGCGCCAGGCAAAGCCCAAGCCGGTGCGTATGCCGGTGACGATGTGGGGGAGGGCGCCCGGCAGGAGCACCTCGGTCAACATTGCCCATCGCCCCGCACCGAGTGATGCGGCGGCATTGCGTACGGGCAAGGGGATCGTCGAGACGCCGAGCAGTGTGTTGTACGTCACGATGAAGAACACGGCATTGAAGATGACGAAGGTGATGGCGCCGAAGCCGTAGCCGAACCACAGTGTCGCGATGGGGATCCAGGCAATGCCCGCCAGCACCGAGAAAAACCGCAGCGGGGGCGTCAGAAAGCTCGAAAAAACCGGGCTGACGCCCATGGCGATGCCCAGGGGAATGGCGACCAACAGCCCAAGCACTGTGCCGACAGCGACGCGCAGCAGGCTCGCGCCGATGTGCTGGATGAGCGTACCGTCCTGGACTCCCTCGATCCCGGCTTGGACCACGGCGCCAAGCTGAGGAAGCAACCGGGGATTGACGTCGAAGTACGGGACGAGGATCGCCCAGAGAACGAGCAGGACGGCGAAGGGAGCGCAGAACCAGAGCGCCGAGGTGATGCTGCGTCGCATCATGCTTGACTCGGAGTGCGGCGGCCGCCCGGGCGACCGGCTCGGCGCCGCGCGCCGACTTTGGGTTTGGACAGATGGGCCTGGGTGTAACCAAGGACCTGCTCCATCGCTTTGCGGGCCTTTGTGACGTCCCGTTCTTCGATGGCCCGCGCGATGGCGGCATGGTTGGGAAGATTGCCATCGAACCAGCCATCGACGCTGTCGACGGCGACCACGAACACCGCGCTCAGAATCGTGTCGATCGCGCCGCGAAAGCCCTGCAATACCGGATTGTGCGTAGCGTCGAGAATGGCGAGGTGAAACGCCTTGTCTGAGGCCGTTGCGGTGGCCTGACTGTCCGAGGCTTCCATCGCGGCGAGGGCCACGTTGATCCGCAGCAGGTCCGCCCTGGTGGCGCGGGTGGCTGCGAGCGCGGCGGCGGCTGGCTCAATGATCGAGCGGACTTCCTGAACGGCCAGCAGCAACTCGCGGTCGGGATTTTCCTGTCCCACGAGCCAGTTCAACACGTCGCGATCGAGCAGGCTCCAATCGCGACGCGGCAACACGCGGGTGCCGTGGCGTGGCCGGACGCTGACGAGCCCTTTTCCCGCCAATGTCTTGATCGCCTCACGAACCACGCCTCGGCCGACGCCGAGGCGGCTTTCGAGATCGTATTCGGGCGGTAGCACGGCGCCGGCCGGAATGATCCCTTGCGCGATCTCGCGGCCAAGTGTCGCCAGCACGGTGTTGATCCGGCCCGGCTTCGAACGCTTTTCAACGGATTTGACGGGCTTGGTAGGCAAGATCAGTTCGCTCCCGGCCGCTGGCTCTTTGGCCGGCTGGCAAGCTCAAACCATACACTGATCTGAAGGCGGTGCAATCATCCGATGTTAAATATCCGATGAACGAAACTCGGCCGTGTGGTGATGAGAAATCACAGGCAGGCGGCGTCCGACGCTGCGGTGCAACGCCGCGTTGCAGCAATGGACGCCGGCCGCAGCTTGAGTTCGTTTGGCGCAAACAAACTACAGCAACTCAGGTGTTGTCGCGCGCGATCGATAGTCTCTCCAATACCCTGAGGGCGAATTCCTTCAGGGTTTTCGTGCGAGCACGAAGCAGGAGAGGCCGGCCAGGCGGTTGAGCGGGAATAGCGGGAGTTCGGCGGCGCAGATTGCGGTGAGGAGGGCGTTCGTGAGGGTGCCCTGTTTCTTCAGGCTGCTGCGCGGTTCCGTCGTGTTGCGGTCGGCGAGGCGCACGGCGGCCGCCAGCGGAAAGACGAAGCCGAAATAGTAGCTGCCGCGCACGATCTCGAGCCCGGCCTCCTGTAGGACGGACTCGATCGCGGGCAGGCGGTAGCGCCTCTTGTGCTCGAGGAACACGTCGTGGCCGCTCCACAGGAAGTCGAAGGCGGGCACCGTCACCAGGAAATGCGCGCCGTCCGGCACCTTGCCGGCGTAGTGGCGAACGAGCCCCCGATCGTCGTCGACATGCTCGAGCACGTCCATCATCAGCACGAGGTCGCAATCGGTCGGTCCGGTGTCGCGGCGATAGCGCACGGGCTTTCCGCCCACGCTGTCGTCGCGGTCCGCCGGATAACCGATGTCGACGCAGAGCGCGCTCCCGGCTGACGTGCGTTCGAGCAGATGGCGCGAGAAGAAGCCCGAGCCGGCACCGACGTCGAGTAGGCGCTTCGGGGCCAACGAGGCCACGGCGCGGCGCAGCGCGGCGGCCTTGGAGCGGTAGTACCAATGGTTGCCGATGCCGGCGCCCAGTATGTCTTCTTCCTTGAGATCCATCGACGGTCAGGGCTTCGGCGGCTCGGTCGTGCCGTCCTCGTAGACGCCCTCGACGATGTAGATCGGCCGGCCCTTCACCTCGACGAACAGGCGGCCGAGATACTCGCCGATGATCCCGAGCGACAGGAGCTGGATGGCGCCCATCAGCAGGACCGCGATCAGCAGCGAGGCGTAGCCCGGCGTGTCGACACCGAAGATGAGCACGCGGGTAATGATGAACAGGGCGTAGAGCACCGCCACGATGGCGATCACCAGGCCGACATAGAACCAGGCGCGCAGCGGGGCGGTCGAGAAGCTCACCACGCCGTCGATGGCGAAATTCCAGAGCCGCCAGAAATTGAACTTGCTGGTGCCGGCCGCGCGCTCGGGCCGCTCGTAGGGCACGCCGACCGCGTTGAAACCCACCCAGGCGAACAGGCCCTTCATGAAGCGGTTGCGCTCGGGCAGCTGGCGCAGCACCTCGACGGCACGGCGGTCGACCAGCCGGAAATCGCCGACATTGGGCGGGATGCGCACCGGCGACATCGAATTGAACACCCGGTAGAACCAGCCGGCCGAAACGCGTTTGGCCGGCGTGTCGGTGTGGCGGGCCGTCCGGACGCCGTAGACGATGTCGTAGCCCTCGCGCCAGCGCGCGACGAAGGCGGCGATCAGTTCCGGCGGATCCTGCAGGTCGATGTCCATCGGGATCAGCACGTCGCCGCGGGCATGGTCGATGCCGGCGGTGAGGGCGGCTTCCTTGCCGAAGTTGCGCGACAGGTTGACGATGCGGAGGCGCCCGTCGAGGCGGCTGCGCTGGAACAGCCGCGCGAAGGTGCTGTCGCGCGAGCCGTCGTTGACGAATACGATCTCGAAGCGCAGGCCGTCGCGCTCCAGCAGCGGCACCGTGGCGGTCAGGAAGACGGCGATCGACTCTTCCTCGTTGAACACCGGCACGACCAGCGACAGAAGCGGATCCATAGGGCGCCGCGCCCGCTGGACCGCAAGCTGGTGCGCGAGCGCCGTGTCCTTGTCGAGGCTGCCGTCGGAGACGAAGGGGAGGGAGTCTGGCACGACGGACGGGTCCGCGAGAGGATCAGGCCACGGTTTCGACGTTGCCGTTGAGGTCCATGATTCCCAGCTCGACGATGAGCTGAGGCTGGCGCTTGTTGGCCTGGTCGCGGAAGGCGCGCAGTCCCTGGCCCAGCATCTCGGTCTCGAAGGCGCGGTCGGTCTTGATGCGGTTGCCATAGGCGAGGGCTGCGGCGCCGCAGTCGCGATGGGCCATGCCGATCAGGCGCTTCACGTTGTGAAGCTGGACCGAGATGTCGAGATTGGCCTCCCAGGCGGCCCGCCATTCCTGGAAGATCGGCGCCACCGCGGCGATGGGGCCACCGGCGATGTTGAACTGGCTGTACTGGTTCTCCCAGCCGCGTGAGGACATGTACTTCCAGGTGTAGGTCGTGAAGCGCGGATCGATGCACTTCATCAGCATCGCCTCGTAGGCATCGCCGGCGGCCAGCGCCGGGCCGGCGACCGAGAGAGCGGCGGCGCCGAGACTGAAGCCGAGCAGGTTGCGGCGCGAGAGGGCGGCGAGGCAGCCGCAGCCGGAATGATGCATGTGGGTCATCGGAAGGTGGCCTTGCCCTGTTGTGCGAGACCGCCGTTGGGATCGGCGATCCATGTTGTGATCGAGCCGTCCTGTTCGCGGCGGCCGTGTACGCCAAGCGCTGCCCCGCCGAACACCGGCGACAGGGCACGGAACTCGTAACTGCGGACAACCTTACCCGGGTTGGAGCGGCGCGCCAGTTCGATCTGCAGCATGCCCATCAACGGCCCGTGCACGATCAGCCCGGGATAGCCTTCGACGCCGGTCACATAGGGCTGGTCGTAGTGGATGCGATGGCCGTTGAAGGTGAGGGCGGAAAAGCGGAACAGCAGCACCGGGTCGGCCAGGACGGTGCGCGTCAAGGTGGCGTCGGCCGGCGCAGGACGGGGCGGCTTCGGCGCTTCGCCCGGCTTCGCCGCCTCGCGATAGACGATGTCGTGCTCCTCGACGAAGGAAATGCCGCGCGGACCCGAAATCGTGTGCTTCACGGTCACGAACACCATCGAGCCCGTGGAGCCCGACTTCGGTTCGACCGACTTGATCTCGGACAGACGATGGATCGTGTCGCCGACGCAGATCGGCTCGCCGTCGAAGGAGAAGCGGCTGCCGGCCCACATGCGGCGCGGCAGCGGCACCGGCGGAAGGAAGTCGCCGCGCTCGGCATGGCCGTCCGGGCCGATCTTCGACTGCGGCGCGACCTCTAGGAAGTAGAGCCAGTGCCAGAGCGGCGGCAGGGGATCGCCGTTCTTGGGGTCCGGATCGCCCTTCTCGTCGAAGGTGGCGGACAGGGCGCGGACCGGGAAAGGAGCGGCCAGGTCATCCAGCGACTGCGTCCGGCCGATCCAGTCCTTGAGTTTTTCCAGCGACATCTCGGGTTTCCTCTCTGCAGGCGTGACACTGCCACTGCGAACGCAGGGTGGAAAGACGGTGTCGCGGTCGCTATATACCGCCCCAACGAGACAAGCCCAACCGGAGCGGCCGATGACCACGTTCGACGATCGCGAGAAAGCCTTCGAAGCCAAGTACGAGCACGACGAGGAGCTGAAATTCAAGGTCAACTCGCGCCGCAACAAGCTGCTGGGCCTGTGGGCCGCCAGCCTGATGGGCAAGACGGGCGCCGATGCCGAGGCCTATGCCAAGGAGGTCGTGATGGCCGACTTCGAGAAGCCGGGCGATTCCGACGTCGTGCACAAGCTGATGACCGACCTCGCCGCGGCCGGCAAGCCGACGGACGAGCACGCGATTCGAAAGGAGTCGCATCGTCTCGCCGACGAAGCCAGGCAGCAGATCATGACCGAGGTCCGCTAAGGGACTTTGGTACTCTTTTCTCTCTCCGACCGAGGGAGAGGCCGGGCAGGGGGGGCGGCGCAGTGCCAGCCCCCTTCCTCCCGGCTCCGCGCTTCGCCGGGGTTAGCCGAACACCCGCTTGAAGATCGTGTCGACGTGCTTGGTGTGATAGCCCATGTCGAACAGCGCGGTGAGTTCGTCGTCGGCCAGGAATTCGCCGATTTCCTTGTCGGCCCGGCAGAGCGCCAGGAGCGAGGCATTGCCGCGCCAGGCGTCCATCGCATTGCGCTGGACGGCGGCGTAGGAGGCCTCGCGGCTCATGCCCTTCTGCGTCAGCGCCAGCAGGATGCGCTGGGAGAAGACGAGGCCGCCCAGCGAATCGAGATTGGCCTTCATTCGGTCGCCATAGATCACGAGCTGCTCGACCACGCCGGCCATGCGGTTCAGCGCGAAGTCGAGCGTGCCGGTGGCGTCGGGCGCGATGTAGCGCTCGGTCGAGGAGTGCGAGATGTCGCGCTCGTGCCACAGGGTCACGTTCTCCAGCGCCGGGATCACCGCCGATCGCACGACGCGGGCGAGGCCGGTGATGTTCTCGGCCAGTACCGGATTGCGCTTGTGCGGCATCGAGGACGAGCCCTTCTGGCCCGCCGAGAAGAACTCCTCGGCCTCGCGCACCTCGGTGCGCTGCAGGTGGCGGAACTCGGTTGCGAGGTTCTCGAGCGACGAGGCGACGACGCCCAGGGCCGCGAAGAAGGCGGCATGGCGGTCGCGCGGGATCACCTGCGTCGACACCGGCTCGACCGCGAGGCCGAGCTTCCGGGCCACGTGCGCCTCGATGCCGGGATCGACGTTGGCGAAGGTGCCGACCGGTCCGGAAATGGCGCAGGTCGCGATCTCGGCGCGGGCCGCCACCAGCCGAGCGCGGTTGCGCAGGAAGGCCGCGTAGTGGCCCGCGAGCTTCACGCCGAAGGTCGTGGGCTCGGCATGGATGCCGTGGCTGCGGCCGATGGTGAGCGTGTCCTTGTGCTCGAAGGCCCGCTTCTTCAGCGCGGCGAGCAGCCGGTCGACGTCGGCCAGCAGCAGGTCCGCCGCCTGGGTGAGCTGCACGGCGAAGCTGGTGTCGAGCACGTCGGACGAGGTCATGCCCTGGTGCACGAAGCGCGATTCCGGGCCGATGAACTCGCCCAGCCAGGTCAGGAAGGCGATCACGTCATGCTTGGTCACGCGCTCGATCGCGTCGATCTTTTCGACATTGCCGGCCGGATCGCTCTTGAGCGCTTCCATCGCCTTGGCGCCGCCGTCCCAGATGGCCTGGGCGGACGCCTTTCGAATGATGCCGGCCTCGGCCATGGCGTCGCAGGCATGCGCCTCGATCTCGAACCAGATGCGGAAGCGGTTCTCAAGGGCCCAGATGGCCGCCATCTGCGGCCGTGAATAGCGCGGGATCATGGCCGGGCTTTTAGCGCCGAAGGGGCTCCGCCGCCATGTTAGTAGTGCGTCCCATGGAACCGCTCGAGAACTGCCCCCGTGAGATCCTCGCCGCCGTGCGCGGCGTGCTCACCGACATCGACGACACCGTCTCCAGCGACGGAACGCTGACGGCCGAGGCCTATGGCGCCCTGCAGGCGCTGAAGCGGGCCGGTCTCCTCGTCGTGCCGGTCACCGGCCGGCCGGCGGGCTGGTGCGATCATATTGCACGCTTCTGGCCGGTCGATGCCGTGGTCGGCGAGAACGGCGCCTTCTGGATGTGGCACGACCGCGGCCAGAAGCGCCTGCGCACCCGGTTTATCCAGTCAGAGGAAGAGCGCGCCGAAGGCCGGCGCCGGCTGGACGGAGTGCGGGCGGAGATCCTGCAGGAAGTCCCCGGCGCCGGGATCGCCTCCGACCAGCCCTATCGCCTGGCCGACCTGGCGGTCGATTTCTGCGAGGACGTGCCGCCTCTCCCGCCCGCCGAGGTCCGTCGCATCGTGGCCATCTTCGAGCGCCACGGCGCCCACGCCAAGGTGAGCTCGATCCATGTGAACGGCTGGTTCGGCGACTACGACAAGCTCACGACCAGCCTGACCATGATGCGCGAACTGTTCGGTATCGACCTGGCGGCCGACAAGGCGGCTTACGTGTTTTCGGGCGACTCGCCCAACGACGCGCCGATGTTCGCCTATTTCCCCAACGCGGTGGGCGTGGCCAACGTCGTGGACTTCGCCGACCTGCTGGCGCACCGGCCACACTGGGTCACGTCGGGCCGCTCGGGCGCCGGCTTCGTCGAACTGGCAAAGGCGCTGCTGGCGGCGCGCGCCTGATTTCAGCGCGGCGCCGCCGGAGCCGCCGTCGGCGGGGGTGGAGGGCCGATTAGCAGCGAGCCATAGTGGGTCACGCTGTCGCCTTGGCTCCACACGCCCACGGGCCCGGCCTGGACCAGCGTCCGGTCGTTGACGCCGAACAGCGGCTTGCCGTCGAGCGCCACCTCGATGCGATCATTGACGGCGATGACGCGCAGCGAATGCCACTGGCCGAGCGTCACCGGCGCATCCTTCATGCCGAGCTGGCTGCGCTTGCCCTTGTCCATGCGGTAGAGGCGGACCGTGTTGTCGCGGGCATTGGCGCGCACGACGTAATAGTCGTTGGCGCTCTGGGCGCGGAACATGAAGCCGGCCACCTGGTCGCGTGACCCCGAGATCGGCTTGAACCGCAGGGTGGCGTCGAAGTCGCGACCGGATGCCTGCTCCGCGATGCAGAGCGGGAAGCGCTGGTCGGTCGCATCGGGCTCGCTCTCGACCAGGGCCCAGCCGTCCGGCCCGTCAGGATCGGCGACGGCGCGCCAGTCGGCCGGCCGGCCGATGCCGGTCTTGCCCTGGGTGCAGCCGACGCGGCCGTCCGGCGTCGTGAGCGGTACGACGAGCTGCGCCGAGGCGGGCAGGGCGGTGAACAGGAGAGGAATCAGCAAAAGGAGGAAACGCATCGGCGGAGAGTAGCAAAAAACGCGGCGTGCTTGACCGAAGATGCGGGAGGGACGAGTTTACGCACGGCCGTATTTCGGACGAATTCTTCAAGGGGGAAATTCATGCGTCTTTGCACTATCCTGAGCGGCGGAAAACCCGCCGTCGGCGTTAAACTGGGCGACGGCAAGATTGTAGATCTTTCCAAGCAGATGCCGCGCGGGCCGAAGTCGGTCGTGGAAATCCTGTCGGGCGGCAAGAAGCTCCAGCAGGCGGTGCTCAAGGCCTGCGCCAAGCCCAAGGCCGGCGCCACCGTCTCGGAGAAGTCGGCCAAGTACCTGCCGCCGATCCCGGCGCCGGGCAAGATCCTCTGCATCGGTCTCAACTACCGCAAGCATGCCGAGGAGACCGGCAGCCCGATCCCGACCTATCCGGTGGTGTTCACGCGCTTCAACAACACGCTGGTGCCGCACAAGGGCAAGATGCTGTCGACGACGCACTCGAAGGAATTCGACTGGGAAGCCGAGCTCACCATCGTGATCGGCAAGAAGTGCCGCAACGTGCCGAAGGAGAAGGCGCTCTCGGTGATCGCGGGCTACGCCTGCTTCAACGACGGCTCGATCCGCGACTGGCAGCGCAAGTCGGGCGGCCAGTTCACCCTGGGCAAGAACTTCGACGCAACCGGCGGCTTCGGTCCCGACATCGTGACGCCGGACGAGCTGCCCAAGGGCGCCGCGCCGCTGCGCATCATGACCCGCGTGAACGGCGTCACCATGCAGGACAGCAGCACCGACGACCTGATCTTCGACGTGCCGACCCTGGTGCACGAGCTGAGCAAGTGCATGACCCTCGATCCGGGCGACATCATCATCACCGGCACGCCCTCGGGCGTGGCGATGGCCCGCAAGCCGCAGCCCTGGCTGAAGCCGGGCGACGTCTGCGAGGTCGAGATCGAGGGCATCGGCATCCTCAGCAACACGATCGCCCAGGGCGCGTAAGCGCTCGGGCCGGGCCTGCAACGATCAACGGCGGCTCCGCAAGGCGCCGCCGTTTTTCTTTGCGTCAGCGCCGGGGCAACTTGTCGAGGCCGCCGAGCACCAGGTGAGTCGCGAATTCGGCGGCGGCGGCGGGGTCGACCGGGTCGCGGGCAACCATGACCATCGAGATCTCGAAGGCGATGCCGGACATCGAGGCGCCGAGATAGGAGACGTCGACATTGGGCAGGATACCCTGCGCGATGGCGGTGCGGATGTCGTCGTTGAGCGCCGTGGCCAGCGCCCGGACATCCGGTTTGTCGAGCAGCGTTCGCACGGCGGTGAAGCTCGATCGCGCCAGGGCCAGCAGCTCGGGGTCTTCGGCGAGGTAGTTGAAGTAGGCGGCATAATGCTCGCGTACGAATTCTTCGGCGGTTGTGGCGCGGCCGCGGCCCTGGCGATGGCGCTGCAGCAGGACGCTTGTCAGCTGGCCAACCACCGCCTCGAAGATCTCGTCCTTGTCCTTGAAGTAGTTGTAGAAGGTGCCCGAGGCGAGGTCGGTGCGGCGCACGATGTCGCGCACGCTGGCGGCCCCATAACCCATTTCGGCGAACACGGCGCGCGCGGCCTTGAGCAGCGCTATGCGGTTCTCCGCCTTGTTCTGCTCGCGCCGTCCCGCCCGCTCGCTGCGATGGGGGAGGGGGGCTGTTCCGTCGTTCATCTCCGGCGCTCCGTCATCGGCCGAGTTGTGCCAGCTCATGGCGCAGGCCCGCGACCATGTCGTCCATCGCCCGCGCCGCCGCGTGCAAAGCTCCTCGCATGCCGACGAACCCATGGATCAGGGTCTCGAACTCGCGGTGAACGACCTTGACGCCCGCGGCCTGCAGTTTTTCTGCATAAGCTTGGCCATCGTCGCGAAGGGGGTCGAAACCAGCGGTGAAGATCAGCGCCGGTGCGACTCCGCTGACGTCGGTGGCCCTGAGAGGCGATGCGCGCGGATCGTCGATTTCAGCATCTCCAGGGAGATAGTGGGTGCGGAACCAGGTCATGTCGGCTTCCGTCAACAGGAAGCCCTCGCCGCAACTCCGGTGCGAGGCGCTGCTCCCCGCCATGTCGGTGGCGGGGTAGATCAGCCATTGCAGGCAGGGCGGATGAGGCTCGCCACGCATCGTCTGGGCGACGACTGCCGCCAGGGTTCCACCGGCGGAATCGCCCGCCACGACGATGCGGTCGGGGTCGAGGCCGAGCGAAACCGCCTGGTCGGCCAGCCAGCGGTAGGAAGCGAGGGCATCGTCGACGGCGGCGGGAAACTTGTGCTCGGGCGCCAGCCGGTAATCGATGGCGACGACGGCGCAGCCCGACCGGGCGCAGAAATAGCGGCAGGCCAGATCGTAGCCTTCGAGGCTGCCGATCACCCAGCCGCCGCCGTGCAAGTAGAAGATCGTCGGCAGCAGGCGGGCGACCGTGCCGGCTGGCCGGTAGATGCGCACGCGCATCGGGCCGGCGGGGCCCGGCAGGGCGCGATCGACGATCTCGCTGACCGGCGCGGGCCGGCCGCCCAGCAGCTGCATGAAGGCGTCATACTCCTCGCGCGCGTCAACCACGCTCATCGTGTGCAGGGGCGGCTGTTTGCCGTGGGCGAGGAGCTTCAGGAACCACTGGGCACGACCGTCCAGGGTGCGCCCGTCGACCGCCACCGGCGGCCCCGCCAGGATGTTCACCCACGAAATCGGCATGCGGAGCGCCAGGTTGGCGATCTTTCCCTGAACCTCCCGCGCAACGTCCTTCATCGACATGGAGTGTACCTAGCATCGCACCGGCCCGTTGTGGAGCCCGGCGGCTCTGGTTAGGTTGCCGGCCGATGCCTCCCGCGGCGCCCGACTTCTTCGCAGACGCGCTCCGCCGCGAGATCATCCGCAGCGAGCAGCAGCGCATGCGCGCCCTCGCCATCATCCTCGCGGTCCTGCTCGCGATCTCGCTGGTGGTGGCGAACGTCTTCAACGCCTATTCCGAGCGCATTTTCGAGCGCGACGTGCCGGGCTGGCTGCCCCTCGTGGGCATCGGTCCGTTCCTGGTCTATGAGTTGGGCTCGCTCGCGTTCCTGCGGTACCGGGCAGCGCGCGACCGCGATTTCCCGCGGGTGGCACGCTTCGCCAATGCCCTGATCGAAACCTCGCTGCCGGCCGTGGTCATCGTGACGCTCAGTCACTACATGGACCCGGTGCTGGTGTTCAGCTACTGGCCGCCGCTGCTCTACTTCATCTTCATTCTGCTCTCGACCTTGCGGCTCGATTTCTGGCTGTCGGTCTGGACGGGCACGGTCGCCAGCGTCCAGCAGATCGCGCTGGTCCTCTGGCTGGTTCCGCTCCAGCCCTGGGGCGAGATTCCGGAGGCCGCGCCGCTGTTCCATTTCAGCCGCAGCCTCATCTTCTTCGGCTGTGGGCTGGTGGCCGGTTACGTCGCGATTAGTCTGCGCACCCAGTTCGAGAAGTCGGTGCGGGCCGTGGTGGCGCGCGACCGGGTCACCAACCTGTTCGGCCAGCATGTCTCGCCCGCCGTGGTCGACCGCTTGCTGGCGACGCGCGCCGATCCTCCGAGCGAGATTCGCACCGTGTGCGTCCTGTTCCTCGACATACGGGGCTTCACCGCCATGACGCGCAGGCGCAGCGCCGAGGAGACGGTGGCGCTGCTCAACTCGTTCTTCGCCGAGATGATCGAGGTGGTGGACTGCAACAACGGCATCATCAACAAGTTCCTGGGCGACGGGTTCATGGCCTTGTTCGGGGCGCCGCTCGAGGACCCGTCGGCGCCGCGAAACGCGCTGGCGGCGGCACGCGGCATGATCGAAACGGTCGAGCGGTGGAACGGCATGCATCCCGTCTGGGCGCTCAGGATCGGCATCGGCGTTCATCTCGGCCCGGCGGTGACGGGGACCGTCGGCTCGCCGCAACGCAAGGAATACACTGTGATCGGCGATACGGTTAACCTCGCCGCCCGCCTCGAGCAGCTCACCAAGGAGGTGGGGGCGCAGTTGCTGATCTCGCAATCGGTGCGCGATGCGACGCCGTGCGACGGTGCCGTCGATCTCGGTCCCGTCGCGATTCGCGGGTACGACGAAGGAGTGCATGTATGGCGGGTGGCCTGACCTGGTACTTCGCCTACGGCTCCAACATGGACCCGGTGCGCCTGTTCGATCAGCGACTCGCGCCGCGCGGTGTGCCGCGCGGCGAGCGCATTGCGGGCCGGCTAGACGGCTGGCGGCTCGCCTTCGACAAACCCGAGCGCGACATGGGCGGCGGCGCGGCCGCCAACATCGTGCCGGCGGAGGGCGCCGTCGTGCACGGCACGCTTAACGCCCTCCCCCAGGAAGGATTCGCGGTTCTCGACATCTACGAAGGCGTTGCGGGTGGCCACTACGAACGCCGCACGATCCGGGTTGTGCGAGGCGACACCGGCGAAGAGGTGGAGGCGATCGTCTATGTCGCGCTCATGCAGGGCGAGGGGCTGAAGCCGCAACGCGCGTATCTCAACTGCCTGCTCGCCGGGCGCGATCTGCTCCCTGCGGACTACTGGGAGCAGCTCGCGGCCACGCCGACGTTCGATTGACCCTTCAGTTCCGTCGCCGAGTACGTCAGGCCGGGACTTTCTGCTTCTCGGCCGTGATCTTGTTGCTCATCGGATCGTAGCCCTGGAGCTCCGGCACGTCTTCCTCGTGCCAGAAGTTGAGTTCGATCATCACGCCGTCGGGGTCGTGGACGAAGACCTGCTGCAGCGGACGCGCCGGCACCTTCTTCACCTCGAAGGGCAGGCCGTCCCGCTTGATCTGGTCAAGGGTGCCGCGAATGTCGGCGCAATTGATGGCGATATGGTCGATCGCGCCGCTGCCCTGATCGGTGCGGCCGCTCTCGGAGATGAGATGCAGGATCGCCTTTTCGCCGGCGTACATCCAGGCGCCGGGGAAGGGGAAGGGCGGACGGTCGCCGTTGGTCAGGCCGACATAGCGTTCGTAGAAGCGAACGGTGGCCTCGAGGTCGGCGCAGTAGACGTTGTAGTGGTCGAGCGAGAGTGCAGGCATGCATGCCTCCTTCGGTTCGGGAAGCTCCGGTCGGACCGCGGGAGCTTAGGCCGAAAGAGCGAAGGGGGAAACCGCTTCCGCCCGACGGAGTACCGCGTTGAAGACAGTCGAGGGTACCGCAACCCGCGGGTCGGCGTAGACGGTCCGCAGCTCGTCCTGGTGCCGATCCGGTTCGCGTGTAAGGCGGGCCAGACGGTCGATGAAAGCCAGATCGATCTCACTGTCGGCCAGGGTCATGCCGCCCCAAACGTCCCAGGGCAGCATCTCGCGGTTGTTCAGCGCCGCCACATCGCGAATGACGTTGCTGGCAATGAACCAGAGGCCGGCCATGTCCAGCACCCCGAAGGCCTGCGGATCGGCCCTGCCGTCGCGGCACAGTCGCCAGGCATCGCCCGCCACCAGGAACTTCTCGCGGGGCACATCCAGCGTGTCGAAGTCGATGCCGAACAAGGCGCGCTGCCGGTCGTCGATCTGGGCGTCGACCAGCACCCAGCGCCCTTGCGCCGCGTCGAAATACTCCGTCACCCAGTGGTCGACGAACCGGTCCTTCGCGAAGTAGGCGCCGAAGCCGCAGCGCGCCCGGGCCGCGATGCCCTTGCTCCTGAGCATCGCGACGAGCATCAGCACGTAGTGGCGGCAGCAGCCGGCAAAGCGCTCGCCCGGCGGGCGGGGATACGTCAGCGGCCGGGAATCATGGACGGCGATGCGCTCCAGAATCTCCCCGGCACCGCGCACATGCGGCTCGCCGCGCTGGCGTTCCGAAAGGGTGATGCCGTAGACGTCCGCCAGATGCTCGTGGATGAGCAGTCCCTGCAGCCCCTTCGCGAGCTCGGCGACATCGTCGGGCAACGCGGCGAACTGCAGCGCCCAGAGGCCGGCGTCGCTCAGGGCGACGGGCGTGCGAAAGGGCGCGGGGTTCACGCGAACAGCTCCTCGAGCTTGTCGAGCGCCATGCCCCAGCCGCCGCGGTGGTCGTCGCGCGCCTGCTCGCTGAAGAACTGTTCGTGGGTCAGGGTGAGGAGTGTGCCGTCGTTATCCGGCTTCAGGTCGATCGTGACCTGCGATTCGCGCTCCGGCGTGCTCTGCCACGCCCAGGAGAAGACGAGCTTCCTCGGCGGTACGATCTCGCGATAGACGCCGCTCACGCTGTGATGCTCGTCGTCGGGCGTCCAGAACTGGACACGGAAGCGGCCGCCGACCCGGAGGTCGGTCTCGGCTATGGGGGCGCGGTGGTGGCCGATGACGCCCCACCAGCGGATCATTTTTTCAGGCTGCGTCCAGGCTTCGTAGACTTTCTCGGGCGGGGCGTTGAGGCGGCGCTTGAGGGCGAGGCTGGGCTTGCTGGCCATTTGTCGTCTTGCTCCAGAAAGGCGGCGAGGCGGTCGAGCTGTTGCGTCCAGTAGCGCTGATAGTGGGCGAGCCAGTTCATCGCCTGCTCCATCGGCTCCGCCTTGAGCTGGCAGGTGACGGTGCGGCCGGACTTGGACCGCACGATCAGGCCGGCCTCGGAGAGCACGTCGAGATGCTTCATGATGGCCGGCAGCGAGACCGGGAACGGCCGCGCCAGCTCGCTGACGGTGACGGCTTCCTCCGCGTCGAGGCGCGCCAGGAGCGCCCGTCGCGTGGGGTCGGCGAGGGCGGCGAAAGTGCGGTCGAGCAGGGCGCTTCTATTGTTAACCATAGAGTTAACAATTAAGCGCCGGCCTTCTGTGAGTCAAGCGGCTGAGTTGTTACCCGAGCTTCTTGATCAGCGCCTGGGCGGCCGCAGGATTGCGGACCTTGGCGCCGGAGATGAAGTAGACGAAGGCGTCGCCCTTCTTCGCCCACGCCTTGGCACGCTTGGCCCACTTGTCGATCTCGGCCGGCTTGTAGCCGGTCTTTACCGTCTCCTCGGACTGCATCAGCCGGGCATAGGTGAAGTCGGCGGTCGGCTCGTCGATCTCGGGGAAGTCCTTGTCGTGGGCATAGACGATCGCAGCCTTGTACTTGGCGGCGAGATCGTAGAAGCGCTCGTCCTTGAAGCTGTCGTGCCGCACTTCCAGCGCGTGTCGCAGCGGCAGCTTGCCGACCTCGCGTGGCAGCAGTTTCAGGAAGGCCTCGAAATCTTCGGGATCGAACTTCTTGGTGCCCATGAACTGCCAGTTGATCGGCCCCAGCCGGTCCTTGAGCTCGACCAGCCCCTGGCTGACGAAGCGCTGCACCGATTCGCCGGCATCGGCAAGCACCTTCCGGTTGGTGCAGAAGCGCGACGCCTTCACCGCGAACACGAACCCGTCCGGCGTCTCGTCGCGCCACTTGGCCCAGCTCGCCGGCTTGAAGCTCGAATAGTAGGTGCCGTTGATCTCGATCGAGGTGAGCTGACGGCTTGCATATTCCAGCTCGCGCTTCTGCGTCAGGTCGTCGGGATAGAAGACACCGCGCCACGGCTCGAAGGTCCAGCCACCGATGCCGACAAGTATTTTTCCGCTCATGCGCGCAGTATAGCGCGACAAGAAGAGCCTGGGGGCGAACTCGCCACGGGGACTTCGACTCTGGAAGTTGCTGCCTGGCAGAGCTCGAAGGACGGCGATGGCCAGAGGGAACCCGTTGCAGATTAAGAAAAGACCAGCCGTTCCGGTCTGCGGTTGGCGCCGGTGAACCAACGGCCGCTCTGCTACGTAGAGAAGTGGCGGCCGTGGGAAGCCGTGCGAATTGGAATTGGGTGGGATTGATGGACTCAGATGATGCAGGCGCTTCAGGCCTGTCGATTCTCGTTGTCGAAACCGATCCGGCGGCGCGTATTGCCCTCCTGGACCATTTGCGGCGACGCGGATTCAGTGTCCTTGAGTCGGGGCATGGCGGGGCGTCCATCCGGGCGGCATACGATCGACCATTCGACTACGTGGTCACCGATATCGATTGGTCGGGTGTGAGCGACGGCTCGGCCCTCGCGCGTTGGGTTACGGCCAACCGGCCCCAGACGCGGGTGATCCTGACTTCGAAGACCCTCACCCATTGGTTCCCGGCCGATAGTACGATGGCTAGCCTCCCGATCCTCAGGAAACCCTTCCGACAGGAGGACCTGGATCGCTTCCTGTCGCCCGTGGCGGTCATGGAGATGCCCGGCTCATGAGCTGCTGTCCGAGCAACGCTAGGCGAGTAGGCCCAGACTCCTGAAGCTCGCATGACCTTTGCGGCCGATCACCAGGTGATCGTGGATCGTGATGCCCAGCGCTTCCGACGCCGCCTTGATCTCGCGCGTCATCTCGATGTCGTCGCGGCTGGGCTTGGGATCGCCGCTGGGATGATTGTGGACCAGGATCAAGGCGGCTGCATTCAATGCCAGAGCCCTCTTCACGACCTCGCGCGGATAGACCGGTGTATGATCGATGGTGCCGCGCTGCTGCACCTCGTCGGCGATCAGCACGTTCTTGCGGTCGAGGAAGAGGATACGGAACTGCTCGGTCTTCTCGTGCGCCAGCGCGGCATGGCAATAGTCGATGAGCTGCTGCCAGTTGGTAAGCACCGGCATGTCCTTGACCTTGCGTTCGGCCAGCCGCCGCCCGACCTCACGCATCGCCTTGAAGTGCACGAGCGTGCGCTGGTCGATCTCGAATTCGCGCAGCTGCGCCGGTTCGGCGGCGAAGACGTCGCCCAGGGTGCCGAAGCGTTCCAGCAGCGCCTTGGCCATCGGCTTGGTGTCGATCCGCTCGATTGAATAGAAGAGCAGCAGCTCCAGCAGCTCGTAGTCGGCCAGCGGCTCGACGCCGGCCTTCAGCACGCGCTCGCGTACCCGGCTGCGATGGCCGTGATAGTGCGGCTTGGGCGGGGCCGGCTCGCCGCTGTTATGGCCGGTCGTGGCCGCGGGCGCGGCCTCGAGCGCCGCGGCCAGCCGGGTCGTGGGGTCCTCGCCGGCGAAGTCCCAGCACTGGTCGAGCCGGTTCCAGGTCCCGCCGGCTTCGCGCAGTAGGATGCGGTGGGGCAGGGTGTTGCCGCTCACCCGCCACAGGCCTTCGGACGATTGCAGGCGGAGACCCTGGGCCAGCAGCGTCAACAAAGCCGCATCGTCGGGAGCCGTTGCGGGAGGGGGCGGCTCCGCGGGCTTGAGGTGTGGGCGACTCTTTGCCATGCCACGCAACCTTGCCGGGTGAGCAAGGCAAAATCGCGGCGGTTGGTCGTTGTGATACGATGCCCCCCATGTCCGACCCAGAGTACCCGGCGACCGTCCTCGCCGAGATCGACGCGGCCTCTGCCGCCTTCGCCGAACAGGAACGAATTCCGGGGCTTTCCCTGGGGATCGTGCAGGCGGGGCGCCTCGTCCATGCGACGACGGTCGGCCTCGCCGACCGGGAGGCCGGCCGGCGCGTGGAGGCGGGGACCGGCTTTCGCATCGCCTCGATGACCAAGAACATGACGGCGCTGGCCATCCTGTCGTTGCGCGACCGGGGATGGCTGCAGCTCGACGCGCCGCTGGCCCACTACGTGCCGCAGTTCGCGGCAGTGAAGCCGGCCACACTCGACAGCGCGCCCGTCACGGTGCGCCACCTGCTCACGCACACGGCGGGCTTCGTCACCGACGATCCGTGGGGCGACCGCGTGCTGGGCATGACACCGGCGGAGCTCGACACGGTGATTGCCACGGGCCACTTGTTCGCGCGCCCGCCGGGCCTTGCCTTCGAATACAGCAACTTGGGCTACGCGTTGCTGGGGCGCGTGCTGACCAACGTGAGCGGCGAGCCCTACCAGGCCTATATGCGCCGCACCTTCGTCGAGCCGCTGGGCATGGCGCGCACGACGTTCGATGCCCCCGCCGCCGCTTCGCGCGGGGACTATGCCTTCGGCTACCGGCTGGACGGCGAGACCTGGTCGCGCGAGCGCATCGAGCCGGACGGCGAGGTCGGCGCCATGGGCGGCCTCGCGACCACCGTCCCGGACTATGCGCGTTATGTGTCCTTCCTGCTGAGTGCCTGGCCGGCACGCGACGAGCCGGAGTCCGGCCCGGTCCGCCGCTCAAGCGTGCGCGAGATGGTGCTGTGGCACGCGCCGCCCTTCGCGCCTGATTGCGCACCCGGCGCCCGCGCGGGACAGCCCAGCGCCTATGGCTACGGCCTCACCCATTCGACCGACGCGCTGCTCGGCATGCGCATCCATCACGCCGGCGGGCTGCCAGGCTACGGCTCGCACGTGCTGATGCTGCCGGAGCGCGGCTGGGGCGTGTTCGCCTTCGGCAATCGCACCTATGCGCCGATGTCGCGCCTGACGCTGGACGTCGCCGAGAGGCTGCACGCCGCTTCACCGCCACCCATTCTTGCGGCGCCGTCGCCCGCGCTGTTGCGCGCGGTGAACGCGGTCGTGGCAGCCTATGCCTCGGGACGAATCGAGGGCGGTGATCGGCCGTTCGCGGTGAATTTCCTGCTGGATACGCCGGCGCCGCTGCGTGACGCCGAACTCGCGTCGCTGAAGCAGCGTCTGGGTGCGGGAAGTCTCGCGCGTATCGAGCCGATCCATGCGCTCGCCGGCCGCTTCGTCCTGACCTGTGCGAAAGGCCGCCTGAACGGCACCGTCACCCTGTCGCCCGAAGCCGACTCAGGAATCCAGAAACTGGTCCTCTCGGCTGCTGATGCTTGAGGCGGAAGCCGGCCTGACTACGCCGGCGTCGCCTGCAAGGGCTTCGTTTCGGCCAGATCGTACGGCGGCTTGGCCAATTCCTTCGGCGAGAGCGTGAAGAACTCGACGCCGGTTTCGGTGATGCCGACCGAGTGTTCGAACTGGGCGGAGAGCTGCTTGTCGCGGGTCACCGCGGTCCAGCCGTCGCTCAGCACCTTCACCTGCCAGGTCCCGGCATTCACCATCGGCTCGACGGTGAAGAACATGCCGGGCTTCAGCACCGGGCCGGTGCCCTTCTTGCCGTAGTGAAGGATGTTCGGCGCGTCGTGGAAGATGCGGCCGAGCCCGTGGCCGGAGAAGTCGCGCACGACCGAGAAGCGCTGCGCCTCGACATAGGACTGGATGGCAAAGCCGATGTCGCCGACATGGCCGCCGGGCTTGGCCGCCGCGATGCCGCGCATCATCGCCTCGTAGGTGACGTCGCACAGCCGCTTGGCCTTCACGCCGACATCGCCCGCGTAATACATGCGGCTGGTGTCGCCGTACCAGCCGTCGAGGATCACGGTGACGTCGATATTGACGATGTCGCCGTTCTGCAGCCGCTTGTCCGACGGGATGCCGTGGCAGACGACATGGTTGATCGAGGTGCAGATCGACTTCGGGAAGCCGCGATAGTTCAGCGGGGCGGGGATCGCCTTGTGGTCCAGGATGTACTCGTGGCAGAGCCGGTCGAGTTCTTCCGTCGTGACGCCCGGCTGGACGTGGGGCGTGATGAAGTCGAGCGTCTCGGCGGCCAGTCGGCCGGCCTTACGCATGCCGGCGAACCCTTCGGGTCCATGCAGCTTGATGGTGCGCTCGTCGCGGCGCCAATAGTCGGCGCTGTCGTCGACGATTTCGCGTGAATTGGTCATCCGCCTTATTTGGCATGCGATACCGGCGGTAACAAGGGCGGGACCGCGGCTTGGCCCGCCGGCCGGGGTCCGATAGGGTCCTGAAACCAAACGATAATTACGCAGGCACTGCATGTCAGACCCGGCAAAAATCGTCACCGCCTGCATCCTCGTGATCGGCAACGAGATCCTGAGCGGCCGCACCCGCGATTCCAACATCCAGTATCTTGCCACCGAACTGGGCAAGCTCGGGGTCCGCGTCATGGAGGCCAGGGTCATTCCCGACATCGAAGAGACCGTGGTGGCGACCCTGAACGAGGTGCGCGCCAAATTCGACTACGTCTTCACCACCGGCGGGATCGGCCCGACCCATGACGACATCACCGCCGACTGCATCGCCAAGGCATTCGGCGTCGGCATTTCCGAGCATCCCGAGGCGGTGGCCCGCATGACCCGGCACTACGGCGATCCGGCGCTGTTCACGCCGGCGCGGCGGCGCATGGCGCGGGTGCCCCATGGCGGCGTGCTGGTCGACAATCCGGTCTCCGTCGCGCCCGGCTTCCAGATGGAGAACGTCTTCACCTTCGCCGGCATCCCCAAGGTCGCCGAGGCGATGTTCCAGTCGATGAAGCACCGGCTGGTCGGCGGCACCCCGGTCCTCTCACGCACCGTGCGCACCAACCTGCCCGAAGGCATCATCGCCGAGCCGCTGGGTGCTCTGCAGAAGCGTTACGAGGATATCGACATCGGATCCTATCCGGCCTTCCGCGACGGCAAGCCCAGCGTCTCGCTGGTCCTGCGCGGCACGGATGATGCAAGGCTCGCCGTGGCGGTGGTCGAGCTGATGTCGACCATCCGCGACATGAACGGCGAGGCCGAGGAATTTCTGACCTGACGCAACTGATCGGACGAGCAAGGCAAGGGTCTTTCGCTGCGCTCAGGATGACACCGTTGTGGGCAATGGCGCAGTGCGCCGCCGACGATAAACTTGTCATCCTGAGCGCAGCGAAGGACCTTTCGCTTTGGTCCCAATCACGGCCCAGCGCATGAAAGGCGTCGGCCGCCACCTCACCTCATGGTCTGCGCTGATCGCGCTGACCGTGCCGGTGACGGCGTTGATGCTGTGGCTGCACGCGCCGGCGGCGCTGATGCTGGGACCGCTGCTCGCCGGTGTCGCCTTCGCCTCGTGGGGCGGCAAGGTGACCTATCCCGTGCCGGTCTTCGCGGTGGCGCAGGGCATCGTCGGCAGCATGATCGCCAAGATGGTGCCGCTCACGATCGTGGGCGACATCCTTGGGCACTGGGCGCTGTTCACGGTCGGTGTCGTCTCGGTCGTCGCCGCCAGCACCTGGGTGGGCTGGCAGATGACGCGCTGGCAGATGCTGCCCGGCACGACGGCGCTCTGGGGCGTGAGCCCCGGCGCCGCCTCGGTGATGACCTACATGGCGGAGGCCTATGGCGCCGACATGCGCATGGTTGCCTTCATGCAGTATCTGCGCGTCGTCATGGTGGCGGCCGTCGCGGCCGGGGTGGCGCGTTACTTCGGCGGGGCCTCCCAGCACGCGCCGGACGCGATCGTGTGGTTCCCCGAGGTCGCCTGGGTGCCCCTGTTCGAGACCCTCGCGCTGGCGGGCGTGGGCTCATGGCTGGCGCGGCGGCTCAGCATCCCGGCGGGCGCCTTCCTCGTACCGCTGGTCGGCGGCATCGTGCTCACGCATATGGGCTGGCTGCGGCTCGAATTGCCGACCTGGCTGCTCGCGGGCTGCTATGCGCTGGTCGGCTGGAACGTCGGCCTGCGCTTCACGCGCGCGCTGCTGGTCCATGTGCTGCGGCAGTTGCCCGGTATCCTGCTGTGCATCTTCGTCATGCTGGCGATGTGTGGCGCCGTCGCGGCCTTCATGGTGTTCGCCGCCGGCATCGACCCGCTCACCGCCTATCTCGCCACCAGCCCCGGTGGCGCCGATTCGATCGCCATCATCGCGGCCTCGACCGACGTCGACGTGTCCTTCGTCATGGCCATGCAGACGGTGCGCCTGCTCGTCGTGCTGTTCGCGGCGCCTTACCTGACCAAGATCATCGCCGATCGGATCGGCGACCTCGGCAAGGGCTGACGGCGTCAGTTCTGCCGGCTGCGTCCGACCTCGACGACCCGGCCATCCGGCATCAGAACCACCAAGCTCACGGATTCGATACCGGGATCGACCGCCAGCATCGGCCGCTGGGCTTCGCGCAGCGCGTTCCAGGAGGTTCGGTCGAAGGGCTCGGCGACGGTCGTCGTGAAGTCGCCCTGGGTGATTTCGCGTTCGGTCAGGCCATCGGGCCATTCCGGCAGTCTCCCGGTCGTGTCCTCCGTCATCGTCTCGATGCCGGCCAGCGCTTTCTTCATGTCCGCCCGCGTCCCGAGAGCGGAATGGTAGATCTCGACGATGAAGCCCGGCGTCGCGGCGCTGTAGAGCGGACGGCCGTCCGGCGCCCGGATCACCAGCGCGGTCGCGGCATTGAGGCAGTCGGTGCCATCGGAGAAGACGTCGATGTGATAACCGCGCCCTGCCGCCGTCCATGGCAGCGTGTCCGACACGCTGCAGTCGCCCTTCGTTGGCCCCGCCGCGATCAGGGCGGCCCGGTTTGTTGGCTTCTGCGGCATCGCCTGCGCCCGCAACCACGCGCCGAGCGCGGCGGGCAGAGCCTTCGTCATGGCGGCCGCATCGCCCGCATTGGCAAGCGCGGAAACGTTCGCGACGGGCGTGATCTCCAGTGCAACGGGGGCATTGCCCGGCAAGACCGTGTCCGGGGCCTCATCGAACTTCGGCTCACCTCCCGGCCGGCGCGCGACGAACAACACGACCGCATCGGCGCAGCTCGGCCCGCGTACGAGGGCGTCCCCGGAATAGCCCGGACCGGCGGTCTCCCACGGAAGATTCACCTTAGTGCTACATTCGGCTGCCTGGGCGATGCCCGGAGAGAACAGGAGGCCCATCGCAAGACCCAGTGATCGAGAGATCATGGCTCCAACTCTACCGCTCGAGCAGCCTCGCGCTCCAGGCGCCCGACAAGACCCCTCATGTATTCGCCGCCCGATGCACCGTCGTGGCGCGCGTCGCCAGCAGCTTGTCGATGCGGCGGCCGTCCATGTCGAGGACCTCGAAACGCCAGCCGCCCACGACGACGGAATCGCCTTCCTTGGGCAGGCGGCGCATGGCGGCCAGCACCATGCCGGCGGCGGTGTGGAAGTCGGCGGTGCGCTTCGTGGTGATGCCCAGCAGCTCGATGAGCTCGTCGGCCGGCATGCTGCCTGCCACCAGCCACGATCCGTCGTCGCGCTCCTTGGCCTCGGGCTCAGCCGGGCCTTCGTCGGTCTGGAAGGCTCCGACGATGGCTTCCAGGATGTCGGCGGTCGTGACGATGCCCAGCAGCTCGCCATACTCGTCCTGCACCAGCACCATGTGAGCGGGCGAGTTCTTGAGCGTGTCGAGTACGTCGAACCCGTCCATCGTATCGGGGACGATCGGCGCGGGCCTGACGAGGGCGCGCGGATCGGCGGTGCCGTCGCGGATGAAGGCATCCAGCAGGTCGTTCTTGCGGACGACGCCGGCGGCGTGGTTCGCGGCGGGATCCCAGGCCAGCAGCCGGGAGTGGACGCTCGACTGGACGGTCTGCAACAGCGCCTGCGGCTCGAGCGACAGGTCGACGATGTCGAGATCGTGTCGCGGCGTCATGATGGCCCGGGCGGGCCGGTCTCCGAGGCGCATGACGGCGCTGATCATGCCGCGCTCGCGCGGCTCGATGACGCCCGAGGATTCGCCGTCGGCGATCAGCGACTTTATCTCCTCGGCCGTCACGGCGGCGTCGGCGCTCTGCCGCCCGCCCAGAAGACGCAGGATCGCCTTGCCCGAGATGTCGAGCAGCCAGACCAGCGGCGCGGAAATGCGCGCCAGCATCGCCATGCCGGGCGCTACCGTCGCGGCGACGGCTTCGGCATTGCGCAGCGCGATCTGCTTCGGCACCAGCTCGCCGACGATCAGCGACAGATAGGTGATGAGGGCGACCACGCCGCCATAGGCCAGCGGTTCGGCGAAGCGCAGCGGCATGCCGGCGTCGGCCAGGACCGTCGTGAGGCGCGCGCCGAGCGTGGCGCCGGAAAAGGCACCGGCCAGGATGCCGACCAGGGTGATGCCGATCTGTACCGTCGAGAGGAAGCGGCCGGGATCGTCGGCCAACCGCAGCGCCGCCGTGGCGCCGCGGGAGCCGCCCTCGGCCATGGCCTTCAGCCGGCCCCGGCGCGCCGAGACGACCGCCAGTTCGGACATTGCGAGGACACCGTTGATGAGGATGAGGACGAGGGCGATCAGCAGCTCGATGTAGACCATCGCTTCAGTCTAACTGCGTTTCGGGTCGGAACGAAGGCGCGTTGGGGCGCGGGTTTTGCAAGCAAGCGTGCGGGAAATCGCCCCAAAACCCCTCACTCGAAATCGTGTACGTTCGATCCATGACCGCTTTGCATGACATGACCGCCGGCGAGCTGCTCGCCGCCTACAAATCCAAATCGCTGTCGCCCGTCGAAGCCACGGACGCCGTGATCGCCCGCATCGAGGCCTGGGAGCCGAAGCTGAAGGCGCTCTATGCCCCCGATTTCGAGGGCGCGCGCAAGGCCGCGAGGGCGTCCGAGGCGCGCTGGCAGAAGGGAGCGCCGCAAGGTGCGCTCGACGGCGTGCCGATCACCATCAAGGAGAACATCGCCACCAAGGGCGTGCCGGTGCCGCTCGGCACGGCGGCGACCGAGCTCGTGCCGGCGGCCGACGACGCGCCGGCTTCGGCGCGCGTGCGCGAGGCGGGTGCGATCATCCTCTCCAAGACCACCATGCCCGACTACGGCATGCTGTCCTCGGGCCGCAGCTCCTTCCATCCGCTGACACGCAACCCGTGGAACCTCGCCTGGAATCCCGGCGGTTCCAGTGCCGGCGCGGGGGCGGCCGCCGCCGCGGGCTATGGTCCGCTGCATCTCGGCACCGACATCGGCGGCTCGGTCCGCCTGCCGGCGAGCTGGAACGGCATCTTCACGCTGAAGCCCAGCCTCGGCCGGATCGCCGTCGATCCGCCGTTCTTCGGCCGTGCCATCGGACCGATGACGCGCACCGTCGGGGACGCTGCGCTGCTCATGGCCGAGTTGTCGAAGCCCGATGCGCGCGACCATATGAACCTGCCGCCGGCCGACATCGACTGGGCCGCCGGGCCGCTGTCGCCCAAGGGCCTGAAGATCGGCCTGCATCTCGACGCCGGCTCTGGCCTGCCGGTCGATCCCGAGGTCAAGGAGGCGATCGAGGCCGCCGCCAAGCTGTTCGCCGACGCGGGCGCCCATATCGAGCCGGTCGCGCCGTTCCTGTCG
Source organism: Reyranella sp. (assembly GCF_965227665.1). Classification (GTDB taxonomy): domain Bacteria; phylum Pseudomonadota; class Alphaproteobacteria; order Reyranellales; family Reyranellaceae; genus Reyranella. The sequence continues at coordinate 5,134,689 of NZ_OZ245767.1, forward strand.
CCGGAGATGCTGCATCTGCAGGATCTGTTCTGGCGGGTGCGGAGCTGGGTGGATTTCTCCGCGCTCTCTCACGCCAAGCAGGCCAAGGTGTTGGCCTTCATCGCCGACTGGTGCCGTGGCGGCGCCGACGTTTCGGGCAGCGACGTGATCCGCGGCGTGAACAACTACATGGCGATCCGCGCCGCCACCGTGCGCGCGACCCAGGCCTACGACTTCGTCCTGTCGCCGGTCTCGCCGGTGCCGACCTATCGCGCCGAATGGGAGACGCCGACCAACGACGTCAGCCGTCCGCTGGAGCACATCTCGTTCACCATGCCCTACAATATGAGCGAACAGCCGGCCGCATCGATCAACTGTGCCTACACCAAGGAAGGCAAGCCGATCGGCCTCCAGATCTCGGGTCGTCGCTTCGACGATTCCGGCGTGATGCGCCTGTCGCGTTGGTTCGAGACGGTGCGTGGCGAACAGAAGAAGTGGCCCGAGCCGCCGAAATAGGGCGCTCGCTCTGATGGAGTACGACGTCATCGTGGTGGGCTCGGGCGCCGCCGGCCTGTCGGCGGCGCTGGCGGCCGCGCACGATGGCGCCCGCGTGATCGTGCTCGAGAAGTCCCGCTGGCTCGGCGGCACGACGGCGATGTCGGGCGCGGGCACCTGGGTGCCGTGCAACCATCACATGAGGGCGGCCGGCATCGAGGACTCGCCCGAGGAGACGATGCGCTACATCAAGGGCGCGGCGCCGCCCGGCTGGGAGGAGAGCGAGCAGGAGCTGTGGCAGGTGCTGGCCGAGCAATCGGCGCCGATGCTGCGCTTCCTGGAAGACGAGACGCCGCTGCGCTTCGAACTGGTCAACCATCCCGACCCCTATGCCGATTTGCCGGGCGGCAGGCCGTTCGGCCGCATGGTCTCGACCACGCCCCTCAGCAAGTTCCTTCTCGGCCGCTGGTGGAACCGCGTGCGGGCTTCGGTGAAGACGCAGCTCTTCACCTATCGCGAGCTGGTCGACGGCGTCCTCAAGTACCCGGTGCGCGGGGCGCTCGGCATGGCACCGACGCTTCTGTGGCGGCTGCTGACGGCGCGGGTCGGGGCGGGCAATGCGCTGGTGGTGGGGCTGGTGCGGGGCTGTCTCGACAAAGGGTGTCGCATCGAACTCGAAGCACCGGTCCACCGGCTGGTGATGGACGGCGATGCGGTGGCAGGCGTCGAGGCCACGGTCGGCGGCGAACGGCGCACGATCCGGGCGGCGCGCGGTGTCGTGCTGGCGACCGGCGGCTTCGACTGGAACCGCGACCTCATGGCCAAGCATTTCCCCGGCATCGACCTCACCGGTGCGCCCGACACCAACACCGGCGACGGCCAGGTGATGGCGGCCGAGGTTGGTGCCGAGCTCGCGCACATGGACCAGGCGCTGATCTCGCCCGCGACCTTCACGACCTACGAAGGCCGCCGCCACGCCCAGCCGCTGCTCGAGACTTACGCGCCGCACGTGATCCTGGTGAACCGCGACGCAAAGCGCTTCGTCAGCGAAGGCAGTCCGGCCCTCGGCGTCGCGATCGACGAGCGCGGCCCCGACGGACGTCACCGGCATCTGCCGGCCTGGCGGATCTTCGACGCGCGTTATGCCAAGGCGATGACGCTCTCCATGCACTTCGGCTCGAAGGAGAAGGGGTTCATTCGCAAGGCCGACACGGTCGAGGCGCTGGCCGCCCAGGTCGGGCTCGATCCGGCGGCGCTGCGCGCCACGGTCGACCGCTTCAACGGCTGGTCGAAGGAAGGCGTCGATCGCGACTTCCATCGCGGCGAGACGGTGTGGGAGCGCTTCTATACCAAGAACCGCGCGCTCGGCACGGTCGAGCAGGGGCCGTTCTACGCCGCGCCCTTCCTCTATGTGAGCCTCGGCACCAAGGGCGGTCCACGGACCGACCGGTACTGCCGCGTGCTGCGGCCCGACCGCAGCGTGATCGGCGGGCTCTATTGCGCGGGGATCGCGATGGCGAGCCCGATCGGCACCAAGTCGGTCGGCGCCGGCACGACGATCGGGCCCTGCCTCACCTTCGGCTACGTCGCCGGCCGCGCGATCGCGAAGCGCAATGTCTGATCGCGCGCCCCGTGGCCCGCTGGGCATCCTGATGCTCGATACCCGATTTCCGCGGATCGTGGGGGATGTCGGCAATGCGGCGTCCTACGACTTCCCGGTGATCTTCCGGACGATGCAAGGGATCGGGTCTGCCGATGCGGTGGCGGCGCATCCCGATAGGCCGCGCGTGTTGGCAGCGTTGAAGGCGAATGCCGAGGCGCTGGCAGCGGAGGGTGCGGTTGGGCTGGGGACGAGCTGCGGGTTCCTCGCGCTCTATCAGGACGATCTGGCGGCGGTGTCGCCGGTGCCGGTGGCGACCTCGGCGCTGCTGCACATTCGCAAGCTGGCGGGTCGCAAGGTCGGCGTGATCACAGCCTCGGCGAAGAACCTGACGCCGGCGCATTTTGCGGCGGTCGGCGCGCCCGGCGATACGCCGGTCGTCGGACTGCCCGAGGACAGTTCCTTTGCCGGCACGTTCCTGTGCAATGGGTTGACGCTCGATCGCGAAACGGTCGAGCGCGAAGTGGTGGCTGCGGGGCGTGACCTCGTGGCCCGGCATCCCGAGGTGGATGCGGTGGTGCTCGAATGCACCAACCTGCCGCCCTACAAGCCGGCACTGGAGAAGGCGCTGGGCCTTCCCGTGCTCGACGTGCTCGACCTGCTGAAGGACTTCTACCGCGAGGTCAGCGTGCAGCGTTGACCATCATATCCGGCAGGAAGCTGACGAGGCCCGGGAAGAAGTAGAGCAGCAGCAGACACAGCACCATGGTCAGGAAGAAGGGCAGCGAGACCTTGCCGATCCAGAAGATCGACTTGCCGGTCATGCCCTGCAACACGAAAAGGTTGAAGCCGACCGGCGGCGTGATCTGGGCCATCTCGACCACGATGGTGATGAAGATGCCGAACCAGATCTTGTCGATGCCGGCCTGTTCGATCATCGGCAGCACGATGGCAGCGGTCAGCACGATCATCGAGATGCCGTCGAGGAAGCAGCCGAGGATGATGTAGAGGACGGCCAGCACCAGGATCAGCATGCCGGGCGTCAGGCCCATCGCGTCAATCGTCTCGGCAAGGTGGCGCGGCAGGCCGGTGAAGCCCATCGCAAGCTTCAGGAACGAGGCGCCGGCCAGGATCAGCAGGATCATCGAGGTGAGGCGCGTGGCGCCCATCACGCTGTCCCAGAAGTTCCTGAGCGTCAGCCGGCGTTGCCAGAAGGCGATGGCAAAGGAGCCGATCACGCCGAAGGCGGCCGATTCGGTCGCGGTCGCGACGCCGGCATAGATCGAGCCCAGCACGAGAAGGATCAGCAGCACGACGGGGATCAGCGAGCTCGACTCGCGCAGCTTTTCCCGCAGCGGCATCGGCGCGTCGGGCGGCGGGATCTTCGTGGGGTTGAGCAGCGACCAGCCGGCCACATAGGCCATCATCAGGCCGGCCAGCAGGATGCCGGGAATGATGCCGGCCGCGAACAGCTTGGCGATCGAGACTTCCGCCTGCACGCCGTACACGATCATGATCAGCGACGGCGGGATCAGCAGGCCGAGCGTGCCGGCGCCCGACAGGCTGCCGATGGCGATGGCGTCAGGATAGCCGCGGCGACGCAGCTCCGGCACGGTCATCTTGCCGATGGTGGCGCAGGTCGCGGCCGAGGAGCCCGAGACGGCGGCGAAGATGGTGCAGCCGATGATGTTGGTATGGACCAGGCGGCCAGGCAGGCGCTGCATCCAGGGCGCAAGGCCGCGGAACATCTCCTCCGAGATGGCCGTTCGGAACAGGACCTCGCCCATCCAGATGAACAGGGGAAGGGCAGTCAGTGTCCAGGACGACAGGTCGGAGAAGACCACGGTCGCCATCGCATCGCCGGCGGGCTTGGCCGGCGCGAACATCCACATGACGGCGATCGACACGCCGATCATGCTCATGCCGATCCAGATGCCGGTGCCGAACAGGAAGAAGAGGGCGCAGATCGCGAGCAGCGCGATCTGGGCGTCGATGCTGCCCATCAGCGCTCCAGGCGGGCGGCTTCCTCGCCCGAAGGTTCTTCCATGAGGGGACCGCCCGTCGCGACCACGACGAGCTGTTCGACCACGGCGATGCACAGGACCACGGCACCGACCGCCATGCCGACCTGCGGGATCCAGAGCGGGATGACGATCAGTCCGGTCGAGACGTCGTTGATCTCGTAGGACAGCCAGCAGAGCTTGATCGAGAACCAGGCGAGATAGCCGGTCAGGAGGCTGCCGAGCACCAGGCACCAGATTTCGGCCAGGCGCCGCGGCGTTCCCTGGAGACGCTGCACGAACAGCGTGACCCGGATGTGCTCACCGCGGCCGAAGGTCGAGGCGAGCGCCAGGAACGCCGAGGCGAGCATGGCATATCCCGCGAACTCGTCGGCCGAACGCGCCACATAGGTGATCGGGTTGGGCAGGCCGAAGGTCTGCTCGAGCCAGAGGCCGACGCCCGGGCCGACCGAATAGAGCACGAAGACCAGGAGCAGCACCATGAAGATGCCGCCCAGGATCCCCGTCACCTCGTAGAGGGTCTTGAGCGCAGCGCGCACGAAAGTGGACGCCCTAGTTCTTGTTGTAGGCGTCGACTACGGCCTTGCCGTCGGCGCCGGCCTTTTCGAGCCATTCGGCGGTCAGCTTCTTGCCGAGCTCCTTGTACTCGGCGGCCAGCTTGGGCGAGGGCGGCTGCACCTTCATGCCGTTCTTGGCGAGCGTCTCCAGGAAGCCGGCGGAGAGTTTCTCGGCCTCGGCCCAACCCAGCGCCTCGGCCTTGGCGGCTTCGGCCAACACGGCCTTCTGGGTCGCGGGATCGAGCTTGTCGAAGGCGGCCTTGTTCATCAGCACGGCGTTCTTCGGCAGCCAGGCCTGGGTGTCGTAGAAGTGCGTGAGCTGTTCCCACACCTTGGAGTCGACGCCGGTGGCGCCAGACGAAATGAACGAATCGACCTTGCCGGTGGCCAGAGCCTGGCTGAGTTCGGCAGCCTGGATGGTGATGGGCTGCGCGCCGGTCAGTTCGGCGATGCGCGAGGTGCCGCGGTTGTAGGCGCGGAACTTCATGCCCTTCATGTCGGCGACCGAATTCACTTCCTTCTTGGCGTAGAGGCCCTGCGGCGGCCACGGCACCGCGAACAGGACCATCATGCCCTGGGCGGCCGCCTTCTTCTCCAGCACCGGCTTCTGCGCCGCCCACAGCTTCTTGGCCTCGGGGAAGGAGCTGGCCAGGAAGGGTACGACGTCGACGCCGTAGACCGGATCCTCGTTCTCGAAGTTGGAGACCAGGATCTCGCCGATCGGGGCCTGGCCCGTCTGTACGGCGCGCTTGATCTCGGGGGCCTTGAACAGCGAGGCGCCGGGATGAACGACGATTTCGAGCTTGCCGCCCGAGCTCGTCTTCACGGCATCGGCGAATTTCTGGAGGTTGAGGGTATGGTAGTTGGTGGCGGGATAGGCGGCCGGCAGGTCCCACTTGGTCTGGGCGAAAGCGGGCGCGGCGAACAGGGTCGCGGCGGTGGCGAGCAGAAGTCTGCGCTTCATGGTTGGATCTCCCGGTAAATTCCCCTGTCCGGATCGTTACAACGGCCTTAACGGGGCAGCAAGCGGCGGTAGAGTGGCTGCAGCAGGGCCGGGACGATGTAGATCGGAAACTGAACGGCGGCGATGAACAGGAAGATGTCGGGATCGGCTGTGGCCGGCAGCACTGCCATGAGCAGCGCGTTGTGGCGCCCGCCCGAGCAGTAGCCGACGGTGAGGGCGCTGCGCCGATCGAGGAACGGCCAGGTGGCGACCGCCATCACGAGATTGCACAGGAGCATTCCGGCGAAGGAACCGGCGATGAAGCCCGCCAGCTTCACGGGCTCCGTGATCGCGCGGGCCACGACGCCATCCATCAGCGGGATGGCGAACACCATCAGCACCACCACCGAGACGCCATCGAGGGTCGGACCGGCCTCGGCGAGGCGGGTCCCCAGCCAGCGGCGGATGACGAGCGCTCCGGCCATCGCCAGGGCGACGATCATCGCCAGCCTCAGGCTCAGCTCGAAGAGGCCGATCTTGAGGTCGAAGCCCAGCAGCCACAGCGCCAGCGGCGGCAGGGTGAAAGGCACCAGGAAGTTCGTGAACAGCGAGAGCAGCAGGGCGAGAGAGGAATCGAGGCGCAGGAAGGTGGCCGTCGTCGCCGCCGATATGATGCCGGGTGCCATGGCGCTGAGGCAGAGAGCCGTGACGAGGCTCGGCCACAGGCCGAGCCCCTGCCAGACCGGCCAGACGACGAGCGGCACCGCGACGAGGTTGAGGACGGCGAGTAGCAGCGCGGGACCGGGCCGGCGCAGCAGGGCGGAGAGGCGGCCCCAGTCCATCCGCGCCAGGGCCAGCATCAGCAGGATCACGACCAGCGGCAGCAGCAGCGGCCGCGCCGCGGCGGCGAGATCCTGGAACAGCAGGCCGAGCAGCAGGGAAAAGGGCAGGAGGGTGGTGGCGCGACCTCCCATGCGCTGCAGGACCGTCAGGAGCGGGTTCATTGAAGCCAGCGTAGCACGTGCTAGCCTGCCGCCGATGAACACTCTGCCCGGCGTCTGGCTCGACGATCTCACCCGACAGGAAGTCGCTTCCCGGTTCGACGGCAATGCCGTCGTTCTCGTCCCCGTCGTTTCGGCCGGCCCCCCGGCGCCCCATCTGCCGCTCAAGACGGCTGTACTGATCGCCCGTGCGCTCGGCCAGGGGCTGTTGCAGCGGTTGCCCGTCGTGCTGGCCCCCGTCATCGATGCAGACTCCTTCTCGCGCGAGAGGCTGGGACCGGTCCTCGGCGACCGTCTGGACGGGCTGAGGGCGCTCGGTGCGCGACGTATCGCGGTGCTCGAACTCTCGGCGTCACCGCTCGGGACACTGGAGGTTCCCGCGGAAGGTCTGGTGCGGGGCGGCGACCGCCTTGCCGACGAAGAGTATGTCACCTCCTGCCTGATGGCCCTTGATCCGCGGAGCGTGCGCATGCCCCTGCTGCCGGCCGGCTCCCGGAGCGAAGCCTTCGCGGGCGAACGCGGAATGTCGGCCGAGGTCGATAAAATCGCTGCTGCCGTCGTTTCGATGTGGCCCGATCTTATCTGACGATACTGTGCGGTGCTCTCTGGTGCCCTGGGCTCCGGACTGGCAAAAGATCCATCCATGCCACTGCACTGGATCGTCGACTCCAAGGAAAGGCTCGTGATCGTGACCGCCGAAGGCGCTGTCACCGGCGCGGAGCTCGAGGAATACATCGCGGCGATGAACGGCGCCGGCACGATGTCTTACCGCAAGTTGTACGACGGCAGCCGAGGCAATACCGATTTGACCGAAGAGGAGTTGCTGGCGATCGGTGTGCAGCTCCGGGCACGGCATACGACAGGCGACAGGCCGGGACCTCTCGCGCTCGTCTTGTCGCCTGACCAGTTCGAGCAGGTTTCCCGCGTGCTGGGCATCCTGGCCGCGGCCGACCGACCCATGCGGGTGTTTACTGCAATTGCGCCGGCACGGCACTGGATCGAGAGACTGCCGAAGTAGCGGCGCAACGAGCCAATATGGGCTATGGTTTCGGCTCAAGCGCTATCAGGAGTCTTCATGAGGTTGTTCTTGCTGCCGGCCGCTGTTGCCGTATCGATGATTGCCGTTGCCGCCGGAGCGCAGACGGCCATCCAGGCCGGCGAATGGGAGACGACGGAGAAGACCGAGATGGAAGGCATGCAGCCGATGCAGCCTTCGTCCAAGAAGGTCTGCCTTGCCGCCGACGAGGCCCAGCTCGAGCGCCTGCTGTTCCCGACACCCGACGAGATCAAGCAGCATGGTTGCAAGTACGAGCCGGGCGCCAAGAAGGCCGGCGTGCTCGCCGCCACGCTGACCTGCCCGCCCAACGACCAGACGCCCGGTGTCACGGCCAAGGCAGAGATCACCTACACCCAGACGAGCTACCAGGGCGTCGGCGAGCTGGTGGCGGCCGACAAGTCCGGCACGACGGTCAAGGGCAAGAGCGCGTTGAGCGGCAAGCGCCTCGGCGACTGTCCGAAATAGCGGCGGTCCGCCTCACAGGCGGTCGCGACCGAACAGACGCGACAGGCGCAGCTCGAGCGTGCTGCGCACGAACGGCTTCATCAGCAGTTCCGTCCCCGGACCCAGCGGCGTTGCGTTGGGCTGGGCGTAGCCCGTCATCAGGACGATTCGCACGTCGGGACGCACCTTGCGCATGTGGTCGGCGACCTGCCAGCCATCCGTCCCGCCCGGCAGGCCGATATCCGTCATGAGCAGGTCGACCGGATGCCCTGCATCGACATGGCTGCGCGCCGCCATGCCATCGGACGCCGTTGCGACCTCGAAACCGAGCTGACGCAGCGATTCGGCGACGTGCTCGCGCACGCCCTGCTGGTCTTCGACCACCAGCGCATGGCGGCCCTTGCCGTCGAACAGACCTTCGTCCGGTACCGACTCGCGCACGACGGCGGTGCCTTCCGGCAGGCGGGGCAGGGACAGGCGGACGGTCGTACCCTTGCCCTCGGCCGATATCAGGTCGAGCGCGCCTTCGGACTCGGCCATGAAGCCCGCCACCTGGGCGAGGCCGAGGCCGGTGCCCTCGCCGTGTCGCTTGGTCGTGAAGAACGGCTCCACGGCGCGCCGTTGCGTCTCTTCCGACATACCGATGCCGGTGTCCGACACGGTGAGCAGAACCCGATCGCCTCGCGACAGGGTGCGGATGACCAACTTGCCGCCGCCCGGCATGGCGTCGCGTGCATTCACCGCGAGATTCAGCAGTGCATTCTCGAGCTGGTTGGAATCGATCGTGACCAGCGGCAGGTCCTCTTCGAGGTCGATCTCGAGCTGGATGCTCTCGCCGATCGTGCGGTGGAGCATGTCGATCAGGCCGCCGACCAGGACGTTCAGACTGGCCGGCTTGGGATCGCTGGGCTGGCGACGGGCGAAAGCCAGCAGGCGGTGGGTGAGCGCCGCCGCCTGGGTGGCGGCCTGCATGACCAGATCGGCCCGGCGATGTTGTGCCGCCTCAGTCGCGGGCAGCGCCTTCTTCAGGGACTCCGTTGAGCCCAGCACGACCGTCAGCATGTTGTTGAAGTCGTGGGCGATGCCGCCGGTGAGTTGACCGATCGCCTCCATCTTCTGGACCTGCCGCAGGGCGGCCTCGGCCTGCTGGCGCTCCTCGATCTCGGCGCGCAGCCGGCGGTTGGCTTCCGTCAGCGCGCCGGTGCGCACCGCGACCTCGCGCTCGAGCCAGGCATTCGTGCGCTCCATGGCGTCCTGCTGCGTCTTCTCGACGGTGAGATCGCGAAGCACCAGGATGAACCCCTGGCCCGTTCCGCCGCGCGCCCGCAGCGGTGCCATCACGCAGCTGGCCCAGATCGGTCGTCCGTCCTTGCGAAGGTGCCACCGGTTCGAGGTCACGCTTGCTTCCGTCGCGGCCCGCTGACGTTCCGTATGGGGCACGCCGCCCGAAACGTCCTCGGGCGTGTAGATCGAGTCCGCCGACTGACCCAGCGCTTCCGTTTCCGTCCAGCCGAGCACGCGATGAGCGCCCTCGCTCCAGCTCTGGATCAGGCCGTTCTGGTCGACCGTGATGATGGCGTGGTCGACCACGCTCTGCACGATCATGCGATAGAGCTCATTGCTCTGTTCCGCCGCCTGTTCCGCACGCTTCAGGCGCAGCAGGGCGCGGATGGTGGCGAGCAGTTCCGAGGGCTCGACCGGCTGGCTGAGATAGGAATCGGCGCCGCTGTCCAGGCCGACCGCGCGGTCCTGGGGGGCGACGAAGGAGGCGGAGATCTGCAGGACGAGGAGCTGGATGTCCTGCTTCTTGATGAGGCGGCAGACCTCGAAGCCGTTGATGTCGGGTAGCTTGACGTCGAGCAGCACGAGGTCGGGGCGTTCCCGACGCGCCACTTCCAGCGCCTCGATGCCGGTCCGCGCCTCGATGACTTCGTAGCCGCCCTGGCGCAGCAAACGGGTCTTTATGTATCGACCGGATTCGTTGTCGTCGACATTGAGGATCAGCGGCTTCAAGGCTCACCGCCCTTCTTCATGGCCTGGACCACGTGGCCGGCAAGGATGGCGCGCGACAGGTTCGACTTGGAGAGGATTCCCACGGCGCCGCGCAGCCGCTCATGGTGCTCCGGTCCCAGCAGCGACGAGGTGAGGATCAGCACCGGAATGTGTGCGGTAGCGGGATCGCCCTTCAGGGAGCGGAAGACCTCGAAGCCGGTGAGGCCGGGCAAATGGAGGTCGAGCAGGATGAAGTCGGGCATCTCGACCTGTGCCAGCCGGAGCCCCTCCGTGCCGTCCGCCGCCTCGATCAAGGCCCACGGGCCTTCGCTGCGCAGCATGTGGGTCAGCACGTAGCGGGTGCTTTCCTCGTCGTCGACGATCAGCACCTTGCCCATGCCCTCGGCAGCCACGACGCTTTCGAGGGAGGCGCCCGGCAGGACGGCGGGGAGATCGAGGATGAAGGTCGATCCTTCTCCAGCCTCGCTCTCGACCGTGATGACGCCGCCCAGGATGCCGGCGAGTTTTCGAGACAGCGGCAGTCCGAGGCCGGAGCCCTTGGTGCGGGTCTGGAGCGGGTTCCGGATCTGGACGAACTCGTCGAAGATCCGCTCGCGTTCCTCGTCCGGAATGCCGATGCCGCTGTCGCGAACCGCGAACTCGACGCGGCCCCTCACCGGCGTGGCAACGGTCACGCTGACTTCGCCGCGTTCGGTGTACTTGAGGGCGTTGGAGACGAGATTGCGCAGGATCTGCTGGAGCTTGCCCTCGTCGGTGTAGAGCATCAGGCCCCCGGTGAGATCGCGGAAGACGAGATCCACGTCCCCGCTGTTTTGCAGAGGCTTCATGATTCCGCGCAGCGCCGAAAGAAGCTCGGCCACCTCGATCTTCACAGGATGCAGATCGATGCGGCCGGCCTCGACCTTGGCGAGGTCGAGCAGGTCGTTGACGAGTCGGGTCAGCGTGTCCGCCGACTGGCGGACATAGGACAGCTGCCGCTGCTGTTCTTCGTTCAGCGGCCCGTCGGTCTGGTCCGCCAGCATGCGGGTCAGCGCCGTGATCGAGTTGAGCGGCGTGCGCAGCTCGTGGCTGACGGCCGACAGGAACTGGCTCTTGACCTCGCTGGCGCGCTTCAGGTCGTCGGCGCGTTGCTCGAGTTCGGCATAGAGCGCCAGGACGCCACGATTGGTGCTGTCGAGTTCGGCATTCAGTTCAGCGAGCTCCGCCCGCGCTGTTTCGAGATCGGCCATGGTCGTGAGCAGGTCGCGGTTCTGCGCCAGCACCTCCTCGACCAACACCTCGGGGCCCGACCGTGCAAGGTCCGCCGCCACCCGGCCGACCGACATGTCGTTGGCGGCCGCCCCGCGCGGCAGATACTTGCCAAAGCGCACGAGGGTGCCCGACGGACCGCTGTCGATCTCGAACTGGTCCATCAGTCTCCGCGTGCCCACCAGGCCGATGCCCATGCCGGTCGGCGAGACATAGGTGCCGCCCAGAATGGTCTCCAGGTCGGCGATGCCCGGTCCCTGGTCGCGAAACGCCATGGTGAGCGCCTGCGCAGGCGGATCGCCGTTCAGGGCAAAGGACAGGCCGCCGCCGCCGCCGTACGTCACGGTGTTGCGCGCCACCTCCGACACCGCGGTCGCGATGGAGGTCTGCGTCTGCCGGTCGAACCCCACGAGGCGCGCGATGTGCCGGGCGCGCTGGCGGGCCCTTACGATGTCCTGCTCCGTATCGAGGCGCATGCTGTAGAGTGTGGCCCCGTTCATGGCGCCCGCCTCAGCACAAGGACCGTGGCGTCGTCGCGCCCGCGCGTCCCGTCGCGATAGAGGATCGCCGCAATCAGCGCCGGATGGCGTGCCGCCAGCCCGGGATAGCGGTCCAGCGACCAGTTCGTCCCGATGCCATCGGAGTGCAGCACCACCACCAGTCCCGGGCCGTCGCATGGATAGACGAACTCCCTGACCTGCCCCGCAGTATGACCGGCGATGCCGTTCATCGAGACGAAACGCCGAACCTGTCCGCCCGCCGCGGCGAGACCTGCAATGTTGCCGATACCGCAGAAGGTTATGGACGAGGCGGCCAGGTCGACGTTGGCAATACCGATGGCGGCGCCGCGCGTCGCCCGCAGTCCGGCATGGATCCTCTGTGCGGCCGTGACGGTCGAAGCGATCAGGTTCTTCTGGAACACGTCACACGCCGCGGCGGCGGCCTGGTGGGCCGCTATGCCATGACCGAGTCCGTCGACCACCAGCAAGGAGACCACGCTGCCGGCCCGCACGACCGCCACGCCATCGCCGCAGACGAGCTCGTCGGGCTTCGGTACGGAGACGGAACCGACCAGAGCGAGCGTCTCGGGAGGCGTCCGTCGACCCGGCCACAGTCGAACGAAGATCGCGGTGCCGCGACCCGGGGCCGATCCGGTCTGCGAGTATATGTCGAACTCGTCGGCCTGCCGGCGGATGGCGCCGAGACCCACGCCGGCCGAGCCATAGGTCGAGACTCCGTCGGTCAGGCTGTAAGCCACGTCCGCCATGCCGGGGCCGCTGTCGATCGAGATGATCTCGAGCCCCTTGCAGTCCGCCGCGGCGACCTCGCGCACCAGGAGTTGGCCGCCGCCGGCGTGCCGCGCCACGTTCGTGGCCATCTCGAGCGCAACGAGCGCCGCGCGCCCGATATCCGGCTCGCTGAAGCCGCAGGACCGGGCCACGCTTTCCGCCTCGCGGCGGGCCGAATTCGTGTGGCTGGTGTCGGGTACGGGCAGCAGGCGGTTCATCGCTTCCACCGGGCGATGGTTACCGTCGTGCCGGCGCCGACCGTACTCTGTATGTCGAAATCGTCGACCAGGCGGCGCGCGCCGCCCAGTCCGTGGCCAAGTCCGTTTCCCGACGTGAAGCCGTCGGTCAGGGCCTGCTGGATGTCCGGGATGCCGGGGCCTCGATCGCGGAATACCACCCGCACGCCGCGGCGTTCCGCGATGATGGTCTCGATGTCGGCATGACCGCCCTTGCCGTAGTCGAGCGTGTTGCGGGCCAGTTCGCTCGCCGCGGTGATCAGCTTCGTCTGGTCGACCAGGGACAGGCCGATTTCCGTCGCGCGAACGCGGACCTTCTGACGGACCCGCACGACGTCGTCGCTCGAGGTGATCGGCAGGGTATCAGTCGTCGTCGGCATCGTCCGCCGCTTCGCCCGCGGCCGACACGCCGCCAATGAGGGCAAGGCCGCGCTCGGCATTGAGCGCGGTCTTCACCCCGGGCAGGCCAAGGCCGAGCTCGACCAGCGTGATGGCGACTTCCGGACGCATGCCGACGACCACCGTGTCGGCATCGAGCAGGCGGGAAACGTTGGCGATGTTCGCCAGCATCCTCCCGATGAAACTGTCGACGATCTCGAGTGCGGAGATGTCGATGAGGACGCCGCGGGCGCGATGCTGCACGATCTTCTCGGTGAGATCGTCCTGAAGACGCGTCGCGAGCTGGTCATGCATGTCGACCTGGATCGTCACGAGGAGTGCCGACCCGATCTTCAGGATGGGAATGCTGTCCATGACGCCGGGCTCAGCCGCGCGTCTCGGCGGGCTGCTCGTGCGAGGCGGTGGATGAGTGCGCCTTGACCTTGGTGACGACGCGACCCGTGCGCCGGAGCGCCAGCGCCAGCGCATCGGCCAGGGTGGCCTTCGATACGACATTGAGGTCGACGCCGAGCTGGACGATCGTCTGCGCGATCTGCGGGCGAATGCCGCTGATGATGCAGTCCGCTCCCATCAGCCGGGCGGCCGAGACCGTCTTGAGCAGGTGCTGGGCCGTCAGCGTGTCGACCATCGGCACGCCCGTGATGTCGAGGATCGCGATCTCGGCACCGGTCTGGACGATGGTCTCCAGAAGGTTCTGCATGACGACCTGGGTGCGGCCGCTGTCCAGCGTGCCGATCAACGGGAGGGCCACGATGCCATCCCAGAGCTTCACGACGGGCGTGGAAAGCTCCTCGATCTCCTTGCCCTGCCGGGCAATCAGCTCCTCGCGCGTCTTCTGATACGTCTCGACAGAAAACAGGGCGAGCCGATCGATCAGTTCGCTGACGCTCGAAACCAGGTCGAACGCGTGCTCGGGTTTCGTCCTCGTGCGCACCTGCTCGAACAGGGGCCGCTTCAGCGACAGGACGAAGGTGGCGGTCTCGGTCGGGGAGAAACCCTGCAGCGCCCGGGTTCGCGAAAAGACTTGCAGCACATCGCGCACGTCTGCGTATTCGGCGCCGCGCATGTCGCTCGAACTGCCGTGCGCGACAGCCTTGGCGAGGGCGTCGAGCACGGCTCGACCCTGGCTCTCGGCTTCCTGCCGCGTCATCCGGATTTCCCCGACATTCAGGGTCGAAATCCAGCTGGCGAGGATGTCGCTCTCACGCCCGGCAAAAAGGCTCGCCAAACTCTGGCTTTCGTCGGTAATGGCCAAGTTCTCCCCCTAACTCCAGGCATGAACCCGGCAGAGAGCTGGGGCCACCACAGGCTAACGCGAGCGCCGCCTTTCGGTTCCGGCGGCCGCCGTAATTAGTCGGGAGAAACGCGGCGGTCTGTACGTTGCCAGACGCAAGAGCTCAGGTGGCGTGAAAAGCGGGCATCACCTTTTCCCCGAAGCGGCGCATCGAAGCCAGATTCTGAGCGTGGCTCATGGCACCGAAGCCGGTCTGGCAAAGGAGGTGCTGCACACCGACATCGCGGAGTTCCGAAACCTGGTCGCGTACCCGTGCGGCGGAGCCGTAGAGACAGCCGGTGCGCAGAAGGAACGGCACCGCTTCCGAGTCCGGCACCTTCGGATCGGTCCAGGCATTGAGGGTCGCGGGCTCGGGCTCGAAATCGGCCGGGTTGTGCGCCTCGCGCACATGCATCATGTGGGCGCGCGTCTCGATCAGCAACGCGGCCAGCGTGTCCTCCGCCTCGGCGTCGGACTCGCCGACATAGACGTTGCGCCAGAGGGCGCTCCGGCGAAGCAGTTGCGCCTTGGTCTGCGTATCGTGACCGCCTTCGTCGATACCGGCGGCGTAGGTCGCCCAGCGCTCCTTGATGCGTTCGACCGGTAGGCGGGCGGTCAGGATCGGCATGCCGAGCCTGCCGCATTCCCGGAATGAGCCTGGCGAGATCACGCTGCGCCACAGGGGCGGACCGGGCTGCTGCACGGGCTTGGGCCGGATCGCCGGGACGTGCAGCTTGTGGAAGCTTCATCATAGTCAAGTGGCGACTCGGTCCAGGCGCGCTGCAGGATGTCGACCGTTTCCTCCATGCGCTCGCGGCTGTCGGTGCTGCGCATGCCGTGCCCGACGAACTCGTACTCGTTGTAGGCGGTGCCCTTGCCGATGCCGACGTCGATGCGGCCCTTGCTGAGATTGTCGAGCAGCGCCAGCTGGACGGCGAGGCGCACCGGATGATGGAAGGGGGTCTGGACCACGGCGAAGCCGAGCCGGACCTTGCAGGTCTTCATGGCGAGCGCCGCTGCGAACATCAGCGAATCGCAATAGACGCTTTCGCCGGTGAAATAATGTTCGGTCAGCCAGACGTCGGAAAAGCCCAGCCGTTCGGCCTCGCAGGCCTGGTCCACGATCTGGTCGATGCGGGCGCAGTCCTCCTCGGGCGAGGGTGACATTGCGAGTGTAAGCCAGCCGAACTGCATTGCGCTCTCCCTGTGACGCCCGCGATCTATACCATGCCCCGGATGCCGGTCCGTCTGGCTTCGCCCGGTGGGACGTACTAACAAGCATGGCGTGGCGACCGTCCTGAAGAACGCTCTTTTGATCCTCCTGTCCGTCGTGCTCTGCACGGCGCTCGCGGAGGGAATGGCGCGCTGGCTAGATGCCCAGGAGCCCAGTGCCGCGCTGAAATATATTGATGGGATCCCTTTGGCCGAGGGGGTGCAGCGGAGCTGGTTCGCCGATGATCCGCCGCCGCTGCCGAACCGGCGCGCGGTTTCGGCCGACGATGCCGAACTGGTGCGGCGGGTCGAGGCGAGCGGGGTGACCGACGGCACGCGGCGCGCCGACATGTTCAAGGTCTGGAACAGCGTCTTCGTCGGTCCCGATCCCTGCGCCCATCCCTACCTCAAGGACGCGCCGGGTCGGATCTACGTCTACGACCCTCCCGACGGCAGCCCGTGGCCGCGCTTCCGCTTCCTGCCCGACACGACCACACCGATCGGGCTGGTGACCAATGCCTATGGATTCCGTGGCGGTCCCGTCCCGCTCGCGCGCCAGCCGAGGACGATCCGCATCGCCTTCCTCGGCGCATCGACGACGGTGTCCTCCCACCACTTTCCCTATTCCTATCCAGAACATGTCGGCTACTGGCTCAATCAATGGGCCGCCGAGAAAAAGTTGGACCTTCGCTTCGAGGTCCTGAACGCGGGACGCGAGAGCATCGGGTCTCCCGACATAGCGGCCATCATGAAGAACGAGGTGGCGCCGCTCGCGCCGGATCTGGTCGTCTATTACGAGGGAGCCAACCAGTTCTATCTGGAGCCGCTGGTACCCGATCTTCCGCCGCGCCCCGCCAGACTGCCGGTTGCGACTCCGCCGCCTCCAGGCCTGTTCGCCCGCATCCTGGAGGATCTCAGCTACAGCTCCGCATTGGCCAGCCGCGTGAAGAATCTGCTCGCTCAATATGGTTCGCACGAGTCCCCATCGCCGGCCGGCACGGACAGCGCGCCGGGCGCCGACGGGCGCGAGTGGCCCAAGCCCGAGTACAGGCTGGTCTGGCCGGCGGGCGTAGACGAGACGGATCCGGACCTCGCGCGAAAGGACCTCCCGGTCACCCTGTCGGAGATCCTTGCCGATCTGGGCCGCATCGATGCCATGACCGAAGCGGTGGGGGGCGAACTGGCTCTGGCCTCCTTCAAGTGGCTCGTGACGGACGGGATGGTGCTCGATCCGGTGCGCCACCGCTTCATCCTGGAGTACCTGAATTTCGGCTATGCGCCGTTCCGCTACCGGGACCTCGAGCGGCTGGCGGTGTTCCAGAACCGAGTGCTGGCGAAGTACGCGAAGCAACACCGCATCGATTTCCTGGACCTCGCCCGGATGATGCCGTCCGACCCGGACCTGTTCGTCGATGCGATCCACGGCACACCCGAAGGGATTCGGTTGCGCGCCTGGATCATGCTGCAGCTCCTCGTGCCTGTGATCGACCGGCACCTGGCCGATGGCACCTGGCCGAAAAAGAGCTTCCCGGCCGTGCCGCCTCCCGCTCCCTACAAGCCGCGCGTGGTTACCTTCCAGTGCGAGCGCAAGGCGGGATAACCAGCCCGGCACGAAGGTTGCAGTCCAAAGGAGATAATCCTAGGTTCTGCCGTCACTCGGGGGGGCGTAAAATGAAACTGGGATTGATGGCGATCGCGATGGTCGCCCTTGCCTCTGCGGGCGCGCGTCCGGCGGCGGCCCAACAGACCACTCATGGCTGTGCCTGCCTGCACAACCAGACCCAGGCGCAGATCAGCTATCGCTACAAATGGGGCGAAGGCGAGTGGAAGACCATGCAGCTCAAGCCCGGTTACAAGAACTGGATCTGCTGGCAGTACCAGAACGCCCAGAAGAGCTCGCCCAACCTGCTGTTCCAGCTCGACGTCGACATGTCGAAGGGCAGCGCCTGGACCACTTACACCATCGGGCGTGTCCAGACTGTAGGCGCGAGCTGTGATGCGGTCGGGGCAGGCGGCCACTACAATGTCAGCTACCGGCCCAACACCAACAATACGTTCATCCAGGTGACGAAGCGCAACTGAGTTCTGCGCCGCGACCCGCTCGCGTTGACAGGTCGACAGCAGGCCCGCACGCTTCCGGCAAAACACCGGAGGAAACGAATGGCGCGCTATGATCGCGTGATCCGCGGCGGGATGATCGTCGATGGCAGCCGGCTGCCGCGTTTTCGCGGCGACATCGGCATCAAGGACGGCCGCATCGCCGAGATCGGCCAGATCGCCGCCAGTGATGCCGACGAGGTCATCGACGCCGGCGGCCTGATCGTGGCGCCGGGTTTCGTCGATCTGCACACGCATTACGACGCCCAGCTCTTCTGGGATCCCTACTGCACGCTCTCCTCGTGGCACGGCATCACTTCCGTGGTGATCGGCAATTGCGGCTTTGGCTTCGCCCCGGTTCGACCGGCCGAGCGCGAGCGCGCCATGATGTCGATGACCCGGGTCGAGGCGATCCCCATGGCTTCGATGCAGCAGGGGATGCCGTGGAACTGGGTGACCTTCCCGGAATTCCTCGACAGCGTCGATGCCGCACCCAAGGCGGTGAACGTCCTGCCCTACGTGCCGGTGTCGCCGCTGCTCATCTGGGTGATGGGCTTCGAGGCCGCCAAGGCCGGCAAGATGCCGACGCAGGAGGAGCATGCCGAAATGAAGCGCCTGCTCGGCGAAGCGATGGATGCCGG
Source organism: Reyranella sp. (assembly GCF_965227665.1). Taxonomy (GTDB): domain Bacteria; phylum Pseudomonadota; class Alphaproteobacteria; order Reyranellales; family Reyranellaceae; genus Reyranella. Next base: position 5,153,194 of record NZ_OZ245767.1, read on the forward strand.
CGCCTGCGGCTGGTCGGCGCAGCGCATGAAGCCCACCGGCCCGGCGGCCGTGCAGCGCGACTATGACGGCACGCCGATGCCGACCGACGTGATGCATGACGAGACCTGCCGGGAATTCGCGCGGGTGCTGGCCGAGCGCAACGAAGGCTTCATGCAGATGCTGCTGATCTCGGGCGACAATGCGGCCGACCGCGCCTTCTATGAGGAGCTGTCGACGCTGAGCGGCCGGCCCATGATCATGAACGTGATCCAGGCCTTCGATCACCGGCCCGAGATCCATCGCCGCGGACTGGCCTGGCTGAAGAGCTGCCGCGAGCGCGGCATCAGGGTCGTGGGGCAGGGCCTCACCACCGATGCAGGCTTCACCTTCACCTTCGAGGACTGGAACCTGTTCGACGATTCACAGGACTGGTGCGACGCGACGACCGGCACGCGCGAGGAGCGGCTGGCCAAGCTCGCCGATCCGGCGCGCCGCGCGAAGTTGCGCGAGAACCTGCCGATCACCGCGACCGGCCCATTGCCGCAGATCGCCATCGTCGGTCCCAAGACCGAGCGCAACAAGAAGTGGCTCGACCACACGCTGGCCCATGCCGGCGAGAAGATGGGCAAGCATCCGGTCGACGTCATGCTCGACATGGCGGTCGAGGAAAATCTCGAGACCGAGTTCTTCGCCGCCCCGCCCAACGGCAGCATCGAGTACCTCAAGGAACTGGTCGACGATCCCTACATCCTGTTCGGCGTGTCCGACGGCGGCGCCCACACCAAGTTCCTGACGGCCGGCCGCTATCCCACCGAAACGATCTGCAAGGTGGTGCGCCAGCACGGCATGCTGAGCCTCGAGGACGTGCACTGGCGGCTGTCGGCGCTGCCGGCAGAGGTGGCGGGCTTCCGCGGCCGCGGCATGCTGAAGAAGGGCGCCCCCGCCGACATCGTGATCTACGACTATGACGGGCTGAAGGTCCTGCCTGACGAGATCGCGCACGACCTGCCCGGCGGCGAGTGGCGCCGCGTGCAACGGGCGTCAGGCTACAAGTACATCCTGGTCAACGGCCAGGTGACGATGCGCGACGACCGCCCGACCAACACCTATTCGGGACGGCTGCTGCGCCATGGAGCTTGAGGGCGGCTTGGCTGCGCTTAGGCAACCCAGACATCGATGGGGGCCTCGCGACCGCGCAGGCTGAGCGCCGGAACGCGCCGGAAGTCGCCTCTCATGCCGCCCTCACCGCGAGACACCACCGCATCGCTGGCGACGATCTGGCAACCGAGATTGCGGGTCGCCGCCTCCAGGCGGCTGGCCACGTTCACGGTGTCGCCAAGCGTCGCGAATTCAAGTCGTCGCTCCGACCCGATATTGCCGATGATGGCCGGGCCGAAATGCACGCCGACCGAGATGCGCAGTTGTGGAAGACCGGACGTGGCCAAAAGCGCATTGCCGGATGCAATGCCATCGACGATGGCACGGGCGGCCGCGAGGGCGTTGGCGCAATCGGTCGGCGACACCCTGGGCGTGCCGAAGGTCGCCATCACCCCATCCCCGAGATACTTGTCGAGCGTGCCGCCGTTCGAGAAGATCGCCTCCTCGATGACGGCATGACAGCTCCTGAGGATGCGGATCACCGTCTCCGGATTCTCGCGCTCGGCGAGCTGGGTGAAGCCCACGATGTCGGCAAACAGCACCGCGACTTCCTGTGAGCGGACCGAGCCGACATCGCCACTGGCCGATGCCAGCTCGTCGACGAGCGAGGGCGGAAAGTAGCGCGAGAGGTTGGCGCGTTCCGCGGCGATGCCGGCCTGGCGAATCAGCAGGGCGGTCGACCTCTGCCCCCGGAGCGCGAGAATCGCCGAAACGAGGAAGAAGATGACCATCTCCTGTGCGCGGATGGGCCAGATCACGGAGTTCGGGTCGACGATGTGACGCACACCCGGCATGTCGGCAAAGGCCGCGGCGACCTTGCCGCCCAACTCCGGATCGGTCGTACCGAACACGGCAACGCCCAACACCGACAGGAACCAGATCAAGGCGAAGACCACGCCCATGGTGAGGATGGTGCGCCAGGAATAGGCGAGCGTCGCCAGCGCCAGGATGATGAAGAAGTAGGGGAACGTTTCGAAGCGATAGATCATCGCCGTCGGAAAAGCCCCCGCCGCGAAGGGATTCGGCACCGTGAGCACGGCCGCCAGGAGCACGAGGTCCGCCAGGATCAGCGCGAGCTCGATTCGGGAGCGGCCCACCGTCGCATAGCGCAGTTGCGCCCAGCCCAGGGCGATGAACACCAGCAGAAATGCATGGAAGTAGAGAACGCTCCAGCTCGGGTTCTGGAAAGCAATCAGGACGCCGCTTGCCGCCAGCGCGATCGTGCGTGCCCAGGCGGCGATTCGCTGCCCTTCGAGCTTTTCCTTGCGTAGGGCCTCGACGAGGAAAGGGTTTGCGTGGGTCGCCAGTTCTTCTTCGATACGCCGGAAGCGCAGGATGCGGACGATATCGGCAGCACCGGACGGCAGCATTTCGGCGTTCCTTCGCGCGGATTCAGTCGGCTCCAACATGGGGATGGGGCAAGGCCCGGTACAGTCCTACGGTATGCCGCCAGGAGGTCGGCGCGGACGGCTCCCTGTGCCTCGGCGCTGCTCGAAGGCTACTCGACGACCGTCGTCGCGAAGTCGGCCGGCATGGTGATCTCGATCAGCTCGAGATCGTCGCTGTGGTCGATCTCCTTGTGCTTCACGCCAGGCGGTTGATAGACGGTCGAGCCCGCGACGAGCTTGTGCTGACCGTAGCCCTCGTACTCGAAGATCGCCCAGCCCTTCAGCACGTAGACGAACTGGAAATCGAGCGCGTGGCTGTGGCGCGGGGCGTCGGGATGCTGGCCGGGCACGGCGCGGATCACGTGCGCGCCGACCTTGCCGCCGGTGAGCTCCTTCAGGCCGAGCGCACGGTACTCGAAGAAGGGCCGCAGCCCGTCCTTCTGAAAGGAGTCGGGACCGAGATGGCTCACGATGCCGGCGCCTGCCGCCGTGTCGTCCTTGAGCTTTTCCTCCTCGGCCTCGCCGGTCGTCGGAAACAGGTCGGTCATGCCATCCTCCCGCTTGTGTTGGTGGCGAGCATGCTATGTTACGCGTGCGTGGTCAGCAGCGTGTGACTTCCCAAAGCTGCCCGCATTGCACATTGTCTTCAACCGGCCGGCCGCAACTGCTGTAGTAGCTCTCATTGTCCTTCCGCAGCCAAAGGCCATTCGGCGCCCCCCTGCTTTGATGTCGTGCCGAGCCGTGATCATGGTGATAGCCGATTGGCCCGGCGTTGGCGTGTACTGAGCCAAGCACGAAGTAGCCGGATCCTGATCCTGCAGCCGGCGCGTGGTCTCCGCCATGGAGGAGCTTCAGCCTGGTCGAGCACCGCAAATAGGCAATGGTTCAGGCGGCGGTGCCATCGCTGCAAGCGCGACAGTGCACGCGAGAGGCAGTTTCATGTCCAGCTCCTTGGTCCATTCCTGAAAATCAAATTGCTGCGGACTGTCTGTTTCGGGTCAATCCTCGTCATGATTTCTGTTTGTCGCTCAGCCGTGAATTTTCTGCATGAACGGGCGCTATGAATCATGCCGCAGACAAGGAGGCTGCCTTTGCGGGTGCAAGCAACCCCGCCAGTTGCTGAACAACTTCTCCCTTGCCAGCCACTATATCGATGCTCGTAATCCGTAGGCGTTCCTTGCCCGCGATCATGCCGTAACCGACATCCAGTGCCGTGGGTCCAAGGCCGGCATGATGGGGATAAAGCAGCACAAGTTCCCCGCATTGATATAGCCGGGCATATGCCATCATCTGGTAAACATCGGATTGCGAAACACCGCGCTTCTTGTCTTCGGGGTTTCGGCCAATCAGCTTCCATTTTGTGTCGATCACCTTCACGATCTGCCCATCACGCTTAATGAGAATGTCCGGCGTCGTCTGGAAGCGTTGCCTGCCGCCTAAACCCTCCTCCATTAGGCAATAGCGTAATCCGCCCTGTGATTGGACTGTCAGATTGCTACTCTGCAACACCCCGCGGGCGAGCGCCGCGATATAGGCCTCGAACAGGTCATTCATGGGGAACAACAAGGTAATCCCCTGACTTGCCTTCGCATCGTGATTGGTGCGTTGCCATTCGCGCTTCAGGAACAGCTTCGCCAATTCGAAAAGCGTCTCCCAACGGAGGTTGGTCCGGTTGATGTGCACCTGGGTCCACGGCAGGACATTGATAGGTACATCGCTGACATCGACCAGAAGAAACCGCAGCTCATCCAGGCGCCGCTGTGTCTCCAGTGAGCGAGCGTGCCGGCGCAACATGAGAACACAGGCCTTCATTATGCGGAGCAGTGGCGTATCCGGCATCAGGGCATCGAACCGGCATGCAAGCCGGTCTGGTCGCACTGCATGGTGGGTGAATTGGCGGACTACATTGAGCCGCCCGCGTAGCGCAACTAGATCCTCTGCCTGCACGACATAGGCGCGAGGGAGGCCGCGCCGGGCCTCAGCCAGCAAGCGATCAGCAAACAGGCGGATCAGGATGTCGAGCAAGGTTTCCTTTTGGCGCGCCATGGCTAGCGCCTGCCCGTCCCCGAGTTTAAGCCCGAGCGCGACATCGAGCATGGAAACAAGGCGGGTGCGGATTGTTTCATCGTCCTCTGCCGACGCAGCATCGATCTTCGGCAGAATCTCAAGGCTGCAACCTTGCGCAGAGATCACTCCGACAAACTGCTGTCCGCATATCTGGTTGTAGCGATCTACAAGGATATTGGTCCCGAATCTGTTGGCCAATGGGTGGCGACGGGCAGCCACTAGGAGGGCATTCGCCTGACTTCGGGTGAATGCCTGTGCCGGCGCAGCACCGGTTCCATTGTGTACGCTGATGCACTCCCATTCATGGACCGCCAGATGCGTCATGGGTGGAACCGGGCAACGAGGCGATCAGCATGACCGGTCAGACTTGGTGGGAAAGTGGTCAGCCATTCACGCCATGAGCAAGCGGCGAATCGGACCCTTGAACCGGCCAGCCCCGCGGCAAACCTGGCGGTCTCGGATCGGTGGCAGGCAAAGGCTTTGGCCGAAATCACACGGCCTTCCGTCGGTTCAGAATAGAGGTATAGCAGGACCGGCGACTTTCCCCGTCGCTTTGCCTCGGCTACCAGGCCATAGCCATGCTTGATAAGTTGCGCCCCGTCGAGGTGGCGAAAGGTTGCAGGTTCCGCCAGCAACCGGTCACGCATCGCGCACCACGGCCCCATACCTTCATCCCACTCTTGCGATGAATATTTGGGCGACAGCCTTGCCAGCTTGGAATCGCGAAACGGCTCGAACCGCTTTGATTCGATCCCGATCAAATGTGCTGCAGTTTCGACAGCGGCATCGAGCCAAGGATGCCGCCCGCCTGCCCAAGGAAAGCGCATCTGACGCTCAATATCGACAGATAGTGCAGGCCAATCGAGATCAAGAAGGGACGGGAACGGGGGTAAAGTGCCGGGACTTTCGAGAAAAGGACCAAATCCATTGACCGCCAGAGCCGAGCTGCTTTCGGGGGTGCAAAACTTGCCCGAGGCCAATTCCTGTCCTGCCGCCGCGCCGAGCGCGGAAGCGACTCGATCTACTGGAACACCGGGGAGCAGGTGACTGGCCAGTTCCTTCACTCGTGGGACTCCACCGCAATGCCTGAAACCTTGCCGATCAACTGAGCGTAAGCGTCATCAGGAAAACGATCGCTGCCATCTGGCTGTTTCTCCAAACGCACAAACCAGCTCTTACGATCTTCACCTTCGTTGAGGGGGCATTTGAGCGTCACGGCCCCGATGAAGCCGTCGCCAAGAACGGCATGAATTCGGCTCCAGTCCTCGAAGAAGTACTCCTGCAACAGCGGAATAACCTTGTCGCGCATGGTGGCGTGAACCTGACCAGCCGTCTCGCAACCAATAAAGAAGGCGTGCCCGATCCGGTGCTCCCGGTCGATCAAATACTCAATGCGCTGGTTGAGGGTGATCAGAACTGCCTTCAGGTCAATGCCTTCGACAACGCCCAGCAGTTCCGGTTCGGGCGCCATTTCCCGGAAATTGAACCGCCGCCGCAATGCCGTGTCGAGTAGAGCAATCGAGCGGTCGGCTGTGTTCATTGTGCCAATGATGTGGAGGTTTGACGGAACACCAAAATCTCTTTTCTTGGAGTACGGTAGCGTCAGCATCAGCTCATTGGGCATACCAAGCCGCTTGTCGGGTTCGATAAGCGTTATGAGTTCGCCAAAAACCTTAGAAATATTGGCGCGGTTGATCTCATCAATAATGAGTACGAACTGATCTGGAGTGCTATTGCTCAATGGTGCTGGGTCCTCGTCATGGCCACTATCACCAGCAATCAGTCGGCCAAGGGCGGGCAGGTTCACTCGCTTTGATGGCAGCGAGTACAGTGTGCGCATGGTGAAATTGCCCTCGACGATCGTGTCTAGCGGCAATGGTTCGTCCAAGGTCAAGAGCCAGCGGACATCTCGGCGGTGGGCGTAGTGTCCCTCAGCCGACGGCTCAAAGCGATAGTCGCCGGTAACTTCGGCAATCGCGCGGAACGCAGTATTGCCGTATGGCACGATGACAATGTCACCGATCTTCATCTCGCAGCGGAACGGCCAGATCTGCGTCCAATTGCTTGGCGTTGCGTCGTCGGGGTTCTTCGCAAGCCATTCGGCCTTGATCGCGTCAAAGGTGGAGAACCGCTCATGGCTCCAATCGATAGGGCCCCCCCAGCCAAGAGCGATGTAATTATTGGCAATGGCCTCGTCATAGACATCATCTTCGCTGCCAATGGCGCCTTGCCCCATCTTCCAGAAGCGGCGACCGGCGAAGTCAAAACCGATGGCGCTAGCCGAAGGCACTATCCGTGTGCGCGCCTGATCAGCTAAAGCGCAGATTTCGCGAAAGATACCGGCGCGAGCTTCAAGCCGGAAGCCCGCATAATTGCCTTCGTTTGCATCGGTTTCGGGCCGCAGACCTTCTACGAATGTTTCATAGTCATAGCTTTGATGAAACGTGACAAAGGCAATCCGTTTCTCGGCCTCTAGCTCGCGATATCGCTTCATCAGCGCGGTTCGGCCTGCTTTCGTGGTAGGATACTCTGCATCCGAATCACAGAGCCTCACCGCTTCAAGTGCTGTGCGGTAGGTTTTGCCCGTACCCGGCGGTCCATAAAGGATGAGGTTCTTGGGATCAGGTTTTGCTTCAGCCACCACGATGGCTCCTTCCGATACTGCGAATGTCAGTTTCGTAGTCGTGCTTTGCTTTGGCCCCTCCGCAACCGGCGCTGACACTTTCGCCAGCTCCCGAAACTTTCGGCCTTCCAGGGCCTGACAGATATTTGGCCAGGCCTTTTGTAGGCCCATCTCATTGTTCAGCGGTCCGACCACGACTGTGACGTGAGCATCGCCGCGCCGTCGGGCTGGTTCAATGTATCGCTCCAAAACAAATTGCCGGATACGGTTTGCTTGCGTTTCGATATCATCGATGGCTGTTTCGTCGGGCCAGTAGCCTGCACGAGATGGCTGGGGCGGAAGCCAGCTGCGGATTGAATCTTCCGCCGTATCAATCATGGCGACGAATTTATCAGCAGCGGTTTCATCAAACTGATATGTACCCGTGAGGTTCATTTGCTCGTGCTGGTGGCTAAATTCCAGGAACCCGCCAGGCTTGCGCAGCTGTAGGACCCCAAGGGTTCCAGACGCCTTCTCCTCTCCAGGAGATCGGCGACCGAATCGTATCTGCGGTATATTGGTCCGATACCAATCTAGCCCGGCTTCGTGCACGGCGCGTGCCATGCTGCAGAACGCCACTCGCTGATCATCGGACCAGTTCGCCCGCGCCTTACGGAAGTGCGAATCGCCATCGAAGCGCTTCAGAAGCTCGTCATCGTCGTTGGCGTCCTCATCTTTGTCGGTTAGATCTTCGTCCGCTGCAGAGGCCTTCCCTCCAAGGAAACGACCATATTGCGCCAACCAGCTTTTCCAGTTGGAAAGCCGATTTAGCGGCTTTTCAGAATCCGGCATGAGGATGCGATAGTTATTGCCACCAGCCTTGGCATCTTGCCGCAGGATACGTATGCGTTCGCGCAACTGCGCAAAGCCATCCGCAGTATGGGCCGCCGCAAGATCGGGGTGAGGCGATCCGAGAGAGGTAAGGTTCTTCTCGATGGTCTTGACAGCATAAACACGCGAATTGCGCCCTTTGGCGGTGTTGGCGCCCCCGGCTTCCAGCCATTCGCGGAACTCAGCCTCGCGCATAGTCGCTCCCTTCATTCAAGCCTGCCGAAGGCCGCCCCGTTTCCCAGCAGTGTCGTCGCAATCCTTGAAAATTTAGTGCGCCGTCACCGAGATCGTCACGGTGTAGCTGGCCGCATCGCGGCGGCTGTAGACGATCAGCAGATAAGGTCCGGTCTTGGGCAGGGCGCCGATCCAGGCGGCGGGCTCCTCGCTGGGCCCTGCATCGCGCATGGGCTTGCCGTTCAGAGCGAGCGTGCCATCGGCGTTGGTGCGGACGCCGGTACCCGGCTCCCAGACCTGGAAGACGACATTGTTCCCGGGCGAGGCGACCGAGACGTTCAGGGTCTGGCCGGCCTGTCCCGGCACGTAGTAGAGGCCGCGGGCCTTGGTGTCGGCCAGGCTGCCGGTGACGTTCGTGCCGCCCGCGCCGGGCGTCACGGAGAGGGTGCGGATGTCGGGAAGCTGCTGGGCAAGGGCGGGCGCGGCAGCGAGGAGCGGCAGGGTGCCGAGGAGGTAGCGTCTGTTCATCCCGCTACCCTAGCAGACAGTTCGCCCCGTGCGGACTATCGTCGGGAAAAACGGGGGAAAGGCGACCATGCCCAGAACACTGTTCATCGATTCGACACCCGACATCGACCGCGTCTGGAAGCGGGTCCACGGGCCGGCGGACATCCCGATCACGGTCGCCATGGGCCCCGTCTCCGAAGAGGAAGTGCCGGGCAGGGTCGCGGGCTGCGAAACGGTCATCAACGACGCGACCTATTTCAGCGAGCCGACGCTGAAGCGCTGCACCGGACTGAAGCACATCGTGTTCCTGGGCACGGGAGCCGCCAGCTTCGTCGACCTCGCGGCGGCGGAACGGCTCGGCATCAAGGTCTCGACCATCGGCGGCTACGGCGACACCACGGTTGCCGAGCATGCGATGGGCCTCGTGTTTGCCGCGGCCCGGCACATCGCGACCATGCACGGCATCGTGCGCGGCGGCGGCTGGCGGCCGATGCAGGGCATGGAACTGCGGGGCAAGACCTTGGGCGTGGTCGGACTGGGCGGCATCGGCCGCGAGATGGCGCGCATCGCCCAGGGCGTCGGGCTGAAGGTGATTGGCTACAACCGCTCGCCCGTCTCGGGCGGCGGCGTACCCACCGTGACCATCGACGAGCTGCTGGCGCAATCCGACATCGTGAGCCTGCATCTGGCGCTGAACGAGGGCACGCGCGGCTTCCTGGATCGCGCTAAGCTGGAGAAGACCCGGCCGGGCGTCCTCATCGTGAACACGGCGCGGGCGGGCATCGTCGACGAGGCGGCGCTGGTCGAACTGCTGCGCGCGGGCCGGATCGGCCACTACGCGACCGATGTCTTCGGCAAGGAGCCGCTTTCGCCGGAGGAGCCGCTGCTGACGCTCGACAACGTCACCCTCACCGCCCATGCGGGGTACAACACCCCCGAAGCCGCCATGACCATGTACCGCCGCGCCATCGACCTGGCCGCGAAGGGATGGTCTACGCCGTAATCACGTTCTCGGTGCCGGGATCGAAGAAATGCAGGCGGCCGGGCTGGACACTCACGCGCACCTGGCCGCCCGCTGCGATGGCCGACTGGGGTGACACGTGCGCCGCGGTCACCCGCGTTGCCAACGCTTGTTCTGCGCCGCTTTCACAACCGATCAATTGCTGGCAACGGCTGCGGGAAATGTTGCAATGGCGTGAACGCGAGCGTTCCGATAGCGAAGCGGGAAGCTGCATCCTTCGTATGCGATGGGCGCGACAGAAAGGCGTTGGTTCCACGCAATCTGTTGTGCGTAGTGTAGCGGCCAGCGTGGATAAACGGGCGTAACGCAATGACGAGAACGACGCGGCGATCGTTTCTGGGGCAGGCCAGTGCCGGCGGTCTCATGGTGGTGTCCGGCTCGGCCTGGGGGCAGGCGGCGGTCGACCTGCCGTTCGCGCCGTCCGAGCGTGCCCTGACGAAGGGCTTCCCGCAGAAGGGGCCGATGATCCTGCAGCGGACACGGCCGCCGCTGCTCGAGACGCCGTTCGAGGTCTTCGACCGTGGCGTCTTTACGCCCAACGATTCATTTTATGTGCGCTGGCACTGGGCGGTCATCCCGACCGAGATCGATGTCGGGACGTTCCGGCTTTCGGTGCGCGGCCATGTCGACAAGGAGCTGTCCCTTACGTTGAAGGAGATCGTCGACGGGTTGCCGCGGGTCGAGTTGGCGGCGGTCAACCAGTGCTCGGGCAACTCGCGTGGTTTCACCGAGCCCCGGGTTCCCGGCGCGCAATGGGCCAACGGCGCGATGGGCAACGCGAAGTGGATGGGCGTGCGCTTGAAGGACGTGCTCGACCGGGCGGGTGTGAAGGCCGGCGCGACGGCGGTGCGCTTTGCCGGGCTCGACGATCCGGTGGTGCCCGAGGCGCCGAAGTTCATGAAGTCGCTGGCGCTCGACCATGCAAGCGATGGCGAGGTCATGATCGCCTACGCCATGAATGGCGAGCAGCTTCCGTTGCTCAATGGCTTCCCGCTGCGCCTCGTCGTGCCGGGCTGGTATTCGACCTACTGGGTGAAGATGCTGGCCCGTATCGAAGTGCTGGCCGCGCCCGACGAGAATTTCTGGACCAGGAACGCCTATCTGATTCCCGACACGCCGGGCGCCGACATGAAACCCGGCCAGACCGGCCTCACCATGGTGCCGATCACCCGCATGGTGCCGCGCTCGTTCGTGACCAACCTGAAAGACGGCGCGACCCTGAAGGCCGGCACGAAGACCCTGGTGCGCGGCATCGCCTTCGGCGGCGACACCGGCGTGAAGTCGGTCGAGCTTTCGGTGAACGGCGGCACGAGCTGGCGGCCCACGGTGCTGGGCCGCGACGAGGGCAAGTACAGCTTCCGGCAATGGCAGGCCGAGGTGACGCCCTCTGCCGGCGACGTCGCGCTGATGGTCCGCTGCACCAACGACGGCGGGCTGGTGCAGCCAATGGCAAACAACTGGAACCCCAGCGGCTTCATGCACAACGGCATCGAGACCGTGCACCTGAAGGCGGCCTGAGCGATGCGGATCAACGGTGCTGCCCTGGGGTTTGCCGTCGCAGCCATTGCCGGGCTGACGCTGGCGTTCATCGGCCATCCCGCGGTTCAGCTTCCGGCGCCGCCGCCGGCGCCGGCCGCTGTGGCCTCGTCCGGCGCGACGGCCTTCGTCCTGAAATCGGTGTCGGTCGATCTGCCGACCAGCACCGAGGTCTTTCCCGGGGGCGCGACCGCCGAGACGATCAACGCGAACTGCCTGTCGTGTCATTCGGCCGGCATGGTGTTGACCCAGCCGAACCTGCCGAAGGCTACCTGGCACGGCATCGTCGACAAGATGATCCATGCCTACAAGGCGCCGGTCGACGCTGGCGAGATGACGGCGATCGTCGATTATCTTGCGACCACGAAGGGCCCGAAGTAGGCGGCTGCCGCCCCAGACGGTTCCCTTGTTGAAATTTGATAGTATAAGGTGTGCGTGTCACACGCATGTCGCGCAAGATCGTAATTCCATTTGGGCTCGTTCTACTGGTGCTCGCCGCCGCGATCGCCTGCGCTGCGCGTGCCGCGGTCTATTATTTGAATCCCCTGGCAAAAAGCGACCAAGCCTGGGGGACCTGTATCTTTGCCGGTTTTTTCGTCGGTTCCATCGTGGCGAAGGTCATCGCAAATGCCTGGCCGAAAACGGAGGCAGAAGAAATGAAGACCGACCGAAGCGGTTTCTGGGGAGGTCTCTCGATCGAGATTTCCAGTAACGACGGTGATGGCGGCGACGGCGGTGGCGATGGGGGCGGTGATGGTGGCGGTGGCGGGAAGTAAGCTGTGGTCCGGAACATCAGATAGGCGATAGCTCCCGCCGCAGCAGTCAATCTATTCGATCTTCACGTCCATGCTGTAGTTGGCGCTCCCGCGCGTGCTGCCGATTGCGATGATGTAGGTGCCCTTGCGCGGCAGGCGGCCCGTCCAGCGCGTCGCGTCCTCGCCCGGACCGCCGGTGCGCAGCGCCTTGCCGGTAAAGGTCAGTTGTCCGTCGCCGTCGCGGCCGATTGATGAGTAGAGAGAACGCGGCCAGAGTGATTTTAATCATGTCGCGTGAAGGGTCTCCCGCCCGACCGCAGGACGCAAGGGCGCAGCGTCTTCCTTTGGTCACCAGTGCGCTATACTATGCCCCGCTTTCCCGCTCCTGGAGGAACGGAAAGCACATGGCGCATATCAGACTGAATACCCATCCCAGCCAGGGCGGCCAGCCGGCCCCTCCGGTGGTGTGGGGCGCGCGCGATCCTGCGGTCCGGGGACCGGTCGTCGGTACGGTCGGCCTCACGTCCCACCGCAACGTCATCGGCGTCCATTCCGGCAGCTACGGCATCTATCGTGCGCTGGCCATTGCCGCGAAGGAACTCAAGGCCGATCACCGGCCCGACCTCACCAACACTTCGCCGGCCGAGATCATCGGGCCGTTCGAGAGCTGGTTCGATCCGAAGAAGATCGTCTCGCTCGATCCGTGGGGACACCTGGTCTCCGAGGTCTTCGCCGACAAGCTGGCGGCGGGCTGGGATATCCGGCCGACCATCGCCATCACCAAGGCGCATGTGAACATGCCGGAGATCATGGAGGCGCTGGCCGCCGGCCGGCTGAAGCCCGACAACGACATCTTGAGCGGCTCGGGCGACGTGAAGGTGACCAAGGCGGCAATCGAGCCGGTCTGGTGGCTGCCCGGCATCGCCGAGCGTTTCGGCGTCAAGGAAGTCGACCTGCGCCGCACGCTCTTCGAGCAGACCGGCGGCATGTACACCGAGCTGGTGACGCGGCCCGACCTCGAACTGTTCCTGCCGCCTATCGGGGGCGCCACGATCTATTTCTTCGGCGACGTGTCGAAGCTCGGCAAGTCGGAGACGAAGATCGCCTGCCGCCTCCACGACGAGTGCAACGGCTCCGACGTGTTCGGCTCCGACATCTGCACCTGCCGGCCCTACCTGGCACACGGCATCGAGATCTGCATCGACATGGCCCAGAAAGGCGGTGTCGGCGTCGTCATCTACAATCGCAAGGAAGGCCGGGCGCTCGGCGAGGTGACGAAGTTCCTCGTCTACAACGCGCGCAAGCGCCAGCCCGGCGGCGATTCGGCCGCGCAGTACTTCAACCGCACCGAATGCGTGGCGGGCGTGCAGGACATGCGCTTCCAGGAGCTGATGCCCGACGTCTTCCACTGGCTGGGCATCAGCCGCATCGACCGCTTCGCCTCGATGAGCAACATGAAGTCGGATGCGCTGCGCGAGCAGGGCATCGAGATCGTCGAGCAGGTGCCGATCCCCGAGCACCTGATTCCCGCCGACGCGCTGGTCGAGATGGATGCCAAGAAGGCGGCGGGCTATTTCAGCCCGACCAAGCCGGGATCGAACGAGCTGGCCCGTGCCAAGGGACGTGGCCTCGATGAATGATTCAAGGGAGCGCGCCACTCCAGTGGCGCTCAAGCGCATGATGCGCCACTGGAGTGGCGCGCTCCAATGACAGGCTCGGTCCGATGAACGATTCCCTCGCCTATCTCCGCACGCCCGTCGCCATCCGCGAACGGGCGGCGAAGGTCCTGAAGTATGTCGAGGACGGGCAGTCGCAGTGGTTCCAGCTCGATGCCAACGGGCTGGAGGCGGCCGTGCAGGCGACGCTTGCCGTCACCCGCGAACGCTTCCCCAATCCGGCGGCGATCCCGTTCCATTCTCGCTGGAGGCATTTCGAATCGGGCGGCCGTGACCGCTGGAGCGCGCTGGCCGAGCGGCTGACGCATCTGCCGCCCGAGGAGATCGCGCGGCGGCGCATGGACCTTGCGGTGGTGTCCGTGCTGCTCGACGCCGGCGCCGGCGCGGCGTGGAGCTTTCGCGAGCCGGGCACCGGCGAAACCTACGCGCGCTCCGAGGGGCTGGGCGTCGCCAGCTTTCACATGTTCGCCAACGGCGCCTTCAGCCGCGACGCCAAGGGCGATCCGCTGCGGGTCGATGCCGAACGCCTGGCGAAGCTCACGCCGATGGACATCGCCATGGGCTTCCAGGTGAAGGCGCACAATCCGCTGCTCGGCCTCGAGGGCCGCGCCGAGCTGCTGCGCAAGCTGGGCAATGTCGGGTTGGAGCGGCCGGGCGCGCTGTTCGACATCGTGGCCACCGGCGGCGAGGTGAAGGCGGAGGCAATCCTGGCCGCTGTGCTGGACAAGCTATCGCCGATCTGGCCGTCGCCGCGCGGCGACGTGTGGGAGCATCCGGTGATCGGGCTCGTGCCATTCCACAAGCTTTCGCAATGGATGAGCTACTCGCTTGTCGAGCCGATCGAGGGGGGCGCCCTCAAGGTCGTGGCGCTCGATGCGCTGACCGGCCTGCCGGAATATCGCAACGGCGGCCTGCTGGTCGATGCCGGGGCGCTCCGGCCCAAGCAGCGTGTGCTGCTGGAGAAGTCCTTCGGGCCGGGCGACGAGGCGATCGTGGAATGGCGGGCGCTTACCGTGGCGCTGCTCGACCGGATCGCCGAGCATGTCCGCCTGCATCTCGGCATGGATGCGGCGCGCCTGCCGCTGGTGAAGGTGCTGGAAGCCGGCACGTGGTTTGCGGGACGCAGGCTGGCGGCTGAACGTCGGCCCGGCGGCGGCCCGCCCATCACCGTCGAGAGCGACGGCACGGTGTTCTAGAGTTTTTGGGGAGAAGAAGACGATGTCATTGCCGCACTCGATCCATGTCGTGACGCACCCGCTGGTTCAGCACAAGCTCACCAAGCTGCGCGACAAGGCGACGTCGAGCACCAACTTCCGCCGGCTGCTGCGCGAGATCGGGCTGCTCCTGGGCTACGACGCCACGCGCGACCTGCCCATGGTGCAGACGCGAATCGAGACGCCGATCGAGGCGATGGACGCGCCGATGCTCGACGGCAAGAAGCTGGTGGTGGTGCCGATCCTGCGCGCCGGGCTCGGCCTCGCCGAGGGCGTCACCGACCTCGTGCCGCTGGCGAGGGTCGGCCATGTCGGGCTCTACCGCGATCCGCGCACCCTGCAGGCGGTCGAGTACTACCTCAAGATCCCGCAGGACATTTCCGACCGCGACGTCATCGTCTGCGACCCGATGCTCGCGACCGCCCATTCGGCCATCGCAGCGGTCGACCGTCTGAAGGAGTCCGGGGCCAAGCGCATCAAGTTCATCTGCGTGCTGGGCTCCGAGCAGGGCGCCCGGACCTTCGCGGAGGCCCATCCCGACGTCCCGGTGTTCGCGGCAGCGATCGATGCAAAACTCAACGATCACGGGTATATTGTTCCCGGGCTCGGCGATGCGGGGGACCGTCTCTTCGGGACCAAATAACAACAACGGGAGAAACGCCGATGTCGCCGGACCTCAAGTACCTGCTTTTCTCCGTGATCCTGACCTTCGGCCAGATGTTGGTGGCAGCCACGGGCGCCAACCGGGCCGTCGGACTGCCGACGCTTGCCGGCAATCGCGAGGGCCTGCCCGAGATCAAGGGGTGGGCGGGACGCGCCAAGCGCGCCCATCTCAACATGGTCGAGAACATGGTGCTGTTCGCAGCGCTGGTCCTGATCGCGGCGGTCGCGGGCAAGGCCAACGCCATGACAGCGATGGGCGCCGCCATCTTCTTCTGGGGTCGCGTCGCCTACGCCGTGATCTACATCGCCGGCATCGCCTGGCTGCGCACGGCGGCTTGGTTCGTCTCGGTCATCGGCATGGCGCTGATCGCGATCGAACTCCTGAAGGCGATGTAATCCCTCTTTTCCTCCCCCGTTACACGGGGGAGGAAGGCTGGCGTCTAGTTCTTCCCGTGCCCCTGCGGCATGGCGCCCATGGCTTCGACGTTGAGCTGGACGTCGATGCTGCCGGCCTTTTCGAACACGAGGGTCAGCGGCACCTTGGCGTCCTTGGCGAGCGGTGCCTTCAGCTCCATGAACATGATGTGATAGCTGCCGGGCTTCAGCATCACGGTGGCGCCGGGCGGGATCTCGAGGCCCTTCGCCAGCTCGCGCATCCGCATCACGTTGCCGTCCATCTGCATCTCGTGGATCTCGACCTTGTCCGAGGCGTTGCTGCGCGCCGAGACCAGCCGGTCCGCGACGGTGCCCTTGTTGGTGATGGTCATGAAGCCGCCGCCGGTGCGTGCCGACGGCGGCGTGGCACGGGACCACGGCGTGGTGATCTCGATCGAACCGATCTTGTAGTCCTGCGCCAGCGCGGGCAGTGCGAACAGAGAAACGGTGGCGGCGAGGAAGAGGCGACGGACGAGCATCGAAGAAACTCCTGGAGAGAATGGGCGAAGGGAGAGGTTGGGGCGTCAGCGCTTTTTCTGCGCGTCGAGCCAGGCGCGGACCTCGGCGAGATCGGCGACGCCCGTGAGGACGGTCTCCTTGCCGTCACGGTCGATCAGCATCGTGCGTGGCAGTTCGCCTGGCCAGGCGGGGTCGATTTCATAGCGCAGCCGCTCGTTGAACCGGTCTGCGAAGGCCCAGTTCTCGGCCTTCGCGAGATTGGCCCGCGCCAGCATGTCGGAGACGCGCGCCGGATCCTGCGGCACCGGATCGGCCGCCACCAGCACGAGGCGCATGTCCGGGCGCTCGGCCTGGAGCTTGCCCCATTCCGGCATTTCCACGAGGCAGGGCGCACAGGTCAGGCCCCAGAAATGCACCACGGTCGGCTGGCCGTCATGGGCGGCGCGCAGCTTGGACCAGCTTCCACGGCCAAAGGCCTGCAGGTCGGCCGCCTGGGCGCCGGCCGAAACGACCGCGACCAGGAGGGCGAGGAGGACGGGACGAAATTTCATGGCTGGTCCTCGAGGGGGATCAGGCGATAGCCGTCGGCCTTGGTAAGCCAAGACAGGTAGGCGCGGCCGGCATTGGCGACGAGCAGCGGATGATCGGACGCGTCCTCGGTATCCGCCACGGTGCGCGGATCGCTCCAGGTGCGGCCGCTATCGTGGCTCACCTGCCAGCGCACGGTCGACTTCGTGCCGTCGAATTCCTTCCACACGAGATGGAGCGCGGTGCCGTTGGCCAGCAGATAGGGCCGCGCCGGCTGGCGCTTGGGCGTGGACAGCGCGCGCGGCACGCCGAACGGCGTGTCGCCATTGTCCGCTCGGGCATAGAACAGACCCTTGCGTGCCGAGCCGTCGGTGAACCAGGCGACGTGATAGGAGCCGTCAGGGAGGATGGCGAGGCTCGGCCCGTGATGCGGGCAGGCCTCGATCTTCCAGTCGTCGGCGCTGACGCGGCGCAAGGGACCCGGCGTCTTCTCGTCCTTGAAGGTGACGACGCCGTGGTCGCGGACGGAGCCGGGGAAGATGTTGCGGAACACCACGGCGGGCTTGCCGGGACCGGCGAAGGCCACGCCGAGGCGGCAGCATTCGCAGGTATTGTCGAGGGCGATGGAGGTCGGGCCGAAGCCCGCGTCGCCATCCTCCCAGGCATAGGCCAGCGCAGCGCCGGGATAGGGCTTCCCGGCGGCGCGCGCCTTGGCGACGTTGCGCTTGTCGAGCCAGACGGCGAACACCCGGCCGGTGGCGGGATCGACCGCCGCCGTCTCGAAGCGTTGGCTGGTCGTGTCGGCGGTGATCGGCCGCGGCTTGCTGAAGCTCGTGCCCTTGTCGTTCGAGCGCGAGAAGAAGGCGCGGCCGTTGAAGTTGCGGTCCTGGAAGATCGCGAAGGTGACGACCAACCCGCCCTTGGGGTCGACGACGATGCGGGCCCGTGCGTCGGGCCCCCAGTCGAGGTTCATCGGCTCCGGCGTGACCGCGACCGGCTCGGAGAAGGTCTTGCCGAGGTCGCTGGAGCGCACGACGACGATCCTGTCGGCCATGGCGCGGACCAGCCACAGCGTGCCATCGGGACCGAACGCCGGCGTGGCGGTGAACGCCTCTGGTGCGGCGGCGCCCGGCTTGCCGTGCTGGTGCTGGGCGGCGGCGGGGCCGGCAAACAACAGGATGGCTGCGAAGGCGAGGAGTGCACGCATCAGAATTTCACCCTCAGGCCGGCGGTGGCAGTCAGCGGCATGCCGAGCTGCGGGATGGCGGACGCGCTGACTGTCGAGCCCTCGAACGAGGTCCGCGTGTAGCCCTGCGCCAGGTACTGGACGTTGGTCAGGTTCTGGATACTGCCATAGATGTCGACGTCCTTCACGGGCGTCCAGCGCAGGCCGAGGTCGATCAGGGTGGCGCCGTCGTTCAACTGCGTATGGTTGGTGTCGTTCCAATATTGCGGGAACGACTTCATCGCGGCGGTCAGGACGAGGGTCTCGATCGGCCGCCATTCGACGCCGGCCGTGAACATGTAGCTCGGCACCTGCCCCAGCTGCACGCCGGTCCGCACCAGCGTCGGATTGACCGAGCTGGTGAGGTAGGCGTTCGTCTGGGTGAAGCCGCCGGTCAGCCGCAACTGCTCGAACGGCTGCCAGGTGGCGATCAGCTCGAGGCCCTGGAAGGTGGCGTTGCCCACGTTCTGGTACTGGCGGACCGTCGTGAAGTTGGGCCCGAGACCGGCCGCGCTGACATAGGGCGCGGCGCAGGCCGGGCTGGTGTTGCAGACCGTGATGTAGTCGATGAAGTTGTTCAGGTTGTTGTTGAAGTAGGTGCCCGACAGGGTGAAGCCTTTCCACTCGAAGTCGAAGCCGACTTCCTGGCCGAAATTATTCATGGGCTGCAGGTTGGGATTGATCGTCGAGTAGCTCGTGCCGCTGGCGAACACGCGGTACATCTGGTTCATCCCCGGCGCCGAGAAGTTCCGATAGATCGCGGCCCGCAGGGTCAGCTCGTCGCTGGCATAGAATTTCATGCCGATACGCGGGTCGAAGCTCGCCGCGCTGGCGTTCGGCACGACATTGAGGTTGCTGGAGTTCGTCGTCAGCACGCTGGCATTCAAGGCCTGCCAGAAGTCGCCGCGCACGCCGACCGTTACATCGACCGGTATGCCGGTGAACCGGTACGTTCCCTGCCCGAAGACGCCCTGGAACCGATGCTCGCCATTCACGATGAAGGTCGTCGGGTTGGCGGACACGTTGGCATAGAGGTTGTTGTAGTCGGTCACCATCGTGCGACGCGCGTCGACGCCGACCTTTACATCGCGCAGGGGGCCGAAATTGGCTTCGTAGAAAACCGAGCCGCCGATGTCGGAATTCGGCGCGGCCTCGATCTGGCTGACATACTGGTTGGTCGCGGTTGTGTTGTTCAGGTTGTAGGCGCCGCTGCCGACGTTGATGGTGCCGAACGAGCCGCCGCTCGCCCAGCCGCTGAAATTCAGCGACTGGTTCTCGTCGAACTTGTAGCTACCGCCGGCGAGCAGTCGATAGGTCGACCAGTTGTTGTGGGCATAGGTCCAGACCAGGCCATCCTCATAGGTCTGGTTCCAGTAGCCCTTCGCAAACAGCTTCAGCTTGTCGTTGGGGGTCAGGAACACGCTGGCGGCGACGTTGTCGGCCTTGGACGCCGTCGCGACGAGATTGGCGTTGCGGTACTGGGCGGGCGTGAGGTTGTAGCCCGAGCTCTGGGCATGATTGTAGCTCGCCCCGACCTTGACCTTGTCGTTGACGACGTAGCTGCCGGCCGCTTCGGCCGTGGAGCTGTTGTAGCTGCCGTAGCTCGTGTCGGCCGAAGCGCCGGTGCTCGTCGGCTCGCGGGTGATGATGTTGATCACGCCGCCCATCGCCATGTTGCCCCACAGGCTGGTGGCGCCGCCGCCGCGGATGACCTCGATGCGCTCCACCGAATTCTTCGGGATGGTGCTCCAGTTCATGGTCCGGAAGTAGGGATCATTGACCGGAACGCCGTCGACCATGATCAGGGTATTGATCGTGGTGCTGGTACCGAAGCCACGGATGTTCACCGGCTGGGCGGTCGGGTGGAGCTGGCCGGTCGGGATGGTCGGCAGCCAGACGCCCGGGATGCGGTTCACCAGCTGATCGACGCCGGTTTCGGGCGTCGCCTGGATCTGCTCGCGCGTCATGACGGTGGTGCTGACGTCGAGCTTCTGCAGGTCCGAGCCGCGGCCGGCGCTGACCGTGATCGGCGGCAGCGACACGGGCTGCTGCTGCCCGGTCGGGGATGGATCGGCGGCGGGCGGCGCGTCCTGCGCGCGGACAAGAGTCGGGATGAGCCCGAGGGCTGCGAAGGCGGTGGCCGTGGCCACGCGAATGGACAACATTGAGAGGAACTCCCCACGAATGACAGGCGAACGCGGCGTACCCAAGGGTGCGTCGCGGGTTCAGGCGTCAGACGGGGAGGGGGGGCCGCGTGGTCGGTGGGGGCCGTCACGGATGCCGACGGGAGCAAGGGCTTCGTCGTTCGTCGCAAAGACAATCGTCGCGTCGATCGGCTCCACGAGCATGAAGGCGGTGGCGGAGGGCTCGGCCAGTACGGGCGCGTGCGCGAGGCCCAGGCAACATTCGTGAACCTTGCCCGCCTGTTGGCCAGGCGCCTGCGAGCCGTCTTCGTCGGCGCCAGGCAGACAGAAGACGCCCCAGGTTCGTGCCGCCGCTTCGGGGCCGCCATCGCGCATCAGGACGGCATGGGCGAGGGGCTGGAAAAAGTTGAGCGTGATCGCAAACAGCGCCGCGGCAAATGCCGCCGCGCGCCAGCCCCGGTCGGGTCGTTTGCGGATCATGGCGAAATTACGCACGAAAGCGAGAGAGTTGGAAGAGGGCAGCTTGTCGCCTTATGGTCCGCAAAAAGCAGTTCCCAAGGGGAGGAGAATCGACATGGGGCGGAACGACATGCCGCGGGTGATCGCGGCTTTCCTGGACAGCGGGGTCGGTTGGTTTCTGGCCAGGCTGGTGCTGACCTTCGTATTCTGGAGCGCGGGGCTCGGCCACCTTGCCGCATTCGAAAGCAGCGCCGCCGAACTGGCTTCCCTTGGACTCCGGCCGGAGGGTTTCCTGAACATCGTGCTGATCTTGACCCTGCTGGTCGGCTCGCTGCTGATCCTGCTGGATCGATGGTTGTGGCTGGGCTGCGGTATCCTGAGCGGCTTCCTCGTCGTCGCCATCGTGCTCGCTCATCCATTCTGGACGATGCAGGAGCCGGCGCGCACGCCGCATTTTCGCATCGCCATGGAGCATATCTCGTTGATCGGCGGATTCATGGCCTGCGCCGTCGCGGGCCGGTTGCGCGAGCGGAAGCGGTAGTCGCCCCTCAGGCCAGCACTGCCGCGAGACGCTCATCCCGCGTCCTGCGGGCATAGGCGTCCAACAGCCACAGGGCGCCACCCTGGAAGCCGTGGAAGGTGCGTCGCCCGGCGCGAAGTTCCTCGAGGAATTGCGGGAGCGGCACTTCATGGGTCACGATGACCTCGCTGTCTTCGAGCGCGGGCTCGGCCACCTTGCGGGCGTCGAGCGCCAGGAAGCAGTGCACGCGGTTGCTGAGCCGCGGCGCGTTGGCGAAGAAGGTCCCGAGCAGGTGCCATTCGTCGCTGGCGAAGCCGGTTTCCTCCCGCAGCTCGCGCTTCATCTGGTCGACCGGGTCGCCCGGCCCTTCCTGGATGCCGCTCGGCAGTTCGATCACCGCCTGTCTCGCCCCGTGGCGATATTCCTCCACCAGGACGATATTGCCCTCGCGCGTGATTGCCACGGCGGTGACCCAGTCCGGCTGCTCGATCACGTGGAAGGGCGTCAGCACGCGGCCGTTGGGCAACTCGACCGTGTCGGAGCGCAGCGCCAGCCAGCGGTCACGATAGTTGTACCGCGAGTCCAGCACCTTCCAGGGCGCGACCTTGTCTTTCATCGCAATTGCGCAGCCTTCACGCGAGTTTCAGGCCGACGATGCCGGCCACGATGAGGGCGATCGAGACGATACGGATGGTCGAGGCGGCATCACCGAAGGCCACGATGCCGACGACGAAGGCACCGACCGCGCCGATGCCAGTCCAGATTGCATAGGCGGTGCCCATCGGGATGGTTCGTTGTGCCCACATTAGAAGCGCTCCGCTCACTACGATGGCAACGGCGGCGAAAAGCAGCCACCCCGGCCGGACGCCCTGGTCCGTCCAGCCGAGTTTCAGGCCCACGGGCCAGCCGATTTCGCAGAGTCCCGCCAGGAAAAGAGAAATCCAAGCCATTCAGTGTCTCCCCACAGCAAGTGCTGTCATTGACGGCAACGTTACAGCCTGTAACGATTGAGGATTGCACGCATCTTGCAGCATAGCGAGGGCGGCACCGGGAAGGGCATAGATCTTGGGAGTTATGAAATGAAGGAACGTGAACTGCGTGGCCTCATCGGCAAGGTGAAGGCCGGCAAGCTCTCGCGGCGTGGTTTCGTGCAGGCGATGATGGCGGTGGGCATCGGCGCACCGGCGGCCGGCCAGATTCTCCTGTCGTCGGGCGTCGCGATGGCGCAGCCGGCGTCGACCTACAAGCCGACCAAGCGCGGCGGCGGCGGCCCGCTCAAGCTGCTGTGGTGGCAGGGCCCGACCTTGCTCAATCCGCATTTCGCGGTCGGCACCAAGGACCAGGACGGTTCGCGCCTGTTCTACGAGCCGCTGGCGGCGTGGGACGGCGAGGGCAACCTCAAGCCGAAGCTCGCGGCCGAGATCCCGACCAAGGAGAATGGCGGCCTGTCCGCCGACGGCACGTCGGTGACGTGGAAGCTGAAGCAGGGCGTCACCTGGCATGACGGCAAGCCGTTCACGGCCGACGACGTCGTGTTCAACTGGGAATATGCCAAGGACCCGGCAACTGCCGCCTACACGATCGCGTCCTACCAGGATGTGATGGTCGAGAAGGTCGACCAGTACACTGTCAAGGTGACCTTCAAGAAGCCGACGCCGTTCTGGGCCGATGCCTTCGTGGGCACGCGCGGCATGCTGATCCCCAAGCACCTGTTCGCCGACTTCATCGGCGCAAAGTCGCGCGACGCACCCACCAACCTGAAGCCGGTCGGTACCGGCCCCTACATGTTCAAGGACTTCAAGCCGGGCGATCTGGTGACGGGCGTCGCAAACCCGAACTACCATCAGGCCAACAAGCCCTATTTCGACTCGGTCGAGATGAAGGGCGGCGGCGACGCCGTCTCGGCGGCGCGCGCGGTGCTGCAGACCGGCGAATTCGATTTCGCCTGGAACCTCCAGGTCGAGGACGAGATCCTCACGCGCCTGGAGAAGGGCGGCAAGGGCAAGGTCTCGATCACGCCAGGCGGCAACATCGAGTTCTTCCTCATGAACACGACCGATCCGTGGACGGAAGTCGACGGCGAGCGGGCGAGCCTGAAGACGAAGCATCCGACGCTCAGCGATCCCGAGGTTCGCAAGGCGATCGCGCTGCTGGTCGACAACAAGTCGATCCAGGACCACATCTACGGCCGCACCGGTCCGGCGACGCGCAACTTCCTGTACGGCCCGCCGCGCTTCGATTCCAAGAACAACCCGATCGAGTTCAACGTCGACAAGGCCAACGACATTCTCGAGAAGGCCGGCTGGAAGAAGGGGGCCGACGGCATCCGCGCCAAGGACGGCAAGAAGCTCAAGTTCGTCTACCAGACCTCGATCAACCAGCCGCGTCAGAAGACGCAGGCTATCATCAAGCAGGCGGCGCAGAAGGCCGGTATCGATATCGAATTGAAGTCGGTGACGGCTTCGGTGTTCTTCTCGTCGGACGTGGCCAACCCGGACACCTACACGAAGTTCTACACCGACCTCGAGATGTACACGACGACCATGGGCCAGCCCGATCCCGGCACGCACATGCTGCAACTCGTCTCCTGGGAGGCCGCCACCAAGGCCAACAAGTGGCAGGGCCGCAACATCACCCGCTGGCAGAGCCCGGAATGCGACAAGCTCTACCGCGAGACCGAAGTGGAACTCGACCCGGTCAAGCGCGCCGCGGCGTTCATCAAGATGAACGACCTCGCGGTCCAGAACCATATCCTGATGGGCATCGTGCAGCGCCCCACGGTCTCGGCGCAGGCCGCAAAGCTCAACTGCAACATCAGCGGCTGGGACAACAACACCTCGGACCTCAGCGACTGGTTCAAGGACGCCTAAGTCCGACAACGCCCTCTCCGCGATGCGCGGGGAGGGCTTTCTTATTTGCAGGTCCATCGCGTGAGCAGGCAGTACGTAATCCGGAAGCTCCTGATCATGATCCCGAGTCTGCTCGGGATCAGCGTCGTGCTCTTCAGCCTCCTGGCCCTGGCGCCGGGAGATCCCTTCGACGAACTGGCAACCAACCCGGCCGTGCCACCCGAGGTGCGCGCCGCGCTGCGCGCCAAGTTCGGCCTCGATGACCCGGTCTGGATGCGGTACTGGCACTGGCTCACCGCTCTCATGCAGGGCGACTGGGGCTTCTCTTTCGTCAGCCGCATGGACGTGAGCACACTGATCATGCAGCGACTGCCCGTGACCCTGGTCGTCATCGGCGCCTCGCAGATCCTGGCCATCGCGGTGGCCATTCCGGTTGGCGTGCTGGCGGCGACGCGGCCCTATTCGCTGTTCGACCAGATCGCCAATACCTTTGCGTTCATCGGCTTCTCGCTTCCGACCTTCTTCACCGGCTTGGTGCTGATCCTGATCTTCTCGATCCAGCTCGACTGGCTGCCCTTCGTCTACCGCGCAGACATCAGCGCGACCGGCTGGGAGTTCTACTGGGAGCATATCAAGCAGTCGATCATGCCGGTGGCGGTCCTGGGCCTCTTCCAGGGCGCGGCGCTGGTGCGCTTCGTGCGGTCCTCGGTGCTCGACGTGATCCGGCTCGACTACGTCACCACGGCGCGGTCCAAGGGCATCGGCGAGCGCAAGGTCATCACCCGTCACGTGGTGCGCAACGCCCTGATCCCGGTCGTGACGCTGGTGGCACTGCAGATGCCCATCGTCTTCAGCGGCGCGGTCGTCACCGAGCAGATCTTCCGCGTCCCCGGCATCGGCTCGCTGCTGATCACCTCGATGCTCTCCAACGACACGCCCGTCGTGATGGGTGTCACCTTCGTCTCGGCCTGTCTGGTCGTCATCTTCAACCTCATTGCAGATATCCTTTATGGCTGGCTCGACCCCCGCATCGCTTACCGCTGAGGCGCCCGCAGCAGCGGGGACCACGCCCGCGGCCAAGCGGCAGCAGTTTTCGCCCTGGCAGGAAGCCTGGCGGCGTTTCCGGCGCCACAGGATGGCGCTGTTCTCGGCCATCGCGCTCGCGGTGATCCTGTTCGCGGTGCTGTTCGGGCCGTTCATCTGGCGCGTCCCGATCAACGAGATCGACTTCGCCGCCAAGCTGCAGGGACCTTCCTGGAACCATCCGCTGGGCACCGACGATCTCGGCCAGGACCTGCTGGCGCGCCTGATCTACGGCGGCCGCATCTCGATCGCGGTCGGCGTCGCGGCGATGGTCGTCGCCATCTTCTTCGGGCTGCTGGTCGGTTCCGTCGCCGGCATGGCGAGCGGCCGGGTCGATGCGGCGCTGATGTGGGTCACCGACCTGTTCCTGTCGCTGCCGCAGCTGCCGCTCCTCCTGCTGGTGATCTACCTGTTCCGCGAACCGGTGAAGGGCGTGTTGGGGGTCGAGGGCGGCGCCTTCGTGCTGATCGTGGCCGTCATTGGCGGCACGCGCTGGATGTCGGCGGCGCGCCTGGTGCGTGCCCAGTTCCTCTCCTTGCGCGAAAAGGAGTTTGTCGAAGCGGCGCGGGCGCTCGGCGCCTCGCGGCTGCGCCAGGTGACGCAGCACATCCTGCCCAACGCGCTCGGGCCGGTGATCGTGGTCGCGACGATCGACATCGCCGCCGCCATCATCGCGGAGTCGACGCTGTCGTTCCTCGGTCTCGGCTTCCCGTCCGATGTCCCGACCTGGGGCAGCGTGCTGCGCGATGCCAAGGACTATCTCGATATCGCGCCGCATTGGGCGCTGTTCCCCGGCTCGCTGATCTTCATCACCGTGCTGGCCATCAACTTCATCGGCGACGGACTGCGCGACGCGCTCGATCCGCGACGTGTCCTCTAGTGCTGGTGTAGCGTGGCCGAACCTCTGCTCGACATTCGCGGACTGAAAACCTGGTTCAAGACCGAGGACGGCATGGTGCGTGCCGTCGACGGAGTCGACCTGCACATCGACAGCGGCGAGACGCTGGGCGTGGTGGGCGAGTCGGGCTGCGGCAAGACCGTCACCGCGCGCTCGGTGCTGAAGCTGATCGACATGCCGCCCGGCCGCTTCGAGGCCGGCCAGATCCTGTGGAAGGGCAGGGACCTGATCCCGCTCGAAGCCTCGGAGATGAATTCGATCCGCGCCAAGGAGATCGCGATCATCTTCCAGGAGCCGATGACGTCGCTCAATCCGGTCTACACGGTGGGCGACCAGATCGCCGAGGTGATCGAACTGCACCAGAAGCTGTCGCGCAAGCAGGCGCTGGTCGCCGCCGCCGAGATGCTGCGGCTGGTCAACATCCCCAATCCGCAGCGCCGCGTGCATGACTATCCACACCAGTTCTCCGGCGGCATGCGCCAGCGCGTCATGATCGCCATGGCGCTGTCCTGCCAGCCCAAGCTGCTGATCGCCGACGAGCCGACGACCGCGCTCGACGTCACCATCCAGGCGCAGATCCTCGAGCTGATGCAGGAGATGAAGGATCGTTTCGGCATGGCGATCATGCTGATCACCCATGCAATGGGCGTGGTCGCCGAGACCTGCCAGAGGGTGACCGTCATGTATGCCGGCCTGGTGGTCGAGGAGGCGCCCGTCGAGGCGCTGTTCGGCAATCCACGGCATCCCTATACGCAGGGTCTGATCCGCTCGATCCCGAGGGTCGATCGCAGTGCCGCCAAGAAGCAGCGGCTGGAAGCGATCGCCGGCACCGTGCCCAACATGCTCGAACCGCCGCCGGGGTGCCGCTTCGCCGCACGCTGCAAGTTCGCGATGGATATCTGCAACCAGGGCATCCCGCCGCTGAAGGAAGTCGGAGCGGGCCATTTCGTGCGGTGCGTGCTGTGAGCAATACATCCCCGACGGTTCCCGCCGCCGTGCCGGCACCCGACGCCGCCGAACCGCTCCTGTCGGTGCGCGAGCTGCGCAAGCATTTCGCCATTCGGGGCGGCATCCTCTCGCGCGTGATCGACAAGGTGCATGCCGTCGATGGCGTCAGCTTCGACATCGCCCCCGGCGAGACGCTGGGCCTGGTGGGCGAATCGGGCTGCGGCAAGTCCACGACCGGCCGCTGCATCCTGCGCCTGATCGAGCCGAGCTCGGGCGAGGTCTGGTTCCAGGGCGCCGATGTCACGAAGATGGGCCCGGAGAAACTGCAGGCGCTGCGGCGCGACATGCAGATCATTTTCCAGGATCCCTACGCGTCGCTGAACCCGCGTCTCACGATCGGCGCGATCATCGGCGAGGCGCTGACGATCCACAAGCTCGCGCCCTCGCGGCAGGTGCATGAGGACCGGGTCGTGCAGCTGCTCGAGACGGTGGGGCTGCGGCCGGACCACATGCGGCGCTTCCCGCACGAGTTTTCGGGCGGCCAGCGCCAGCGCATCGGCATCGCCCGCGCGCTCGCTGTCGAGCCCAAGCTGCTGATCTGCGACGAGCCGGTCTCCGCGCTCGACGTGTCGATCCAGGCACAGGTCATCAACCTGCTGGAGGACCTGCAGGAGCAGTTCGGTCTCACCTATCTGTTCATCGCGCACGATCTCAGCGTGGTGGAACATATCTCGACGCGCATCGCGGTGATGTATCTCGGTCGCGTCGTCGAGATCGCGCCGGCGGCGGAACTCTACGACACCCCGATCCATCCCTATTCGGAAGCGCTGCTCTCGGCCGTGCCGATCCCCGATCCGACCGTGAAGCGCAAGCGCATCATGCTGGAAGGCGACGTCCCCAACCCGATCCGGCCGCCCTCGGGTTGCCACTTCCACACCCGCTGTCCGATCGCGCGGCCTGACTGCAGCCAGCGCGCACCCGTGCTCGAGGAAAAGCGCCCGGGGCATTGGGCGGCGTGTCATTATCGGGATTAGTGGCTGGGGCGCGCCCCGTCAGGGGTGCATCGTGATGCGGGTCGCTTTCGCAGATCCCTGGACCCTCCAGGGGGTGACGGCTAGAAGTTCGCCCCCGACAGCCGAGGAACCCCATGTCAGAGGACAGCAGCAAGAAGGCGAGTGCGATCCTTACTGAGAATGAGGAAGCGCTGTTTCAGATCATGAAGATCGTCATTGCGACCGTTGCGGCGGGCGATCCGGTCAGGGGCAAGCAGCTGGACGAGCAACTCACATACCTGAAGAACGCCTTTTACTCGAACGGGAAGAAGAAGGCGGCGATCATGGCAGAATCGATCCGCATCGCGGCTTTTGCCTCCAGTCGCGATGCCGCACGCTTGGCCAGCTTGCGGGGAATCCCGAAGGGGAACGCTTAGCCCGTCCGTTTCAAGTCGACCCACTAGGTGTTGATGATTCGATCGTACTCGGAAAGACTCGAGTACTCCCGCTTCCACGGGCGGTACCCCTGGGGCTACGGGGATGCGACCGCCTGGTAGGAAGCGGTAGCAGGCTCGAGAACGAGCCCAAGCTGCTGATCTGCGACGAACCGGTCTCGGCGCTCGACGTGTCGATCCAGGCGCAGGTCATCAACCTGCTGGAGGACCGGCAGGAGCAGTTCGGCCTCACCTACCTGTTTATCGCCCACGATCTCAGCGTGGTGGAGCACATCGCGACTCGCATCGCGGTGATGTATCTCGGCCGCGTCGTCGAGATCGCGCCGGCGGCGGAACTCTACGACACGCCGCTTCATCCCTATTCGGAGGCGCTGCTGCCGGCCGTGCCGGTCCTAGACCCGACGGTCAAGCGCAAGCGCATCATGCTGCAGGGCGACGACCCGAACCCGATACGCCCGCCGTAGGGCCGCCATTTCCACACCCGCTGCCCGATTGCCCTGCCGGACTGCAGCCAGCGTGCATCCGTTCTCGAGGGGAAGCACCTGAGGCTTGGGCGGCGTGCCACTACCGGGGGTAGCGAGGGCGTTTATTCCGGCTTGGCGCCCTCCTGTCGCCCTCAGTCTCAGAGATTCGAGGCTAGGTCGCATACTCATAAACGATTCCCAAAGTTTGGAGAAAGTGATTCAAGGTTCCGAAAGGAGCCTTGGCGATGGCGCGTTACGATCTGACTGAGTTTGAGTGGAGAACGATCCAACCGTTGCTGCCGAACAAGCCTCGCGGGGTGCCGCGGGTCGATGACCGGCGTGTTCTCAACGGCATTCTCTGGGTGCTTCGGTCCGGCTCGCCGTGGGCAGATGTGCCGGAGCGCTATGGTCCGCCGACCACGATCTACAACCGCTTCAATCGCTGGCGAAAGGCCGGTGTTTGGGATCGGCTGATGGACGCCATCATCGCCGCCCATGACGGCAAGGTGCAGATGATCGATTCGACCATCGCGCGCGTGCATCAGCAGGCGGCCGCCCAAAAAAACAAGTTGGAGACGCTTGTATCGGTCGAAGTCGTGGAGGACTGACGACCAAGCTGCACGTCCGCGTCGTCGGCAATGGCCCTGCCGGTACAGCTCGAGCTCTCCCCCGGACAAGCCAACGACGCGCCGATGGCGGAGCTTCTGCTCAACGATCTGCCCCGAGGGGCCGTCGTGCTCGCCGATCGTGCCTATGACGCCGACTGGATCCGCGAGGTCATCGAGGACCAGGAATGCAACGCCTGCATCCCGCCCAAGGTCAACCGCACTGAGCCCGCCCCTTACTCGAAGCGGACATACAAGAAGCGCAGCCTCATCGAACGATGCATCGGAAAACTCAAACAGTTCAGGCACGTCTGCACACGCTTCGACCGCATCGCCCTAAACTACCTTGCCATGGCAAAGCTCGCTGCCGTACGACTTTGGCTCAGGCATTATGAGCCTGCAGCCTAGCAGTGCCCTGAAAACTGCAGGGCTCCGTCAAATAATTGTTGGGCGGCATGCCGCAGCAGAGGCGGCGCTCATCAAGCTGCTCATTACGCACTTCAGCGGCAAAGCAACAGCGTCGTCAGCGCCACATCTAAGGCGAAACCCTTAGGGGCGATCGATGGACACTTGAGCCGTAGAAAACGTCTAACAATCAACTGAAGTATGCTATCATAAATCCTCCGTTATATTCCAATGAATGCCTTCAGCATTTGTAGTTTTCGACGAGCCCGATGGCAAATTCCAAGAAGCCTCTACATTTGTCGTTGCTCGATGCAATTCCCTCCGACGCTGCAGCTGAGGGTACGCCGGGCAAGCGCAAAAGAGATTCGCTCCGGCAGGCGCGTGATGGCTGCGAGAATATCGCGAGCGCCGTGCATACTTCTCACATGCCTCAAGACGAGAGCGAGCCTGTTCTTAGGACCTCCCCAAGCCTGCGGTCTGCTGAGGTGCCGGAAGCCGCGGCGGCCCCGCGTTCTGATTCGATCGAAATGGTTGGAGAACCTTGGGCTGGCGAACTCCCGCAACGCAGAGGAGGGCGGTCTCTAGGTGGTTTCCTGTCATTTTCATTGTGTGTGCTGCTCCCTGCGGTGCTGGCGGCTATCTACTATTTTGGATTTGCATCCCCCCAATATGTAGTCGAATTCAGATTCGCCGTTCGCGATACCAATGGAACTGTCAGCACGTCGGCTGCGACTTCCGGCATTATTGCCTCTCTTGGCGTGTCGTCGGCATCCAACTCCAATGAAAACTACATGGTCACTGAATATATGACCAGTTTGCAGGCCGTTCACGATCTTCAGAAAAGGATCAATCTGCGGCAGATCTATTCGCGCCCCTTCATCGACTTCTGGTCGCGTCTAGACGTGTCTCGCTCGACAGAAGCCTTTGCGAAGTACTGGAAGGACAATGTGGTGAAGGCCACGTACGACACCGTCACGGGGATTTCGACCGGGACGGTTCATGCTTTCACGGCAGAGGATTCCGTTCTGGTCGCAACGACGTTGCTGTCCTCTGCCGACGAGATGATAAACGACGTTGCACAGCGTCCGTTGCGAGAGGCCGTTCGGTTCTCGGAGGCGGAAGTCAAGCGCGCGGAGGACCGGCTAAGGCAGATCCGCGACGATCTCGCGAAGTATCGCGAGAAGGAAGGGCTGATAGATCCTATGAACAACGTGGTGTTATCGAACGCCACGCTGGCGGGAACCGTGAGAGGGTTGCTGACACAGCTTCAGACCGACAAGGCCGCACTTGGCAAGCAAGGGCTCGGTCCTAATGCACCTCCGGTACGGTCCCTGGATATGCGCATCAAGGCGACCGAGGAACAACTGAAGGCAATCGAAGCTCAGGTATCCAGTCAACCGACAGGAACCGGGATATCTCCGCTAGTGGCGCGATATGAGGCTTTGGATCTTGAGCGGCAGTTTGCCCAAAGCATGCTGACGTCGACGATGCAATCGCTCGAGCAGGCACGGGCGAATGCCGTGACCAAGCGCCTCTACATCACGCCGTTCATTCAGCCCGCACTTCCTCAGACGTCAACCTATCCGAATCGGTTTGTCGCTACGCTAACGGTGACAATCGCCTGTCTTTTTCTGTGGACGATTGCGCTTCTCGTCAGCCGTTCCATCAAGGAGCATCTCACCTGAGAACAGACCCCGCGCTGGCTAGCGGTCGAACCTCCACATGACTGCGAGCGTCGTGCCGAAGACGAACACGATGAGCGCCACCCAAAGGAGATGGTTGGAGAGCCAGTCAAGAACGTAGAAGAAGATGAACATCGCTTTGCTTTTGCAGTGCGGAGGTGTGAAGAAGGGCAGAGTGCCCGATCCGCTCGGTAATTCAGGATGCCATGATTACTACGACACGTAAGGCCACAATAGCGGTATCGAACTGGTGGAATCTCGTCTGGATCACCATGGCGCAACTTCTGTCCTCCTACGGCCGCGCCGGCAGGCTTTCCTTCATCATGGCTCTTCTGGAGCCAGTGCTCTTGATTCTGCTCCTTTACGTCATTCGGGGTATCTTCAGGATGGGGACGGCGAGTTTCGGCACTTCCTTGTTCCTGTTCATGGCGAGTGGCTTTTTGCCATTTTATCTCTTCCTGCATATTTCCAGCAGGACCCGAACGGCCGGTAGCGCGGGGGCCCGCCTGCCGGGTCTGACCTCGCTAGACGTTACCATCGCGATCATACTGCTCAACTCGCTAATATGGATCGGCATGACCGTGGCCATATTCGCCGGCATGTGGCTGTATGGCATCGATCAGGCGTGGCCTGACTCCATCGTTGAGGCGATCACTCCCCTCCTGCTCCTAATCGTGATGGGAATGGGAATCGGGATGATCAATAATGTGATCGGGCGATATTTTTGGGCTTGGCTCTTGATATACAGAATGGCGACGCGCGGGCTGATTTTCCTGTCGGGTGTATTCTTCATCGTTGATCTTCAACCCCTCTGGATGAGGGCATGGATGATTCCCAATCCGTTGACGCATGGCATCACATGGTTTCGCGTCGGTATTTACGGTAATTTCCCGCAAAACTCTCTCGATCGAACCTATCTTTTGGAGTGGGCATTGATTGCCTTGTTCTTGGGGATGGTATTGGACAGGGCCGGCATGAGGGCATTCGCCAAGACTTAGTTACAGATACGGACAGAATCGTTCAGCGAAAATCCCGAACCAACTCTTGTTGTCCATATCTGATCGTCACAACCCCTTCACCCCACCGCGCCTTCAGGAATGGGCTGTCGAGGGAAAACGGCGGGGAGAGTTCCAGTGGTTTGCCGTCGATCTCGGGAGCACGATCAGATTTGTAATAGAAAGTGAGTGTACCCGCCTGTCCCAAGCCTCGGAAACGGATGAATTCGTTCCCTACTTCCATCGTCGCCGAACGGACGGCGGACTTGAATGCGGCGAGATCGGCAAACTCCGACTTCAGGGCAGCCTGGATGATTACCGGAGAGGTATCGTCGTTCAGGACCTGCTTGTCCGGGGCACTTTTGCTGTCGATACCGCCAAATGCCGGGCG
The DNA here is from genome assembly GCF_965227665.1 of Reyranella sp. Classification (GTDB taxonomy): domain Bacteria; phylum Pseudomonadota; class Alphaproteobacteria; order Reyranellales; family Reyranellaceae; genus Reyranella. The sequence continues at coordinate 5,186,363 of NZ_OZ245767.1, forward strand.
GAAGGCGACGTAGCTGTCGCCCCAGCTGGCGACGGTCCAGTCACCGTCCCGTTCTGTCTTGAGGTCATCACTCAACCAGACGGCCATGCGTCCCGCGTGGCGACTCAAGGGGGCCGGGATCTTCTGGACGATCTGGGTGCCGAAGCTCTGGACGCCCCAGAGATCATTGTAGGAAGCTCGGCTCTTGCCGACGGATAAAGGGCGCGCAAAAACATATTGTGGCTGTCCCGGGCCCACCATCGTAAGGCCACCCCATTGGTTCTGGCGGGCGAACGGGATCCATCGCTCCCACGCAATCCTTGGCACCTCCGATAGTGCCAGGACGAAGGAAGAGGTGACATAGGAGTAGCGAACGATGCCGCCGGCGGCTCCGTCGATCTCTCGCCTGCCCGAGGATGGCGTTACAACCCCCCCGGCCCGGGCCCGGACGACATAACCGGGGCTTTTGGCCCCGCTCGCAATCTCGCCAACTATCGTGGGCGGCTGGTAGGGACTCGCGACCATGGAAACCATCAGACCGGGCACTTTGCCGTCTCCGAAGCCAAAGTAGAGCCAGCCGAGCTGCGTTCCGATCGACAACTGGTCCTCGATCCTTTTGCTGTACGCCCTTGACTTGCTTCCACCATGCCAGCCACCGACCTGTTCTTGAGCCCATTCGGCCCACCAGACATCGAGAAATGACTTTGACAGACGTCGCAACTCTGGATCGGAAGAGAAATCTGCAAGATTGTAGAAGTTCTGAAGCGTATATTTGTAGTAGGTAGGCGAGAAGAACTCGACGAGCCTCCCATATCGAGCCCGCTGCCGGACGTACTCGGACAAGAACTTCGTCCAAGCTTGAAGTTGCTGCGGAAGGGCGGAGCCGTCGTCGTAAGTGCACGGCGAGCAGATCGGATTGGTGGACAGGATCTCCGCTACGCCCCAGCAGGCCGTGCTGCGAAAAAGGCTGATGTTTTCGCTCGCCGGATAGTACCAGGTTTTTGCCGGATCGGCTTCGCTCAAACGGCACTCATGGCGCGCATGTTTCCACATCAAATCCTCGATCCCGCGCATATTGGCCGGATCGAGTCGCCCAGGCGTCGCCGACCTGGTGCCGAACTGGAGGTAAAGGCGTTCAAGGAGTCCGGCAGTGAAGAATACGAGTTGGTCCCCTGGCCGCACACTTTTAATTTGACCGCGGGTTTGGACGGCTGGGGTCGGCGGCAGCGCATTGATCCGAGCGAGCGCTTCCCGAACCTCTCCATTGGCGAACTCGATCTCGGCATCGCTGCGGGCAAGGGAGAGCGCGGCTATCGCGGACTGCAATTTTCCCCAGATGCAGGGATGCCTTGTACTGGGTTCGGTTGGGCACGCGGGGCTGGGAAACGGGCGGTCGAGCGCGAGTTGCAGCGCTTCGCCGCGACGTTGTTCGAGCGCGGCAGAGCGAGGGAGCGAGTCGCGAGCGTGTACTGTGCCCGTGATAGTGACGAGCAGAAACAGTGTGAAAATTGAGAAGGCAATTGTAGGCCTGGGCATGAAAATTGGTTCCGATCTAGGAGATGGATCCGGATCTCGATGATCGGTCCTTGGCTAAGGGCCCGTCACGAAACAAACGCCTTTCGAGACGCCGATTCCCAGAGAGGATGCCGTGGCGACAAGGCTGATGTTACGGCTTCTCAACGCACACGGATAGCGTCAGCATCAATTACTAAAGGTAATGATAGGTAGCTTTTGTGTTCAATGATTGTCTATTTCGTGTTCGATGATCGTCTACAAAGTCTTCAATTCATTACGCGTCGACAATTAACCTTGATCATCTTCGAAACGATAGCCGTCGCTGGCAACGAGCAGGTGCCCGAAGCACCCGCGAAGATGATGCCTTCGTCATGCTTCCGCCGTGCCTGTATAGACTTGGGACAGGGCCTTCCGGGTGACTTCGCGAAGGTCCCAGAAACCCCTTATTTCAGTGGTTTTGGCGGAGCCCGGCACTCCCTTGATCTTGCCATTGCTGTTTTCCGCAAACGCCCTGTAAAGCGCTTCTGCGACAACCTCGGGACTGACGCCGTGGGCAGCCGCCTGTTTCGCTTCCGCAGCGTCCACCTTCGGCTTGGGTGGCTGTGCCCCGAGGATCTTCCTGGACGCTTTGCGGAGCGTCCTGGACGCTCCTCGCAAAGTGCCGTCGATGAGTTGCCGGTCTAGGTCGGTCGCCTTCTCCAGATAATATTTGATCGCGCCGCCCGTGGCCTCTTGATACCCAAAGGTCGCTGCACGCTTTTCCGGGTCCGTGCTCGCGAGTTCCCGAACTGCCTCTTCGATTTCCCTGGTCTCGTCGGCTGAGGCGGTAATGCCTTCCAGAAAGTGCACCTTGGGGGCCCCCCGCAAATCGATCTCCGCGATGGGCGTTCCCTTTTTCTCGCCCGCCTGCGGCGGCCTGCTGACGCGCATTGATCGGTCGCGCCGTGCATATTGAAGAAGCATCACATCCCCCCCCCTGAAATACCCTTGGCAATGTCCGGTCCAATCGATCGTCGTGACCATCGGAACAAAAATTCAATCGGGGCGATCTTGCCAATACGCGAAGCCAAAATGGCCACACGCGTCCCGCGCCGGCATCGACAAATTCCTTCGGATTCATTTCCGACGACGATACAGGTTGCGCCGTTTGCGCCAGTTCATTTCACCCATCACCGCGGCGGCGTCCTCGACTCCGTCTTTGCGCATTCGACCACGACGGGGGCCTGAATTTCCAGAGAGTGGCCGCCTAGTCCTAGAATGCGCCCAACCGCGAAGCAGTCGAAAGCAGAATGGTCACCTTGCAAATCGATAGGCTGATACTGTCAAAAAAAAGATACGCTGCAAATTGGTAACGCTCAAGCAAAAGGGTGGGGTTTCAGGTCGAGCAGCTCAAGCCGTGCGTGATGAAGGGTGAAGTGCTGAATGGGTCGTGTTCCACGAATCCAGAGTTGGGCGCGGCAATGGCATCGGTATCGGCGCGGCGAGGATCGATTACGAAACGACGGGTTTCCTGAATCACTTCAATGATTGCAAGAAGGCCTTGGTACAAGTCGGGGACCCGATCCTCCTTCTTGGCCATTGTGACCTCTTGAAACGCAAATGCTCAAGTGTGCACAAAACCGGGGCAGCTTTATGTTGCGCCAGCTCTTCCCCAAATTGGGAACAGACTCTATAGTTGGTCGCCTGACAACAAGGAATACGTGACGCAGCATGAGCAACATGGGAACAGAAGGCATTTTCCCAGGGGAGGTGCCGTCACAGGCTTCCGACCAGCAACCAGCCATCAGTGTTTCCGATTTGACTCCAAGCGATGCGATCGCTGCGCGTCTAATGCAGGCGTTTAATCATGCCCTTGCAGCTGAATTCCCGCACCCGGCCGAGTTTCTCACGATAGACGGCATGTCGGGCCGGCGGTATCGCCTTCTCATCAACGAACTGATTCGCTTGACCGAATCTCCGCGATACTTGGAGATCGGCGTTTGGGCAGGCTCCACCCTCTGTTCGGCCGTTGCCGGTAACAACCTGAGTTCGGTCGCTATCGACAATTGGTCGCAGTTTGGTGGACCAAGGACTGCGTTCTTCAATAACCTTGAGCGTTTTCGCAGCAATACCACCAGCATTGAGGTTATTGAGGCGGATTTCCGTTCCGTGGACTACTCGCAAATTGGGCCTTTCAACATTTACTTGTTCGACGGACCGCATAAGGCACGCGACCACAAGGATGCCCTGTCCGTGCCGCTTCCAGCCCTCGACCCTTGTTTCGTATTTATCGTTGACGATTGGAATTTGGATGCCGTGCGTGAGGGGACCGAAGCTGGCATTGCTCATGCAGGGCTTAAGGTTAATTTCTGGATCAGCGTGCGAACGACAGTGGACGGCACGCTTTCCCCAGTTCGCGGTAAGAAGTCCAATTGGCACAACGGCTATATGATTGCTCTTCTGCAGAAATCTCAAGCCGATTAGGCTGTGGTGACAAATCCCACTTAAGCCAGTGCATGATGTTTGCGAGCTCTACGAAGCCAAAGAAATTCACCGCGAACTCGTCGTGGCGGGGGGGGGGGGCGGTACGTCGGCGTTCTTGGGCCTAGCGAGGAAGACTTCGATGCCCCAGCGTTGCTTAAAGGCAATGCCGTCATAGCGATGTTGGTACTTGCGGTGGCTGCGGGGCGGGATCACCGGCTCGCCCCTTGTTCGAAGACAATTTTGTAAAGGCCGTCGGCGTCTTAGGCGTGTCGGCGATGACCTGGTGAGTCTGGAATGGTTTCGGTCTCGTGTCGAGGCCAAGATCCTGATTGAAACCTGGCGCCATCACTACAACGAGATTCGTCCTCATTCCACCATTGGGTATTTGACGTGGACGGCGCCTACCACAAACCTGAAGGAGCAGGCATCGTTTCGGCAGCGGGCTGGGCCGCTGCGCTCAACCGGTGCTTCGCGCCCAGGCCTGTCGCAGCACCGTCCTTGAAGGGGGCAAGACAACAGCCAGGAGACGCCGGCCTTCTTAAGCTAAGCGTGGTCCGAAGAATCAGGGCAGGTCAGCTAGCCAGCAGCTTTCACCTGATGCGTGGCCTGAAAAATCGTCACGCGGATATTGATCCTATTGGCATTCGAATGGATCATGGTGGAAATGGCAGCGCATTGACAGCGAGCAATCAGGAATGTCCAGCGAGTTGCAAGAAGGCCCTGGTACAGACCCAGGGAACGCATCCTCAGATACCATCCAGCAGGTAAATTTGCTCTGTCAGGGAGAGCTGGGGCACGCGGAGTTCAAGACGATCCGGTGGCTCGCGAAGAAGGATCCCGAAGGTGTCCTGTCTGCGCTGGCGCATTCCGAGAGCGACTCGATGCCTCAAGCGCTACGTCAGATGGTGCGGCAGCTCCAGTTGGAGAAAGCTAGGAAGACTGAGTCGCTCGATCACTGCATCAAACTCGCGCATGAACATGTCAGCCAGTTCCCAGACGACGTTTTTGCGGTACAGTCATTTCTTAGAGATGTCTTCCTGCTTCAGGACGAGGCTCATGTCGAGGCAGTTGACTCCATCGTCTCCATGCTGCCGCCTACTTTGACGGGCCTGTCTTATCGGGCGCTGTGGGCCAGCATCTGGTTCCCCAATCGGGCTCCCGAGGCGATAAGCCAGCTACGGGAAGAAATTGCTGCCCTGCGACAACAATATTTCGTGCCCCAATTAAAGCAAGACAAAGGCTTTGCTGAATTAGTCGCATTGGCCAGTGTGGCCCGGCGTATTGCAATCATCGGGTCCGGGCCGAGCCTGCAGGGTGCCGGGCAGGGGGCGAAGATCGACGCCCATGACTTGGTCGTGCGGATCAACTGCCCACTCATAGGCGCTTTTGCCGAAGATGTAGGTTCTCGGACGGACGTGGTCTTCGGCTGGCCCTCGCCAACAAATCCGACGTTCAAGGCGCGGATTGCCAGACACGAGAGCTATCAGAATGCACTCATCGTTCAGGCTACGCGGTCAATCAAGAAGCACTATACTCCTTTTTCCAACGAAGATGTTGCAGCGGCTGGAGTGTCGCGGTTTACCCGGCTGCCATCGCAGATATGGAACATGGTCATCGACCTGTCCTATCGAGTTCCAACCACAGGATTTGGCGCCATTCTTTTCATGGCTCTTGTTTTGGATCGTCCGGTGTCGCTCTTTGGGTTCGACTTCTATGAAACGGGCAGACAGTATTTCTGGAGGTCAATGAACACGCTGCACTATGGGCCGGCGCACGAGCCGAGGTTCGAGAAGCGCATGGTGGAGAATATGTTGAAGATCCACTTCGGTACCGTCTGAGCTGCCAGGTAGCAGAGCGGCAACGACGTTAGCCTCAAGACCATGACTGGAGGCCCGGAATGCCAAGTCCTGATGCGACCCGCTTTCCACTGGGCAAGACTTCTTCCATGTCTTAGGGTGCTGGCTGGCTGGAGCTGGGCCAAGCCATTTCACCCCGGAACATATGCATGCTGCCACATGTACGGTCGATCCTGGATGACATTGCTGGGCTGGTCGAAGACAACATGGGGCGCATCCAGGAGACTCGTTACGATATCGAGTTGAAGCCCGATGGTTCCCCGGTCACGAAGTCAGACATTTTCATCGAGCAGATGGTCAAAGACTATCTCCACGTGCAGATTCCCGGCCTCGATTTTCTGGGCGAGGAGAGCTACCGCGCGGACGCGCGTGTCGGCGGGGCTTATGTGGCCTTGCTCGATCCCATCGATGGAACGGAGAATTTTTGCTCCGGCCTCAAGGAATGGGGCCTCTCTTTCGGTCTCTGGCATGAGGGCCGGCATCTCGGCAGCATGCTGCTGATGCCCGAACTCGGCGAGCGCCTTGTCACCGGCGACAGGCTTCGCCCGCTTCATTCGCGCATCAACGGCTTTTCCTCCTCCTTCACCGAGGAGATCGCGCAGGCGATGCGCGAAGTGCAGGAATCCCGTATCATGGGATGCGCCGTCTACAACCTCTACAACGTGATCCGTGGCGCCTTTGGCCGCTTCCGCAATCCCAAGGGCGCCTACGCTTGGGATCTGCTGCCTGGGTTGATGCTCGCCCTCGAGCACGGCTGTGACGTCCAGGTGAATGAGGAGAAATTCGATGGATCGTTTCTTGAGCCTGATCGGAAATATCGCGTCGACATACGTCAACGACACGATCGTCATCCTGGGTAAGGGCCCTTCGGCGGACGAGGTTCGCAAGGAGGTCTTTGTCGACTCCCTCGTGATCGCCGTGAACGATGCGGAGCGCATCGCCCCGGCGGACATAACGTTGTTTCACGCGGACTGGGTGAAGCGGGGCTTGGTGGCCTCGGGCCACCGTTCGCGTCTCTATGTCACGTCTTGTTCTTTTTCGGCACCGAACCGCGACGTGGTGCACGTGCCGTACGTGCCGATGTCACAAGAATCCTCCGACCTCGTGATGCACCGTCTCATGGCAGAGGATTTCGCACTGGAGGACATGCTCTTCCTCTCCGCGCTGAAAATTGCCCGCCTGGTGGCACAACAGCGGGGCCGGCCGCAGACGGTCTATCTGGTGGGCTTCGATTTCGAGCCGGGCAAGGGCGTCAGCCGAGCGATCGAACCGGACTATGCGCCGCATATGAGCGACGAGCGTGAGACGTATATCCCGAGGCAGGAATATTATCTGCTCAACACGCTCTATTTCCTGCAGAAGTCGGATCTCGATGTTCGTCATGTCGGCAACCGCAGCTTCAGCGCGCTGACCACAGAGGAGCTGAACCACAAGATCTTGGGCACGGGTTACCGCCGCGCTCAGGGGCAGCCGCACGCTGTTTCCGTGGTTGCCGAGTTGACTACCAACCATTTCGGCGATCGTGCACGACTCGAGCGCATGATCCGCGCCGCCTATGTTGCCGGCGCGGACTACGTGAAGTTGCAGAAGCGTGATGTCGACAGCTTCTACACAGCCGACCAGCTCGCTTCTGCCTACAAGTCCCCCTTCGGGACGACCTTTCGCGACTACCGCATGCAATTGGAGCTGTCGGACGACGACTTCGAATTTGTTAACGCTCTCTGTCTGGAGTTGGGAATCGACTGGTTCGCTTCGATCCTTGACCGCAAGTCCTTCGAGCATATGCTGCGCTTCGAGCGGAAGGTGGTGAAGTTGCCTTCTACCATTTCGGAGCACACGGATTACCTTGATTTCGTGGCGCGCAATTATCGGGAAGGGATCGTTCTTTCCACCGGCATGACGGACCAGGCCTACGAACGCTGGGTGTTGGAGAACTTCACCAACTGCAGCCGATTGATCCTGATGCAGGCGAACTCGGCCTACCCGACGCCGCTCAGCGACTGCAACATCGGTGTGGTCAGGCACTACGACCTGCTTTCGCGTCGGAATAGTCGCGTCGTGCCGGCATATTCGAGCCACGATTTCGGCGCCAAGGCGTCCTGCATGGCGGTGGCGGCGGGCGCGCGGATGGTTGAGAAGCACGTGAAATTCGGCAACACCGAATGGGCGCATTTCGACGCCGTAGCAGTGGACCTCACCACCTCCGCCTTCAAGGACTATGTTAGTGCGGTGCGCGAGGCCGAGCTGATCGTGGGGGAGGAGGAGAAGAAGGTGAACTCTTCCGAGCACCACAAGTATTTCAGGAAATCAGCCTGAGTATGCCGTTCGCTGACAGTAAGAAATACCGCCAACTGGTGGTCTTGAAAGAGATGCGATGGCGCGGATCAAGACATTCAGTATGTAGGGGGGGGGACTTCATTCTCGATGAGCCACCTAGCTGTCAGCTCCAGATCCTCAAGAGAGTGGACATCAAGGCATCCTTCTGTCTCATAGGGACGAATGGCATTTCCCATGCAATTCCACGGCGGCTGGCCGTTGGGGTCGAAGATCGCAGTACTGCGAAGCACCCAGAATGAGTGATCGAAAAACAGGCATTTGGGAAGATCCTGGCGATTGGCTGAGGCCATTCCGGGAATCGCCTGATCCAACAGGCCGTCCTTATTCAAGAACTTTGCGCGCATCGGATGGTACTCTGCCTTGTCATGTGAGGGGACGACGGAAGAGGTGCCGGACTCCGAAAGGAGGATGTCGATGCACTCGTCGATCATTATCTCCGTGATGGTGCCGACATTCGCATGCTGCACTACGACGATGTCCGGCGGGCCACCATCCTCGGTCATGATCTTGTAAGCGTGTCGCACCGCGTCACAGCTTTGCGCGGTCGCCGAGGCAAGTTCGTCTGGTCGCCTGATCGGCTTGTAACCGGCGCGGCCGGCCATCTCGAGGATCTTGTCGTCGTCACTGCTGACGTAAAAGCGCCGTATATGCCGGCTGCGGCGGGCTGCAGCGGCTGACCACAGCAGAAGCGGAACCCCTAGCACCGGGAGGATATTTTTGTCGGCCAAGGAACTGCCGCCTCTTCCAATCATCAGCGTAGCGATGTCCACAATCGACATTCACCCTCCTTCGTGAGAAGGCACCGTGGCATAGGCTTACCTCACTCTGCAAGACCTCGATGCCGTGGCCCGAAAAAGACGCTTACGGTCTTGCTGATCATCCATGAAATCAGTACCGCCACCGAGGCTTGGGGGCGTCGCCTATTACAAGCAGCGCTGAATCATCGAGCGGTTCTTCCCAACTCACAAACTCCAGATGGCAATCGCCGGGCGTCTCTGCAAGCTGGCGGCACGCGATCACGCTTCCTTCGATCGCGCGGTATGCTGGAGTTGAGCATCTGCATTTCTGCAAATCTCATATACATCCGCAGACCAAACGCTGTCGTGGCGGCCACCTGAGGTGGGCTGGAAAACACTGGAGGTGTAAGTGATACCGGTCGCCTGGGCGAGCCTCTGAAAGCAATTCGGCGTGTAGGAAGCCGGGAACAATTCGTAGAGGTGAGTACCTGGAGTGGCATAGAGGATATTGGTCAAGCCAGCTCCGTGCGGTGCAACGATCAGCCTAGCGTTCGAGATAAGGCCCATCTGTTGTTCCAAGGTCTGCCCTGTCATCGACACGTGCTGCACGCCAAGCTTCTCCAAAGCTTTGATCAGATCTTCCTCGTTGCTCATCTTCCTTCGAAGGCTGTCCAAGCGCGATATGTATATCGCTGGACGCGCATCGGTAGTTTTGATCGCGGCGGCCGATTTCAATGCGCGCGCCATGCTCTTGAGCTCATGCGGAAAGCGACGTGGCGTCGAGGCAAACATTACATTCGTCACGATGAACCGCTTGGCCCGGATCGCGCGCGTGCTGCCTACCTGGAACAGTTTTTCGCGTCCTATGCCGAGGAGCTCCAGACTCCGGGCATGAACTCCGCGGAGCGACGGCACCGCAAGGACGGAGTCATTCAACGCGCCCCCTTGAAGAAGGGAATAGGTGTTGAGGAGACACTGGGTCGTCCAGTGATAGTAATTCCTCCATCCCGCTCGATAGCCGACGGCGACACTCAATTCGGCGGACTCGGAATGCGTAGCGTCCGCGACGATCGACTGGATCTCCTGGCTGCTGAGATTGTACCGAGCACCGCGCGACGGCGGCATGTACCGGTTCTCGCAAATGACGCCGCCGGAGGCGCTGTCGAGCACGGCATCGTCGTAACTGAAATGGCAAATCTTTGCCCCGCGTTGGACACGTTCGCCCCCAGGAGCGGGGCGCGGCGTCATTTCGGAGTTAAGTTGAAGCCATTCCATCAAAATGATTGCCTTGGTAGCATTCGGGGAGAAGCCAACGAACGCGCATGGCTAGCCTATCGTCAAAGGCACATCCATGGTGAATTGCTCTAACAGGGTGGATAGCAATCCCGCTTTGCGCAGGAACTGGGCCGAGTTATGCCCGGTATCGACGTAATGCAGATGCACGCCCTGAATGGTCTTGAGCCGCTCGGCGTAAACCACGTCCAACTTGTCGCGGCTACCGACGACCAGATGACATTCCATTCCCTCGGTGCCGGAAAGAAGAGGAAATGTATCGATCAGGGAGGGGGCCTTGATGCGTGAAATCGGTTTGATCCAGCGCACTTCTCCGACGGAGTTCAGATAGTCGATCGCGATATTGGTCTGCGGGCCAAAGGCCAGGACGCGTTTTGCCTTGAGGGCCTTGGCGTAAGCCAAGGCCGCAAAGCCCCCCGAGGAAGTGCCCAACAGATATAGCTGGCTGGTGTCGAGCTCGGACGCGAGGCTAGCGAGCTTTTCACCGATTTCGGCTGAATTTCTGCCTATTCCTTCAATAGGTCCATTGAACCAGCTACGCTTCGGATCCCGCACGAAGATTACGTTGGCGTCGACGTCTTTCAGGCTACTCATGAAATTGTAAGTCGTCATTCCGCCGATCAACTGCGCCAATCCGGCGAATGCAATAACGGTCTTCCTGGAGCCGCTCTTTGCGACGATATGAAAATTCCCTTCGGTCTCCTGCCAGCCGGTCGGCCGAACAATCGCCGGCGACATTGGATGTTCGGCCGGTGGTGCTTTTACTTTTGGCGATGTCTTTGCGTTCGAAGGAATGATGGCCGGGTCGGAAGCGACGTTATTTACCGCGGGAAGTTCCCAAAACGCTATCTCCTCGGTCTTGGCGGTCGAAAAGAGTGCCTTCTTGGGAGGAGCCGGAGATGCTGAGCCACGACGCCGATCGGGAGGCTGTCTATCGTCATCCTCCCCCAGTTGGGCACTGCGACGGCTAAGCCAGAAAAACTGCTGTCTCCAAGCCTGCGCGCGGACCGCTGCGGCGTTGGGGACCAAACGATGGGGCGCCGGAGGCCGCTCCAGTTTGACCAGATCGTAGATCTCGAAGGCAATCTCCGACAAGGAGACCCGAGTGAAGGATTTCCGGTCGGTCTTATCGAAGCAATAGAGCCACGACATGAAGGCTTCGTTGCCAAAGACGACCTGATCATCCGATACGTTGACCTGGAGCAATCCTTGTTTCCGGGAGAACATGCGGCGGCTGCTCATGGCGACATGGATCTTATCGTCGGTTTGGCAGGCGCCACGCAGGATGCCGCCGGTGTCCAGCTGCAACCAGGGATTGGTCGCGCCATCATCGGCTATGACAACTCGTCCGCGCGCCGAATCCAGCACCCCAAGGCGACCATCTATGTCCAACAACGTATGGGCGTGCTCCATCTTCTCGATCACGACTTCTTCGTCCGTCAGCGAGTAGATGAAACTATTCTTTTTCCCCCCTTGCGCTGCAAACGGGTTGGAATGTCCGAGCACGTACTCCTTGCCGCCGTGCCGGAAGTAGTCGTTCAGGTGCACATTGGGAATACTCGCCGTCGTCGGGCACTTGAACTTGCAGGAGATCTTCAGCGGGTTGCGGAGATCAACCTCGAACAATTCATTGGTGCCGGTCGACGTCGCGTAAAGATATCCGTCGTACTCCCTGATGGAATGGATATCTCGAACGCCTGGCAGCGAAATCAGTCTCTTGAACCGAAAGTCGTGATCGAACTCCAGGACAGCGGCCGGGTCGTGCAAGCCCTGGATTGCAACAAAGCAGCTCTCCTTCCCATTGATCAGGCCGGTCGCTCCGCTGGCGAAATTGAGATCGACTTCGATGTCGTCGAGCTTGATCCAGGACACTTCGCTGGTTCGGTCATCCAAATAGGCCAGGAAGAACGGCCCACCTCGATGACCAGTGTTGCAGCAGGACAGAAGCACACCGGACATTCTCTAGTTCTTTCTTGATCCGATAGAAATTTAGGAAGCAGCCTTCTTCCTGGTACCTTTTGCATCCTCGGCCTTGCCGCTGCCTGGCGAATTCTTCGTCGGCGTAACCACGCGCAGCAATCTGGTCAGATTCCTTCGGGTCGCCGGGAGAGACGTCACGCGACTGCCCAGGCCGGAGGTGATCAAAGGGGTCAGCTTGCCATTCAGTTCACTCAGGCGCTGCGCGCCGGAGGCGGTGACCTTCATCGAATAGGTCCGCGCATCGTTTTCTGCCTGATCGACGGATATCAGGTTAGCTCGCTTCAGCGCATCGCTTATCTGGGCCGCACGCTGAACGGTCGTGCCGAGCAGCTTGGCAAATTGCTTGTTACTCAGGCCAGGTCGGGACGTCAGGACCATCAAACCAAGCCATTCGGCAAGACCGAGTTGTGCTTCCTTGAACGGCTCAATGCTCGTAAATCGCGTGAGAAATCGGCTCATCGACGTTACAATGTCTGCGAAAATCTCGATGCCGGAGTCGCTCTGGATGTTGTTGGTGGAAACGTCTTCGGCGTTGCTCATCGCGACCTCCTGCAGGCTGATCAATCCAATAGGCACGGTAAGAAGTGCCCTGAATATTGTCAATCAGCTAGACTATCTGGTGGCGGACATAGAGCGGTCGGGAATCGCCGCAAACCTGTACGAGGTCTATGTATTCACCAGTATTATAGAGTGCCGGAACTCACCATGACCGGTGATTCTCGAAGAAGTTGGAGAACATGAACGTAGCCGCCCCGCTGCAACTCGCGCACTACAGATTCGGGCGCATGCACAAGGCGTTGACGTGCACGCTCGCAATGGTGACTAATGTTTGGGTGGCGACCTGGGGCACCGCATGAGTTGGTTGACTACACGATTGTCTCACGGGCGAAAGCGTTTAGCTCGTGCACCTCTGGCGGTGAGGGGTGTGCAGTCCGGTAGCCAGAATGAGGCCCTCGATGCACTCGAATAAGAGCGTGGTGCGGCCTTGCGCCCGGACAAACCTAGTGTCTGTTTCAGCAGCTGAAATCGACCGCGCCATTCCCTGCGTAAATTCCTGCATTCTACACTGAGCAGTGTCTTCTATTCTTGGAGGCCTATAATCTCTCACTATGTGCAGGCGATCATGCAAAAAATGGTACCCTTGCCGCTTGCCGCTTGGACAAATTGAAGCGGCTTTCGCGCGATTGGCAGCGCGAGGTGAGGTGCGTCGAAACAGCGGTCTCTGGTGCGCCGTGCCGTTCGAGGATTGACCAAGCCTCGACGCGTCGAAGCAACCTAGGACACTGCCGAAAAATGATTCTTTTGACGATTAGCCCAAGCGGGGGCTAGTACTTAGATAAGCTGTAATGTGGTTAGTGTACGACGGCATTGTCGAGCGGACATTGAGATGACGGAAATTGTTTATCCTTTTCGGTTCCAATACAACCGTGCTGTCCGTGACTTTTTTGTTAAGATGCCGCTCTACCTGAAGCACTTCAACAAAATCGACGGCGTTTTCCGAGAGGGCGAAACGATCGTGCTTTCGGTACCTATTGTGGTCGAGCCCAATGCAACGATGCCTCGTCGAGGATTTCTCAGCACAGGGGCCTTCTCTTATTCACAGTCCGTCTTAAGCCAATCGACGACTGTGGGCCGATACTGCAGCATTTCGTGGTCCTGCGAAGTGCTGGGCGTCGCCCATCCGACTGAGTTCATATCCACCCATGTCTTCACGTTCCGACGAACGTTCATGAAGGCGACCAAGGCGACATTTGGCAAGGCGCCGATGCTGGGGCAGTTCAACCCCAACAAGGGGCCAGTCGTCATCGAGAACGATGTCTGGATTGGGCAGAACGTACTGATCCAACAGGGTGTTCGTATCGCTACTGGCGCGGTCGTGGCTGCAGGTTCGGTTGTAACCAAGGACGTTCCCGCTTACGCGATTGTCGGAGGCACGCCGGCCCGATTGATCCGTTATCGGTTCCCAGAGGGGCTTCGTGATAGGCTGCTATGTTCGCGCTGGTGGGAGTATCACGTGGCGGACTTCGACGGCTTGCCGGTGGACCAACCCGAAGCCTTTCTCGACGGCTTGGAAAATCGAATCGCCGACGGCCTTCAACCCTATCGCCCCGCTCCCATCGATCTTGCAGTGGCGATCCGCGACTTGATCGAGCAAGGTGCTCTCGGAGGGGATACCCCAAGTCCGGATTGAAGCGCTGAAACAGTTCTTGAAGCATCCGCTTTCGTCGCACGGTGCAAGCCGACGCAATTCTCCAAAACCCCGCAGCACGGCTGGCGAGCCTGTGACCACGACGCCCGGACTTTGATGCTCTCCTCGAATGCGCAGGAGAGTTCAATGCCCAGTTAATCGAACTTGGACACTACCGATTATTTTCCGTGAGTTACTCGGGGATTCATTTCAATATGAATGCCATTTTCAAGTCGCCAGTTGAGGTGGTTGCACGAAATAGTTCTGTGCCCTCGCGATTCACACTTCCAGAGTATCTTCCGCTTCTTCTCGGTCTTCTTTCAGAAGCTCCGTGGGGATGTCGTCCTCCGGTTCCAAGCTGTCGTATACGGCAATGGCATCTTCGGGGTATTTGAAAAGCGTGAACTTGCCCTTGTAGAGAATGGCGCCGGATGAGAATCCCTTTAGCGTTTGCGCCACACGGCTCGAATGGGTGCCAACAACAATCCCTGCAACCTTGGCACGCTGGTTGAGGGCTTTTTCACAGAGCGTTCGGAATGCCAGCCGGGGCGAGGTGCCAATGCCGCCAAAGAACAGATAATAGTCGCAAGGAATCGCATAGGTCAGGGCCACATTCAGTTCGCGCTTAAGTGAAGCGGGAAGTTGCCTAACGGGAGAGTCGAGCACATGGCGGTGTTCAAGGGCCGCTTCGATGAAATTCTCGACAGATTTTGGCTCGACACCGTATATTTCGCATAATCGGGCGATGAGTTGACGAGGGGTGCCGGCCTTGCCGAAGCGAAGGAAGCCTTGCGGAGGCGAAATCTTGCCGCGTCGGCTTACCCAGCCTTCGGATGGCACTGAATGGCCGGCTATGACAGACAGAAGCTGGGAAACGGCGGTGCGTTGTCCCAGAACGAAAGTCCGTGAACGTGGCCGAATCGTCCAGTTCAGGTCTTCAATAATCTGCCGCTTGAAGCGGCCCCTTCCGACCTCCTTCGAAACCGAATGCAGGGTAATAACTTTGCGGTCTTGCTTTTGCATCGCGCACTCCGAGGAACGATCGCTGTTCCCGAAGCCTTGTTTGGACGACTGGCACTGTCCGTACAAGTCCGTGAGCGAGCAGCGCGCCTTGCATGGTGACATATAGAGATTGCCTAAAGCGTTTGTACCGCAACCCATCCGAGTTCGGAACGCAATGACGCGCCGCCCGGAGACTCTCAGCTAGTGGTCTCGTGTCCGGCCGAGGAGAGCGGACACGAAGCGGGCGCCAACTCTTAATCCCAGAGGGATGTAGATGCTGGAGCATGAAGGCACGAAATGGGCTAAGAAGAACTGGTGCAAGCTCGACGCTGAGCAATTCAAGTCGCGTACAGGTACCTAAAGCGTCTGAAAAATTACGAATCTTGATTCTGAGCACTCTTTCGTCGGGCGGCGAGTTCCGTCAATTTTCTTTCTCTCCTCGCTTTCGCCTTCTGTTGAAGTGCTTCATTCCGTGCGGCAAGGAGGGAGGCTCGAAGCTCTTCTCCCAATACTATGGGCCTGACTTCATTCGTCCCCTTTGGTCGCGCGCCATACGCCCATAGTGCGCTAATTGCAGCGCCCATAATCACGACAACGATTGCAAAGAGAGTCACAGCTTGGGAATAGAGCGCAGACAATGGTTGGAACTCGGTAGGTTCAACAAGGACTCTATTTGAAGTTGCCAAGGATGGCCAGAAACGAAATCCGATACCGGATAGCGAAGGCAATGGTAGGCCTTAGTCAATGATTAAGGACTTTGCGAAATATTTTGCGATAGCGTGAAGAGGGGGGCGGCAGAGGGTCGCAGGCCCATGTCGGGCAGGGGTAGTTAGCATGGAAGTGGAATTCATTTTGCTGGTTGGGGGCTTGCATGGAGAGAAAGGCACTTTTAGCGGAGCGTCGGTACTTGGAGGACAAGCTGATCGAAATCGGAGCTCACCTCAGGGGAATGATTGCCGAAGCTGACGCCCTAAAGATGGAGTTGGAGGCAGCGCCGGGTCCGGACGTCAAACGGCTCAGCATCATCAGGCGGCGACGCAGTTACATTGCACGCCGGAATGCGGAACTTAAAGCGGAGCGGCAAGTCGCAACGCTGAAGAGAAACAAGCTTATCGCTCAACTCGATGCCGAAAGTGTGGAGTAGAGAACATCGCTTGGTTGTGGTCGCTACCTAGGCTGGGCGATGAGTGGGCCGGCCTTCGTAGAAGGTCGCCACCGTGTCCGGACGTGCCGCACCATGGGCGCGCACGATGTCGGCCAGGCCGACCATCTCGATGCTCATAGGACGCTTCCCCTGCGATATTGGCCCGGTCCCCCTAGCGGTCGGGCAGCATCATCCTTCGGTGATTCTGAAGTGAATTCAAGCGCTTGATGATCTAGTGTCGAGCGCGACGTCAGAGGCGATTCCGAGGGACATGATGGGCAAGCGGATTCTGGTCACCGGCGGGGCGGGCTTCCTCGGCTCGCATCTCTGCGAGCGCCTGCTCGAGGCCGGACACGACGTGCTCTGCGTCGACAACTACTTCACCGGCAGCAAGGCCAACATGGTGGCCTGCCTCGACAATCCGCGCTTCGAGCTGATGCGCCACGACGTAACTTTCCCGCTCTATGTCGAGGTCGACGAGATCTACAATCTCGCCTGCCCGGCCTCGCCGATCCACTACCAGCACGACCCTGTGCAGACGACCAAGACCAGCGTCCACGGCGCCATCAACATGCTGGGCCTGGCCAAGCGCGTACGGGCCAAGATCTTCCAGGCCTCGACCAGCGAGGTCTATGGCGACCCGACCGTTCATCCGCAGGTCGAGAGCTATCGCGGCAACGTCAATCCGCTGGGGCCGCGCGCCTGTTACGACGAAGGCAAGCGCTGCGCGGAGACGCTGTTCTTCGACTATCACCGCCAGCACGGGCTGCGCATCAAGGTGGCGCGCATCTTCAACACCTACGGTCCGCGCATGCACCCCAACGACGGGCGGGTGGTGTCGAACTTCATCGTGCAGGCGCTGAAGGGCGAGGACATCACCATCTACGGCGACGGCATGCAGACCAGGGCCTTCTGCTACGTCGACGACCTGCTCGACGGCTGGCAGCGCCTGATGGACCATACGCCCGACGACTTCACCGGGCCGGTGAACATCGGCAACCCGGTCGAGATGCCGATCCGCCACCTGGCCGAGAAGATCCTCGACAAGGTCGGCGGCAAGAGCCGGCTCGTATTCGCGCCGCTTCCGGTCGACGATCCGATGCAGCGCTGCCCGGATATCACGCTCGCCCGCGAGGCGCTCAAGTGGGAGCCGAAGGTCGCGCTCGACGACGGGCTGACGAAGACGATCACTTTCTTCGACGAGCTGCTGAAGAGCAACGGAAGCCTGAGCGGTACTGGCCTGGACGCATAAGGTGGCATCAGGGGGCGAGCTGAAGCGAGCGAAGGCAGCTAGGAGGGGCCCGGCGAGCTTGTCTGAGCGGCAGGGCAGCCCGTCGAGGGGCTTATGAAGTCGGGATTCCGGATCGGCCAGGTGCGATGGGGCTCGCAGATCGGGCTATGTCCGAATTGTACCGACGAACATCGGTACGGCCAGAAAGCTGCCTTGATGCGACTTCGACGACGGGACGGCTATGTACTCTCTTCGAGACAAGTCGCTGCGTGAGGGATCATGCGCTTACAACCGCATCGTCCACCCCATTTGTCAGCTAGCCTTCCTGCTCCTTTTTCCGCCGTGCTGCATCTTCGACCTTCTTTGCCCTCTTGGCTTCGGCGGCGCGTTGTCGCGCTGCAGCTTTGGCCGAGAGGAGGGAAGCCCGGAACTCCTCGCTAAGCAACATCGGACGGACTTGAGGCGCTTTGGGCCGCTCACTGCGAAGCCATAGCGAAACAGCAGCGGTGCCCATAAGGACCACAACCGTTACCGCTAGATGTGGAGCCTCAACACGTTGTCCTCGGCGAGGGCCAGTCTGCTGATGGGTGTTTTACCTTTGATGCCGCCGTGAGGTCGATGCCAGTTATAGCGATGGATCCAGAAGGGTAGCTCTTGGGCGCGCTGGCCTGAAGTGTCGTAGGCTCGTGCATAGGCCCATTCCCGCAAGGATGTTTGGATGAAGCGCTCGGCCTTGCCATTGGTCTTGGGCGTGTAAGGCCTGGTCCGAATGTGCTTGAGGCCAAGTAGCTTGCAGGCGTCTCGGAAGGCACGGGATCTGTAGCAGGAGCCGTTGTCGGTCATGACGCGCTCGACGGTGACGCCAAGGCTTTTGTAGTAGGCAACCGCAGCCTCGAGGAAGTCCACGGCACAGCCTTGGCGCGCGGTCTTCATGAGCTTGCTGAAGGCTACGCGCGAGGCGTCGTCGATACAGACGTGCAGGAACTCCCAGCCGATGCCGCGGCTGTTGCTCTGGCCGGTGCGGTCACCTGTGATGCGATGGCCGACACGGTCGAACCTGCCGAGCTTCTTGATGTCGATGTGGATCATCTCGCCGGGGTGTTCTCGCTCGTAGCGGCGCACCGGCTCGGCAGGGGCCAGGGCGCTCAGCTTGTTGAGGCCCAGGCGTCGCAGCACGCGGCTGACCGTTGCCGGCGAGACGCCAACCTCGACAGCGATCGCCTTGCCGGTCAGGCGCTGGCGGCGCAGGGCTTCGATAAACTCGATGACGGGTTGCGCGATCGGTCTGTGGAGCCGCCTCGGTCGTGAGCTTCGGTCCTAGAGGCCGGGCATGCCTTCGCGCTCGTAGCGCTCGACCCACTTTCGCACCGTGCGAGGGCAGACGCCTACGGCTTCGCTGACGGCCTTCGGCGTCTGCCCACCCAGGACCATTTTGACCAAGCGC
The DNA here is from genome assembly GCF_965227665.1 of Reyranella sp. Lineage (GTDB taxonomy): Bacteria > Pseudomonadota > Alphaproteobacteria > Reyranellales > Reyranellaceae > Reyranella. Next base: position 5,205,532 of record NZ_OZ245767.1, read on the forward strand.
TCTCGACCGAGCGGCGTCAGACGGGCATTCTTGTGGATGTCCATTCGGCTCTCCCAAGGATTACTGAAGTCTCGACAACCTCAGCTTCCTCGGCCCGGGCCGGATGGACAACCTATTGAAAGCTCACAGCTAGAGCGAAGGCCTGCGAGTAAAGAATCGCCAATGCTAAACCTCTCTGGAGGCGCAAGCGCGTGCGTTGAAGCTCTGGTGCCCCCGGCCGGACTCGAACCGGCACGACCCTTTCGGATCAAGCGATTTTAAGTCGCTGGCGTCTACCAATTCCGCCACGGGGGCACACGGGGGCGACCATAGTCAGGGTCGATTCCCGTGTCATCCCGTTCAGGCGTCGTCGGGCACTGTGAAGCGCGCGGGCGACAGCGAGGCTTCCGTGACGCCGAGGTCGGCGACTTCGGCGGGGAGGGGCTTGCCCAGTGCCAAAGCGGCGGCGAGCTGGCCGGCGGCGTAGCCGGTCTGGATGCCGTAGCCGCCCTGGCCCGCCAGCCAGAAGAAGCCCTCGATCTTCGGGTCGTAGCCCGCGACCAGGTTCTTGTCGTGCACGAAGGAGCGCAGGCCGGCCCACTTGTTCTTGATGCGGCGAATCTGCAGCGTGCTCGCGGTCTCGATGCGGTCGACGGCGGTGGCGACGTCGATCTCCTCGGGCTGGGCGTCGCAGGGCGGCGAGGGCGTCTCGTCGGCCAGCGAGCCCAGGAACTGCCCGACCTCGGGCTTGAAGTAGAAGCTCTCATCGAAGTCGATCAGCATCGGCAGCGGCCCAAGGTCGAGGCCCTGCGGCGGGTCGAAGGTGAAGGCGGTGCGCCGCTTCGGCACCAGTCCGATCGGCACGCAGCCGGCGAGGCCGCCCAGCACGTCGGCCCAGGCGCCGGCCGCATCGATGATATTGGCCGCGCGAATTGTCTCGCCGTCGCGCAGCACCAGGGTCCACAGCCCGTCCTGGCGGGTGAGGCCCGCGACCTCGGCATTGAGCTGCAGCACGGCGCCCGCGGCGCGTGCGCCCTTCAGGAAGCCGCCATGGATCGAGGCAACGTCCATGTCGTCGGCCTCGGGCTCGAAGACCGCGCCGCCGCCCGCCGCCTCGGGCCGGAGGAGGGGGTGGCGGCGCAGCACCTCTTCCGGCTCCAGCCAGCGCACCGAGGGCACGAGCTGCGCATAATCGGCGGCGGCGGCCTTTACCTCGGCTTCCTGTCCGGCATGGCCCGCGACCAGGGCGCCGCGGGGCGTCAGCAGCGCATGATCGGAGAAGCCCGGCGGCGGATTGCGGTAGAAGCGGCCCGAGGCCACGGTGATGGCGCGAATCTGGGCACTGCCGTAGGTCTCGGAGTGCAGCGCCGCCGAGCGCCCCGTCGTGTGATAGGCGGGCACGTTCTCGCGCTCGAGGATGATCACTTTCGCATGGGGCGCGAGGTGATAGGCGACGGAGACGCCGGCAATGCCGGCGCCGACAATGGCGAAATCGAAATCCTGCATGGGCGGCACATTGCAAGGTCGATGCCACGCCTGCAATAGTTGGCGCGAGGAAACGACGCCCATGAACATCGCCCATCTGCTGCTGGGCTCCGCGCAGGAGTTCCGCGACCTGCCCGCGCTGGCCCGCGGAGCGTCGGCGCACCTCAATTATCGCGAGCTGTGGCGCAAGGTCTCGGTGATGAGCACGCATCTCACCGGCCGCTTCGGCCTCGTGCGCGGCGACCGGGTGGCCTTCGCCATGGCCAACTGCGTCGAATCGATCGAGGTCATGTACGCGATCTGGCACGCCGGCCTCTGCGCGGTGCCGATGAACGCCAAGCTGCATGCCAGGGAATTCGCGTTCATCCTGGAGAATTCGGGCGCGAGGCTCTGTTTCGTGACGCCCGACCTCGCGGGCACGATCGCCGAGGCCGCGAAAGAGGCGCCGGCGCTGAAGGAGATCGTCGACGTCACGACACGCTCCTACAGCTTCATGGCGGTGGGCGATCCGAGCCCGATCGCCGATGCCCAGCCCACCGACCTGGCCTGGCTGTTCTATACGTCCGGCACCACCGGGCGGCCCAAGGGCGCCATGCTGACGCACCGCAATCTGCTGGCAATGACGCTCAATTACTTCGCCGACGTCGACCGCCCGCCGCCGGGTGGCTCGATCGTGCATGCCGCGCCCATCAGCCACGGCTCGGGCCTGTGGAACTTCCCGATGCTGGCGCGGGGCTCGGTGCAGGTCTTCCCCGAAAGCGGCAAATACGAGGTACCCGAGACGGTCGAGCTGATGAACCGCTGGCCCGAATGCTCGATCTTTCTCGCACCCACCATGGTGAAGCGGCTGATCGAGCATGGCAGCGTGGCCGACCTGAAGCCCGATTCGCTGAGACTCATTACTTATGGCGGCGCGCCGATGTACGTGTCGGACCTCAAGCACGCGCTCGACGTGCTGGGCAACAAGCTGATGCAGCTCTACGGCCAGGGCGAGAGCCCGATGACCATCACCCATCTCAGCCGCGAGTATCACTGGGACCGCCTCCATCCGCGCTGGGAGCAGCGCCTGGCGTCGGCGGGACGCGCGGACTCCTGCATGGAGGTTCGGATCGTCGACGAGGAGGGGCGCCCGCTTCCCGTAGGCGAGGTCGGCGAGATCATCTGCAAGGGCGATCCCGTGATGGCGGGCTACTGGAACAATCCGGAGGCTACGGCGCGCTCGCTCCGCGACGGTTGGCTGTGGACCGGCGATGTCGGCGCCTTCGACGAGGAGGGGCTGCTGACGCTCAAGGACCGCTCCAAGGACATGATCATCTCGGGCGGCTCCAACATCTACCCGCGCGAGATCGAGGACGTGCTCAACCTCCATCCCGCCGTCGCCGAATGCTCCGTCGTCGGCCGCCCGCATCCCGAATGGGGCGAGGACGTCGTGGCTTTCGTCGTGACGCGGCCGGGCGCCAGCGTCGCGCCGGCCGACCTCGACCGCCTCTGCCTCGACAACATCGCGCGTTTCAAGCGGCCGAAGGACTACAAGTTCATCGACGCGCTACCGAAGAACAACTACGGCAAGATTCTCAAGACGGAACTGCGTTCCAAGCTGTAGCTTGCTTGGCGATCAGAAGTTCCGCTGAGTCGTAGTGCTTGTCGATGAGGTGTAGATTTCGATCAATCTATCCGATGAATCGAACAGAAATTGGACGTTTTTTATCGTAGTCACGCGCTTCGAGCCGACAATGCTGGTGCCGGTCGAAGTGTTGGATAGATATTGATAGGCGATCATTCTTGTGCCCTCTCTGGCTACATGCGGATAGATACCTTCCCCGCTCGGCCGACCGAGTTCGCGAATGACGTCTGCTCGACTCGTTTGTCCTCGGACGAAGGACGAAACCTTGTTCTCGTCGAAGTCGGTGGTGTCGTCGTTGAAGCTGCTGGTAAAGCCAAAATAGATCAGGCGACTATTCCAGAATGACAAGGCGAGGGCTCTTCCCTGAACGACGGCGGGCCCGACAACAACACCTGGCCTGGAAGCCTGGGAATACGTGTAGCGAAGAATTTCAATATCTCCCGGAACGGATGCCGGTCGTAGACCGGCAGGACGTTTGTCCCCGGTCGGCGCATCGCTGCCGACGGGTGAAGCACTCGAAGTCGCGGTCCGTCCCAGGGGCGGTCCATACTTGGCGATCACTTCAGCAAGTGTCGTCTGTCCCAAAATCAAGCTTTCCGGCGTGGGGCGTGCAAAGTCTCGTCCGGACGAAGCGCATCCACCCGACATGAGGGCGAGGGCAACGACAGCTACCGCCAGTAGGTTGCGCCTACTCCATAGAGAGCATGCCATAGAGTCCGTTCCCCAAAGTTTCGCCTTCAATATCAAATTGCTGACCTTTAAGTCAGCGACGCGAGATGCAGCACTGCGATTTCACTCGTTATCATATCGCTCACAGCTGACACGTGTAAATTGGCAAGGGATTCGCAATCTGCGGCCCGAGCCCCACGCGATGGGAAAAGCTTCAATAGCTCGTGCGGAATGCGCTAACGTGCTGTCCAACGCATCCAGGAGGACACCATGGGAAGCATGATCGACTTCAAGCGTCCGGACGGCAGCAGCTGCAAGGGCTATGTCGCGGAGGCCGGCAAGGGCAAGCCCGGGATCGTCGTGATCCAGGAATGGTGGGGTCTCAACGACCAGATCTGCGGCGTCGCCGATCGGTTTGCGCGGCAGGGCTACAACGCGCTGGCGCCCGACCTCTACAAGGGCCGCGTGACCCAGAAGCCGGACGAGGCCAATCACATGATGAGCGGCCTCGACTTCGTCGGTGCCGCCGACCAGGACATCGCCGGGGCGGTGAAGCATCTTGCAGGTCTCGGGGGCAAGGTCGGCGTGATGGGCTTCTGCATGGGCGGCGCGCTCACCATCGCGGCCTGCGCCCGCGTGGGCGGCATTTCCTGCGGCGTGCCTTTCTACGGCATCCCGCCGGGCCAGCTCGCCGACCCGGCCAAGATCACGGTGCCGCTGCAGGGCCACTTCGCCAACAAGGACGACTGGTGCACGCCGGCGGCCGTCGATGCGCTCGAGAAGACGATGAAGGGCGCCGGCCAGAGCCCGGAGATCTTCCGCTACGACGCCGCACATGCCTTCTCCAACGAGCGCAGCGAGGCCTACGACGTGAAGTCGGCCAACGCGGCGTGGGAGAGGATGCTCGAATTCCTGAAGAAGCACCTCTGATCATTGGAGCGCGCCACTGCGAGCGGAGTAACCTCCGCTCTGACGTGGCGCTCTTCTCATGATTCATGAGCGCAACTGGAGTTGCGCGCTCCCATGACGGTCCGCCCCGCCTTCGGCCTCGCCATCGTCGGGCTGGGCGCCTCGCTCGCCCCGCTCGACATCGCCGTCAACGTGGCGCTGCCGGCGATCACGGCGCACTTCAGGGTGCCGTTGGGCGACGTGCAGTGGCTGGTGATCTGCTACGTGCTCACCTACGGTTCGCTGATGCTGGTTTGCGGCAAGCTGGGCGACCTGTTCGGGCACCGGCTGATCTTCCGCATCGGCCTCGCGATCTCCGCCCTGGGCTGTGCGGCCTGCGCGGCGGCGCCGGACTGGCCGCTGTTCCTGTGGGCGCGCGGGGTGCAGGGGATCGGCACGGCGCTGGCCCTGTCCTGCACGCCCGCACTGGCCACCTCGCTGTTTCCCGAGAGCGATCGCACCAAGGCGCTGGCGGGGTTCGCCAGTACCATGGCCATTGCGGCCGCCATCGGCCCATTCCTCGGCGGCCTGCTGGTCGAACTCTGGGGCTGGCCCGCCGTCTACTGGTTGCGCGTGCCGCTCGCGCTCGCGACGCTCGCTCTGTCCGGACTGCTGCCGTCCCCGAAGCCCGATGCGCGGCCCTTCGATGCGCCGGGCGCGGTGCTGCTGGCGGCCTGCATGAGCACGCTGCTCCTGTCGCTCACCTTCTCGCAGCGCAAGGAGATCCCGGGCCCGTGGGCGCTGGCGATGGCCATCGTCGCGCTGGTGCTGATCGTGGCCTATGTCCGCCGCGCCAACCGGGTGGCGGAGCCGATCATCCGGCCGTCGCTGTTCGCCGATCCGCGCTTCACGATCCCCAACGTGCTCAATGCGCTGGCCAACCTCGCGGGCTTCGCCATCCTGCTGCTGACTCCCTATTACCTCGTGAACGTGCTGAAGCTGACGCCGCTAGGCGTCGGCATCGTGCTGGCGATGGCCTATGGCGGCAGCCTCACGGGGGCGCCGCTCTCGGCCTTCCTGGTGAGCCGCATCGGCCAGCGGCCGACGGTCTTCGCGGGCGTCGCCTGCGTCGGCCTCGGCCTGCTGCCGCTGGGCTTCACCGGGATCGACACGCCGGTGCTCGTCGTGGCGGCGCTGCTGGTCATCGAAGGCGTCGGGCAGGGCCTGCTGACGGTCGCCTATACCGACATCGTCACCGCGACCCTGCCGCCGCGCGACCGCGGCGTTGCGGGCAGCCTGTCGCTGCTGACCCGCACGATCGGCATCGTTGCCGGCGCCTCGGTGCTGACGGCGCTGCAGGCCCATGGCGCGCACGGATTCATGAACATGGCGGGCTTCCTCGCCGGCTACCGCTTCGCCTTCGTGACGGCAGGCGGCGGCCTCCTGGTCGTGCTGCTGCTGTCGCTCCTCTGGCCGGGTGTCTGGTCTGCTCAGCCTCGCTCCCGTCGCAAATCGTGACGGGGTGAAGTCTCCCGTCCTCACGGCAGCTTGATGTCGCCCTTCTTGATGATCGCACCGAACATGGCGCTCTCGGCGCCGATCTGTTTCCTGAAATCCGAGGGGTTGAGATAGGTCACGCGCATGCCGCCATTGTGGACCTTGGTCATGATGTCGGGTGCGCGGAGCGCGTCTGCAATCGCGTGGTCGAGGCGCGCGATCGCTTCGGGCGAGGTGCCGGCAGGGGCCAGGATACCGAACCAGGAATCGCCGCCTTCCTTGCCGTAGCCGGTCTCCTGCAGGGTCGGGACATCGGGGAAGTCCGGGTGGCGCACTTCGGCCAGCATTGCGAGGGCGCGCAGCTTGCCCGTCTTGATGTGCGGCAGGGTGGTCTGGTCGAACTGCGCCTGGATCTCGCCGGCCAGCAGCGCATTGGTCGCGGGCGCGCTGCCGCGATAGGGGACATGGGTCATCCGGATGCCGGCTTCGAGGCAGAGCATCTCGCCGAACAGGTGGGTGATGGTGGCCAAGCCGGCCGAGCCGTAGTTCAGCTTGCCCGGATTGGCCTTCGCATGGGCCACGAACTCTGCGACCGTGTTGGCCGGCACCGACGGATGGACGGCGAAGGCGCCCCACGAAGTCGACATGCGCGAGACCGGGACGATGTCGCGTTCGGGGTCGAAGGGGGTCGCCTGGAGGTGCCGCGTGATGCAGACCATGGCCGTCGTCGTCGTGAGGAACGTGTGGTGGTCGACCGGCTGGTTCTTCACGAACTCCGCCCCGATCATGCCCGAGGCACCAGCCTTGTTGTCGAACAGCACGCCCTGGCCCAGCAGCTGGGCGGCACGCTCCATGACGATGCGGCTCGATACGTCCGACGGGCCGCCGGGCGGATAGGGGATGACGAGGCGAAGTGGCTTGGAAGGCCATGGAGCCTGGGCGATCGCGGGCGACGCGAGCGCGGTTGCAAAGGCCGAGGCGGTGAACGCACGACGACGCATGGACGCTCCTCCGATTCATTCTTGTTTGGAGAAGCTTCCCACGCGGGCGCCCGGCTCGCCAGCCCGGCCCGCCAGCTTCGTGATAGGCTCCTCCCATGAAACGGTTTGGCGATCCCAGAGTGGCCGCGACGTTCAAGGCCTATCCGCCGGAGGTGCGCGCCCGGCCGCCCATGGGTGAGCTAAAGCACTGCCTGGCCCTCGCGCTCACCCATCACTTGCGCGCGAAGTAGCGGCTGCGCAGAGACAGGCACTCCTCCTCGAGGATGCCGGTCGTGAATTTGATGTCGGCGCCCACGAATTCTGCAAACGTCTCGACGGAGTAGCGGCCGAAGGTGCGGCCCACAGTCTTGAAGCGAAGGCCCAGCACCCAGTGGCCGACCTTGGCGTTCAACAAGGCGCCGGCGCACATCGGGCAAGGCTCTACCGTGGTGTAGAGCGTCGTGCCCGACAAGTCGTCCGTGCCAAGCGTGCGGCATGCATCGGAAATGGCATCGGTCTCCGCATGGATCAGCGAGTTGCCGGTGTGGATGCGGTTGCGCCCGCGGCCGACGATTTCGCCCTCGCGCACGATCACCGCGCCAACGCCCATGTCGCCTTCCTTGTCCGCGACGGCGGCGAGTTCGAGTGCCTGCCGCATCATCGTCTCGTGATGGTTCGTGTCCATGGGCTCGATCATGGACGGGGCGTGTCGCGTCGTCACCCTGATTCCAAACTGGCCCTTCGTGCTAGGCTCGATCTCAATCCTTCCGTCCCCAGAAGACGGGAGAGGAAAATGAAGCGGGAGCGAAGCGGCATGAGCGGCAAGTTGAAAGACAGGGTGGCGATCGTTGTCGGGGCGGGCTCGAGCGGGCCGGGCTGGGGCAACGGCAAGTGCACGGCCATCACCTTCGCGCGTGAAGGCGCCAGGGTGCTTTGCGTCGACGTGAAGCGGGCCGCCGCCGAGGAGACGGTGGGGCTGATCGAGAAGGAGGTCGGTCCCGGCTTCGCCGTCGCGCACGAGGCCAACGCCTCGAACAACGCCGAGGTGAAGGCCATGGTCGATGCCTGCATGGTGAAGTGGGGGCGGGTCGACATCCTCGACAACAATGTCGGCATCGGCTCCCAGGGCGGGCCGGTCGAGCTCAGCGAAGACGAGTGGCATCGCGTCTTCGACGTCAACGTGAAGAGCTTCTTCCTCACCGCCAAGCACGTGCTGCCGATCATGGAGAAGCAGGGCAAGGGCGCGATCGTGAACGTGAGCTCGATCGCCTCGATCCGCAGCCCCAAGGGGATTTCCTATCTGGCCTACAATGCCAGCAAGGGGGCGGTGAACTCGCTCACCATGGCGATCGCCTCGCAGTATGCGGAGAAGGGCATCCGCTGCAACGCGATCCTGCCCGGGCTGATGCACACGCCGATGATCGACTTCCTGGCCGAGCAGTATGCCAAGAGCGAGAAGGACCATAACCAGGCCTACGAGAAGATGATCGCCATCCGCGATCACGCCTCGCCGACCGGCAAGATGGGCACCGGCTGGGACACCGCCAATGCGGCCCTGTTCCTCGCCTCGGACCAGTCGGCCTATGTGAACGGCCACCTGTTGGTGGTCGACGGCGGCATCACGGTGCGGGCGTAGGGCGCCGCGATTCGAAGCGCACAGTCGAAATAAACGAAATAAACGAAATAAACGAAATGACCTTAGGGTATTCAGCGGCAGGTACCTGGATACCGCGGGGAGGCCCGGTCAGCGGCGCGCGCGTCGCAGGATCGTCCGGAAGACGATCGGTCCGGTGATGATGATGAGGAACAGCCGGAACAGATGGTGGGTCGCCACCATCGCGATCTCGATGCCCAGCGCCAGGCCGATCAGGCTCATCTCGGCGAAGCCGCCGGGGGCATAGCTCAGGACGGTGGCGTCGAGGTTGAGGCCGGTGAGTGCGTGGGTGATCTCGGCGAATCCCACGGCGCAGGCGATCAGGATGAAGGCGGCGCCGATCGAGGCGGCCATCTCCTTGTGCAGCCTGTCGAAGTTGGTGCCGACGAAGCGGCAGCCGATGCCGGTGCCGACCACGACCTGCGCCGCCGCGACCAGGAAACCCGGTGGCTGCGAGTTGGTGAAACCGCCGAGATGGGCGATGGCGCTGACGATCATTGGTCCCATCATGAAGCTGGCAGGCAGGCGCAGCAGGCGGCCGAGCACCGCGCCGATCACGCCGCAGGCGATCAGGATGGCATAGTCCTTCCAGTCGTTGCCGGTCGGCCCATGGACCATGGTGAGAACGCTGGTCTGCGCGCCGTTCACCAGCCGGTACCAGACCGGGATGGTGAGCACGACGGTCAGGATGCGCAGCGCGTGGGCGAGCGCAATCGCGCGTTCCTGGCCGCCCATAGCGCCGCCCATGATGGTCATGTCGTTCAGACCGCCCGGCATGGCGGCGAAGTAGCAGGTGACCTTGTCCCAGTCGGTGACCCGCCGCAGCCAGGCATAGCAGAGCGTGGCGCCGGTCATGGTCATGCCGGTGAGGACACAGAGGCTGACGGCCCATTCGCCCAGCCGCTGCACGAGTTCGGGTGTGAAGCCCGAGCCCAGCAGCACGCCCAGGATGATGATCATGCCCTGGCGCAGTCGCACCCGCATGCCCACCCGCAGTCCGAGGAAGGCGGCGACGGTCGAGAAGACGCAGGCGCCCAGCATCCACGCGAGCGGCATGCGCAGCCAGTCGAACACGAAGCCGCCCGCCGTGCCGATGGCGAGCGCGAGCGCGAGAGGCTGCCAGCCCTCGTGGCCGATGATCCTCTTCTTCCCGGGCTTGATGGGGGTGTCGTTGCCGCTCAAGGAGCGAACTGCTCCTTGAGGATCCGTTCCTCTAGATCATGCTCGGGGTCGAACAGCAGGGTGAGTTTCGTATCGCTGGCCTCGGTCACCGCGACATGGGCGACGTTGGCGATCTCCACCGAGTCGGCCGCCGCCGCGACGGGACGCTTCTTCGGATCGAGGATCGTGAATTCGACCTTGGATGTGCGCGGCAGCAAGGCGCCGCGCCAGCGCCGCGGCCGGAAGGCGTTGATCGGCGTCAGCGCGAGCAGGCCGGCGCCGAGCGGCAGGATCGGTCCGTGGGCCGAGAGGTTGTAGGCGGTGGAACCGGCCGGCGTGGCCACCAGCACGCCGTCGCAATGCAGCTCGGGCAGACGCTTTTGACCGTCGACCGCGACCTCGATTCGCGCCGTCTGGCGGCTCGAGCGCAACAGCGACACCTCGTTGATGGCGAGCACTTCAGTCGCCTTGCCGCGCGTGTTGGTGGCCAGCATGCGCAGCGGCGTCAGCGTCACCTGGCGGGCCTTCTTGAGGCGCTTCAACAGGTTGGTTTCCTTGTAGGTGTTGAGCAGGAAGCCGACCGTGCCGAGATTCATGCCGTAGATCGGCTTGAGCCGCCGCATGTTGCGGTGGAGGGTCTGCAGCATCAGCCCGTCGCCGCCGAGCGCGACGATGATGTCGGCTTCGGCGGAGGTTGCCGCGCCGTAGATCTGTTCGAGGCGTGTCTTGGCCTCGCGGGCCGTGGCCGTGCTGGCGGAAACGAAGGCGAGGCGGGGAGCGGGCGGGGACTGGACGGCCATACGGGATACAGCAATGCCTCGGGTGCAGGAATCGCACTATAGCCGCCCGCTGCGCCGGTGCGATAAAATCCCGGTCACAAAAGAAACGGCGAGGAGGAACGCGATGGAACTGGTCCCACTGGGCGATGGTTTTGGCGTCGAAGTGAAGGGCGTGTCGCTGCTCGACGTTGCGACCGATGCCGAGGCCTACAAGGCCGTCCGCGAGGCTTTCGAGACCCATTCACTCCTTGTGTTCCGGGACCAGCAGATTGCCGACGACATCCAGGTCGCCTACAGCCGTGCCTTCGGGCCGCTGGAACTCACCAAGGTCGCGTCGCTCGGTGCCAACAGCTTCTATTCGCGCCTGACCAATGTCGGCCAGCAGGGCGAGATCGTGCCGCCGGATCACCGCCAGGTACTGATCGCCAAGGCCAATGCGCTCTGGCACACCGACTCGTCCTTCAAGAAGACGCCGGCGCTTGCCTCCGTGCTGACCGCGCGCGTGCTGCCGGGCGAGGGCGGCGAGACCGAGTACACCTCGACGCGGCTCGCCTGGGAACGGCTGCCGACGGACATGCAGGAGCGGCTGAAGAATGCGGTGGCCACGCACTCGTACGCCAACAGCCGCGACCAGATCCATCCCGACCTCGCCAATGCCGAGGAACGCAAGGCTCTGCCGCCGGTGCGCTGGCGGTTGAATTGGCGCAATCCGGCCAACGACCGCCGCGCCCTCTATGTCGCGAGCCATGCCTATGCGATCGACGGCATGGACGATCGCGACGCGCGCCAGCTGCTCGCGCAGCTGCTCGACGAGGCGACACGGCCGGAATTCGTCTACAGCCACAAATGGCGCCAGGGCGACGCGGTGATGTGGGACAACCGCGCCATGCTCCACCGCGGCCGCCCGTGGGACTACACGCGCGAGCGTTCGATGGTGCGCACGACGATCTCGGCGACAGACGCAGACGGGCTCGGCGAAGTCACGCCGCCGGTCGTTCACTAGAGATTCGAGGGATACTGGCGGCGCGGAGCCCGCGCCGCCAGTTCGAGGCGGGACGCTATTCTGCGGCGGCGAGGCGCTGCTGGTTCTGCTGGGCCGCCACCTTGGCACGGGCGAGGTCCTCGCCCCGGCGCTTGTTGACGGCCGCACCGCCGCCCGCCGTGTCGGCGAACAGCGACAGCTTGTCCATGTCGTCGTCGACCACAGGCTGCAGCGCGAGGTCGGTGTATTCGAGGCGCTTCGGGTCGTTCTTGACCTTGCGGCCGATCGCCATGCCCTGCAGCGTGAGGCGGGTGTAGATCTTCAGCTTGCGCCAGAAGTCCTTGGCCACCTTGTAGTGGAACACGCCGATCGGCTCGATCGGCAGGCCATGGCGGCGGTCGAGGCGGTATTTCATGCGCACCGCGCCGCCTTCCAGCGGATGCACGCCCTCGGCCTCGAACATGATCTTGAACATGGTCATGAAGCGCGCCGGCTCGGCCGGGTCGCGGCCGGGGATCGCGCCATGGCGGCGCGCCACCGTCTCGATGTGCTCCGGCGTGTAGTAGGAGGCCCAGGCTTCGCGATAGACCTGCTCGAACTCCGCGTCGCTCATCTTGGGGTGATGCACGCAGCGATGATGGACGTCGTACTTGTTGAGGTCGGGGTCCATCCAGACGCCCTGCTTCCACAGGGTCTGGTGATCCTCCGAACCGGGGAGCGGCGTCAGCATGAACAGCTCGAGGATATCGAGCGGCAGCTCCTTCTTGATGATCTCCATGTCGCGCAGGATCGAGGCGCGCGTGTCGCCGGGGAACCCGAGAATGTAGCCGGCCCAGGTCGAAGCGCCGCTATTGTGCCACGCCTGCAGCATCTTGCGGTACTCGGTGATCTTGTTCTGGCGCTTCTTGGCGGCCAGCAGATTGTCCGGGTTGACGTTCTCGAGGCCGATGAAGACGCGATAGACGCCGGCCCAGCGCGCCTTGTTGATGAAGTTCGGAATCCGGTGGCACTGGGTGTCGACCTGGATGATCAGGGAGAGCTGGATTCCCTCGTTCTCCTTGAGCTCGATGAGCCGGTCGAAGAAATCCTCCCAGTGCTTGTTGCGGGCCATGTTGTCGTCGGTGATGAAGAACGACGTAATGCCCTGCTTGTAGTTCTCGCGGATGATCGCTTCGAGATCGTCGGCGGTGCGGAAGCGGCTCTTGCGGCCCTGCACGTTGATGATGGTGCAGAACGAGCACTGGAACGGGCAGCCGCGGCCGAGGTCGAAGCTCGACATGCCGCCCTCGTTGCGCGCCAGCGCCGACGGCGGCAGATGAGGGGTCGGGGCGCCCTCGAGGCCCGGCAGATCGTCCATGTAGTTGTAGAGCGGCTTCATGGTGCCGTTCATCGCGTCGCGCAGCACGAGGTCGAAGCGGCCTTCCTCAGCCTCGCCGGCGAAGATCGAGACGCCCATGTCCATGGCTTCCTGGATCTCGGGCGGGATCACCGGCAGCATGGACAGGCAGCCTGAGACGTGGAAGCCGCCGATTGCCACCGGAAAGCGGCCCTTCAGGAACTTGCGGGCGAGGTCGACGGCATGGGGATACTGATTGGTCTGGACGCCGACCAGGCACACCAGGCCCTTGCCGCCGCTGCGCTCGATCTGGGCCATAAGCCGGTCCGGCCTGACGCGCGTGTTGGTCTCGTCGATCGGGTGAATGACGATGTCCACGTCCGGTCCAAGGACCTGCCGCGCACGGCAATCCTCGCCCAGCCCATAGAGCGCGGCGAGGGTGTTCGAGGGGATATGTGACCGAAGCCAGGTGATCGGGTAGCCGTCGTCATCGTAATGAGTAGGCTTGATCAGGATGAGATGAAACTTCGTACGCTTCACGGCACCGCCCATAGCGGACTTCTCCAAGACATTACCCGCACGCGGCTCGAGCCAAATTACCGCTTGACGGCATCTGTTGTCACAATGCTCTGAGCCGGTTCCCGACGCAACGGGGCGCTGCCGAAAATTCTCAGAATGAATGCGGAATAGAACCACTAGAATTAGGGATTTGTGAGGCCAAGCCCAGCCATTAGTGCGGACGCGCCATGACGAGGCGACGATTGTGGTATTGGGCGCGAAGGCGCAGCGTCACTATGCCCAAGCGCCCCGACAAACGCGCAGGGTGAGGGAACGAACAGGAATTGAGCCTCATCGCCCGTGCGCCCGCCCTGGCGCCTTTTCAAATCCGCAGCTTCCGGTTCCAGTGGCCGGCCGATCTCCTCGCCTCCTGGGCGTTCGAGATGGAGACCGTCATCCTCGGCTGGTTCGTGCTGGTTTCGACCGGTTCGGTCCTGGCACTGGCGGTGTTCGGCTCCCTGCAGTTCCTCGGTACGCTGATCTCGCCGCTGTTCGGTATGGCGGGGGACCGGATCGGAAACCGCAACGTCCTGCTGCTCATGCGGACGGCCTATCTTGTCCTCGCCTCCTGTCTGGCCGTCCTGTTCCTGAGCGGTCTTGCGGCGCCGGTGCCCGTTTTCGTCCTGGCAACGATCATGGGGCTGGTGCGCCCGTCGGACATCACGATGCGCAACCTGCTGGTCGGCGAGACCATGCCGGCCGACTATCTGATGCGGGCGATGGGCGTGTCGCGGACGACCGCCGATTCCGCGCGCATAGTCGGCGCCCTGTCGGGCGCGGCGCTGGTCGCGGCCCTGGGCTCGGGGCTGGCCTATGTCGCGGTCTGCGGCGTCTATGCGGTGTGCCTCGCGCTGACCCTGGGCGTCGGAATACGTCGCGTGCGGATCCTGGGGGAAGGGGAGGCCACGCCGTCGGCACTCGGCGCATTGCGGCAGGGCTTCGCCTATGTCTGGTCGACGCCCGTCGTCCGAGCGGTGATGCTGCTCGCGTTTCTCGTGAACTTCGCGGCCTATCCGCTGACCGGCTCGCTGCTCGCCTATGTGGCGAAGGACATATACCGGATGGATCAGACCGGCTTGGGCTGGTTGATCGCCAGCTTTGCCGGCGGCGCGCTCACCGGGTCGATCCTCGTCTCCCTCTATGGCGCCCATATCCGGCCGGCGCGCACCATGATCGTCTGCACGCTGGTCTGGCTGTCGCTCAATCTCGTCTTTTCGTGGCTCACGACGCCCTTGATGGGCGAGATCGTCCTGTTCGGTTCGGGGCTCTTCCAGAGCTTCTGCATGATCCCGATGTCGGTGATCCTGCTCCGCGTCACCAATCCCGCCTTGCGGGGCTGCGTCATGGGCGTGCGCATGCTCGCCGTATACGGCATGCCGCTCGGGCTGCTGCTTTCGGGGCCGCTGGTCGAATGGGCCGGCTTTTCGGCGACGGGGACGTTCTACAGCGTGCTCGGTATCGTGTTCACCTTGGTGATCGGGCTGTGGTGGCGGGCCGAGCTGTGGGACCGTACCGCGCCGGTAAATGTCCGGTAGCCGCAACCCTGCGGCGGGAAGGGCGTTCCAGCGTGAATGCATCTCCGCCTCGCCAAGACCATCGCTCTGGCGATGGCAGCCTTTTGTACTGCAGCCCCTGCGGCGTGGGCGCAGACGTTCCCTGACGCAAGCCCGCCGCCGCCGCCTTCGGCCACTGAGGACGAACGGCGCAGCATCTACACATTCCAGGTCGAGAACGACGTGTTCAACCGGTTCGGGCGGTCGGACCGCGACTATACGAGCGGGCTGAGGATCGGCTGGCTTTCGCCCGCCATCACCGAGATGCCGCACGGCCTCGTGGCGATGACGACCATCCCGACCTTCCTGGGCGAAGCACCTGCGGATTCCGTAATTCGTCGGGTCGCTGTGTCGGTTGGCCAGAATATTTACACTCCGGAAGACACCTACGCGTCTTATCCGATCTACGACGACCGGCCCTATGCGGCGTGGCTTTATGCGAGCTTTGCGTTGCAGTACACCTACAAGCGTCATGACCCGGCGACGGGACGCGATGAGCCGACCCGTCTCGACACGTTGCAGCTCGATCTCGGCGTCATCGGCCCGGCCGCGGGCGGCGAGTTCGTTCAGAACAACTTCCACAAGCTGATTGGCGTGGAGCCCGCCTATGGTTGGGGCAACCAGCTTCACAACGAACCCACGGTCGGCCTCTCTTTCGAGCGGCGCTGGCGCACGGGGCGTGCCGTGCTGATCGACAATCCCAAGCTGGAGGTGGACTTCATCCCGCGCGCAGCGGTGGCGATCGGCAACGTCGCGACCTATGGCAGCGTCGGGGGCACGGCGCGTATCGGCAAGAACCTGCGGGACGACTTCGGCCCGACGCGGGCCCGTCCTGCTTTGCCGGGATCGGACGCCTTCATCGGCGATGGCAGCTTTGGCTGGTATCTGTTTGCCGGGATCGACGGGCAGGCAGTCGCCCGCAACATCTTCCTGGATGGCAACACCGACGGATTCAGTCAGCGCGTGTCGCACCGGCCGTTCGTCGGCGAGGTGCAGGCCGGACTGGCCGTACTTTGGGGCGGGGTGCGAATCTCCTACACCCAGATCCTGCGCACGCCGGAATTCTTCGAGCGCGACCGCATCACCCAGTTCGGCTCGATCAATCTCACCTTCCGATACTGAGTCTGGAGGCCGGGCAAAATAAAAGGGGCGCCCGAAGGCGCCCCCTGAGCCATGGACGGGCCACTAAATGCGTCCCATCAACAGCAATACGATCACGATGATGAGCACCAGTCCGATACCACCGCTTGGGTAGTAACCCCAGCCGCTGCTGTGCGGCCAGGTCGGCAGCGCCCCGATCAGTATGAGAATCAGGACGATCAGTAGGATGGTGCCCAACATTGATTGCTCCTTAGCCTAGGTTTGCCTCGGCGAACGACCAGTTCGCGAGCTTGTCGAGCCAGGCCTGGACGTGGTCCGGCCGGCGGTTCTGGAAGTCGAGGTAGTAGGCGTGCTCCCACACGTCGGCGACGAGGAGCGGGGTGCCGCCGTGGGCGATCGGGGTGTCCGCATTGGCGGTGGTCTCGATCTTCAGCTTGCCGTCGGCGCCCTTCACGAGCCACGCCCAGCCGCTGCCGAACTGACCCACGGCCGCCGCCTTGAAGGCCGCCTTGAAGGCGTCGAGACCCCCGAAGCTGTCATCGAGAGCGCTCTTGATCTTGCCGGTCGGCTCGCCGCCCTTGGGCGTCATGCTGTTCCAGTAGAAGGTGTGATTCCAGATCTGGCCGGCGTTGTTGAATATCGCCTTGCCCTTCTCGTCCTTGGCCGACTTCTTGATGATGTCCTCGAGCGACTGGCCTTCATAGGCCGTGCCCGGGACGAGCTCATTCAGCTTGTCGACATAGGCCTTGTGATGCTTGCCGTAGTGGAAGGAGATGGTGTTGGCCGAAATCACCGGCGCGAGCGCGTCATCGGCATAGGGGAGTTTCGGAAGAGTGAAATTGGACATAACGCTATCCTTGTCTGGCTGGCCCGGATCGTCCCGGGCGGGCGGCGTCCGACATGAACGCACCTCACCTTATGACGTTGCGCGTTGCGATGGCGCTACGTTTTTTCCTGTAAAATCACAAAGCCCTGATTCGCCGTGTGGGATCGAAAATCGCCTACGCACTCACGTGAAAGCGCTGCAAATCCGGCAAGTCGTTCTCACTCGCTGAGCTCCTGAGCGTGTCGCACGATTTTTTCAGCGAACGTTTCTCAGTCGCTCACTCTGTGGTTGCTTGCCCCCAATCGGTGAGTATTTGTGAGAACCGACCTATTCAAAGAGGAGGTTCGCCATGAAGGGCAACCCGCAGATCATCGCCGAGCTCAACAAGCTCCTGAAGAACGAGCTGACGGCGATCAATCAGTACTTTCTCCACGCTCGCATGATGAAGCACTGGGGCTTCGATCGCCTCGGCAAGAAGATCTATGAGGAGTCGATCGGCGAGATGAAGCACGCCGACAAGCTCATCGAGCGCATCCTGATGCTCGACGGCCTGCCCAACCTGCAGGACTTGGGCCGGCTCGCGATCGGCGAGAACGTACCTGAGGCGCTCGATGCCGACCTCAAGCTCGAGACCGCTGCGCGCACCGCGCTGGTCGAGGCGGTGACGGCCTGTGAGGCGGCGAAGGATTATGTCAGCCGCGAGATCGCGGTCAGCATCCTCGAGGACGCCGAGGAGCATATCGACTTCCTCGAGACCGAGATCGGCCTGATCGAGAAGGTGGGCGTGCAGAATTACCTGCAGAGCCAGATGGGCGAAGGGAAGGGGCCGAGCTGAGGCTCGGCATCCGGATCAGTCAGTCGGCCGCGAGGAGCGTCGGCTCTACAGAACGTTCATGGGCGATCGCGTGGGCTATGCGATCGCGCATGTCGCAGGCACAGGTCCCGCACTGGGGGCTCTTGCCACAGGCTCGAAACACGTCGGCCGGGCGACGGGCTCCCGCCCGGACGGCGGCGTCGACCTCGCGCTCGCGAATGGCTTTGCAGATACAGATGAACATGCTCTGACGGCCGTTTCTTCCCGCTGTTGCGACTTACTCGCATAAGCAGGATAGGGGCGGTCCCTGCCGCTGGTCAAGGGCCCAGAGTCGGGTCTGGGGACAGCCGCGGCCGCCTGCCGGGCAGCCTACTGCGGCGCGACCATGAACGGTCCGATGGCCGTGATGGCACAGTCGGAGCCCCCGGCATCGCGGCAGGCCTGAAGCGCCATGGAAGTGGCGTCCTGCTCGCTCGCTCGGCCGCTCGCGATGCCGATTCGGCCATTTGCCGCTAGCGCCACGGCGCGCCAGTCGTTGGCGATCAGATAGTCGTCGAGCGTCTTGGCCTGGGCATCATCGAGGCCCGCGCCGATATCCTGCGGCGCGAAGATGTCGGTCACCCGCATTGTCTGGGGGGTGCGCACGAGAACCTCCTTGTTCACGGCGTAGACGACGCACGGCCGTCCCGTGAGGTGGCCACAGATCTGCAGGTTTCGACGGATAACGTCGGTGTCGGTCTCGCTCGGCGTCCACCAGTCGAAGCGGTTGTGCCCCAGCACCAAGGCCCGGGTATGCCGGCTGGTGAGGTAGTGGGCCGCCAGCCGTTCCCGGGCGGACTCGCGAAGCAGGGGGGCGGTCGCCGGGTCGAAGACGATCGGCGGCACCGGCTTGGCCGAGGGGATATAGGGCGGCGGAGGCATGGGCGGCGCCCGGAACGACCAGACCACGTCGTTCTCGACCGCGTAGAGCATGCAGCGGTCGTAATCGCGGACGATCGGGACTTCCCGTTCGACCTTCTTGTTGCAGTCGTCCAGGGCGTCCCGGCGCGCGGCCGCCTCGTCGACCCGGTCGGTGGCCGTCGCAAAGATGCCCCGCACGTTCAAGGCGAAGGCCTTGGCGCCGGACGCATCCGCATAGTTCTGGACGGCGCGCCAGCGGAAGTCCGGGGTGAAGGGAACCTCTTTCGCCACGAATCGGCGGGGCGCGGCCGAAGGGGCGGGTGGGGGCTGCGCAGGCGGCGCGGCGGCCGGTGCTGCTGCCGGCGCTGCTGCGTGAGGAGTGACTGGGGGGACGGCTGTTTGAGCCACCGCTCGATCCGTCGCCAGGGCACCCGTGGGCTCGGCGATCTGCAGCGACGGCGGAAGCGTGGGATGACGAAGGTAGAAGGTCCCGGCGAGCGCTCCCAGGATCAGGACGGCCGTGGCGCCCCCCAGCAGGATGAGGCGCGTCCGCGGCATCGACCGGGCGACCCTATGGGCGGGATGGGCGGCGGCTGGCCGCGCGCCGTCGATGGTCAGGCGATAGGCGTGGATGGCGCGCGGAATGTTCTTGAGGTGCTGTTCGCCCAAGTCCTCGGTGCCCAGCATCAGCTTGCCGACGATCTGTTCGTGGACCGAGGACGAGATGCAGATGCCGCCGACCTCCGAGATCGACTCCAGCCGTACCGCCACGTTCACGGCATCGCCCATCAGGTCGTCGCCGCTTTCGACCACGTCGCCCAGGTTGATGCCGATTCTCAGGGTCAGCTGATCGTCGGCCTGAGCCGTCGCATTGGCCGAGCGCATGGCTTCCTGGATTTCCAGGGCGGCGCGCACCGCCTCGACCGGGCTCGCGAATTCGGCCAGCAACCCGTCGCCGGTCATCTTGAAGACGCGGCCGCGATGCTGGCGCACGAGCGTGCCCGCCGAATCGAGTCGGGCGGCCAGCAAGGCCAGCGCATGCTCCTCGTCGCGCGCCGACATGGTGCTGAATGCCACCACGTCGAGGGCGAGGATTGTCGTGAGCCGTCGAACGAGATTTGTGTCGGTCATTGCGCGCTGGTTTCCCGGCCGAAGCTACCATAGCCCGCGCCGGAGGACATGCTTGCGTGATCGGCCATGCTCTGCGAAGACCGAATCATGCAATCCGAAGAGCCCCGCTACTGGGAAGACTACGAAATCGGCCGGAAATACCCACTCGGCTCGACCAGCTTCACGGCCGAGGAGATCATCGAGTTCGCCGAGAAGTTCGATCCACAGAGCTTTCATGTCGACGCCGAGGCCGCGAAATCCTCGCTCTTCGGGGGGCTTTGTGCCTCCGGCTGGCATGTCGCCGCCAAGCTGATGAGGCTCTTCGTCGACAATTACGTCGACAAGCGCACGGCGCTGGGCTCTCCGGGCCTCGACGAGCTGCGCTGGCTGAAGCCGGTGCGGCCGGGCGACACGCTCACGGCCTGGGTCGAATGCGCCGACAAGGTCCCGTCGAAGAGCCGCCCGACGCTGGGCGTGATCCACGAACACTGGACGGCGGTCAATCAGAACGGCGAGTTGGTCATGACCTCCAAGGGGGTCAACATGGTGCTTAGGAGGCCGGCATGAAGCGTGCGGTGAAGGGGCTCGACCACGTGGTGGTCATGGTCGACGGCATCGACGCGGCCGAGGCTGCCTACAGGAAGCTCGGCTTCCAGGTCCAGCCGCGCGGCTTCCACAAGAAGCTCGGCACGGCCAACCACCTCATGATCTTCGATACCGACTACTTCGAGATCCTGGGCATCGTCGAGGATACCGAGTTCAACGCCGAGCGCCGTGAATGGCTGAAGGACGGAGGCGGTCTCGCCAACGTCGCCCTGGCGACCGACGGCGCAGACGTGGCCTACGAAGCCTTCAAGGCGGCCGGCCTCAATCCCGATGCCCCGCTCTTCTTCGACCGCGCGGTCGAGGTGGCGGGCAAGACGGAACTCGCCAAGTTCCGGACGGTGCGCATCCCCAAGGACAACATGCCGGTCGTCGGCTTCTTCGTGTGCGAGCACCAGACGCCTGAATTCGTCTACCGGCCGGAATGGGCGACTCATCCCAACGGCGCGCGCGGCATCCTTGGTGTCACGGTCATTGCCGAGCAACCCGCCAAATGGATCCCCGAGCTCGAGAAGTATTTCGGGCCTGGGTCCGTCAAGCGCGAGGGCGAGGGGCTGGTGGTCGATACCGGCACCCAGCCGATCCGCTACATGACCCCCAAGGACTATGCCGTCCGCTATCCCGGCATTACGCCGGTACGCGCGGGCGACCATCCGGCGCTGCTCACGATTCGCGTCGAGAACCTTGCAGCCTGCGAGGACCTGCTGAAGAAGAACGGCGTCAAGTACACGAAGCCCGATTCCGGGCGGCTGGTCGTGCCGCCGTCCGAAGCCGCGCATCTCACCCTGGAATTCTCGGAGCTCTAGTCTTCATGGCGTTCGATCTTGCCGACCGCGGCATCTACGGCTTCTCGACCACCGAAAACCTGCGCTTTGCGGACGTCGACGCCAACGGGCACATCAACAACGGCGCCTTTCTCGAGCTGCTGGAGAATGTGCGGGTCGCCTACCTGCGCCAGATCGTTCGGACGGGCCTGCCGCGCTTCCGCCTGGTCGTCGGACGCATCGAGGCCGACTTCAAGCGCCAGATGTTCTATCCCGGCACCGCCGTGGCCTGCTGCCGCCTGATCGAGGCGCACGACCGCAAGTGCATTGTCGGCCAGGGCCTGTTCGACGGCGAGGGAAACTGCACCGCCGTGCAGAAGGTGATCATGGTCTCCCTGAACGAGGAGACCCACCGCGCCACCCCGTTCGATCCGGTGGTGCGCGCGATGCTCGACCGTCTCGCGGCCTCCAAGGACGGGCTCGATCCATGACCGCCATACCGGAAGGCTTCCGCACGCTCGACGTCACCGACGATTTCGTGGGGCTGGTGGGACCGCTCTGGTTCAAGGCGGAAGAGGATGGGCTCAGGATCGGCCTGCCGCTGGAGAAGCGGCATGGCAACCCGATGGGCTGGGCCCATGGCGGGCTGCTGGTCACGGTCGCCGACATGGTGATGGGGGTGGGCTCCGGCTTCTCGACCGGGATGTTCTGGCCGCATCCCACGATCTCGCTCACCAGCGAGTTCGTGCGCGGCGCCAAACTGGGCCAGTGGCTCGAGGGCAAGGCGCGCATCGCCCGGCGCACCCTCAATTTCTGCTTCGCCAGCTGCGACCTCGTCTGCGGCGGCGAGATCGTCCTGGTGGCCTCGGGCGTCTTCAAGGTGCCCGATCCCGACAAGATCCCCGAAGCCGCGCGTGCCGTCGCGCTGGCGCCGCCGTGGAAGGCCTGAGCCTCCTGTCATCCTCAGCGCAGCGAAGGATCTAACGTCCGCCAGGGAGTACTGTCGGTCGTTCCGTCAGGTCCTTCGTTTCGCTCAGGACGACTCTATTTTTTTACCTTCTTCCGCCGGTAGATCCGGTAGCGGTCGAAGTCCATCAGGTGCTCGTAGTTTTCGAAGGCGTCGGCGAACACCCGATTCTGCAGGAAGTATTCGAGATAATCGAACTCCTTGCCCTGGCAGCGCGGCACGCCGGCGATCCGGTCGACGATCAGCAGGTCGGGATGCTCGCGGGCGAAATCCTCGCTCAGCGTGTCGAATACGAACTTCTCGGAGTCGCCCATCGTGTCGGGCGGATTGTAGAGGGCGGGGAAGTCGTCGCAGCGCGCGTAGACTCCCTGCAGCACCCACATGGTCAGGAACCGGGTGGTCATGCGACCGCCGATATAGTTCACCATCGGCCAGAACGGATAGATGCCCGGCGACAGGACCAGGATGGTCCGGTTCGGAGCGTTCTGTTCGATGATGTGCTGGAGCCGGCCGCCGATCGAATCCTCGAACTGGCGCTGCTTGTAGAAGGGCGGCGTGTAGAGGGCGGCCTGGAAGTAGAGCAGCACCATGAAGGTGGCGCAGATCACCGCCACCGGCAGACGATGGGCGCTGCGGCTGATCGGCAGGTAGCGGTCGACGGTCTGGGAGACGGTGAGGGCGGCGAGGAGGATGGCGGCCGAAAGTGCCGGCAGCACGTGATAGGGCCAACCCTTGGCCTGGCCGATGGCCGAGAGGGCCGCGCCCACGCCGAACACCACGAGGACTCGCGCGGCGATGGTCTTGGTGAAGACGATGGCGAGCAGGCCGAAAATCGCAAGCGCCAGCAGGGTCGGGCCCAGCACGTTGCTGGTCAGCACTTCCCGCCAGCCCGACTCTCCGATCGGCGCATAGGCCTCTACCGCCAGCGGCAGGACGAAATGCCCGAACTCGGGGAAGACCAGGTACATGATCGCCAGGTGAGCCACAGCCATCAGGCCGATTGCCCACGGGATCGGGTCGGTGAAAGTCGGGCGCACGCCGCGCCGGAACAGCAGGTAGAGCTCGACCGCCGCTGGGATGGCGAGATAGTGCGGCTTCATGGCGAGCGCGACGCCGGCCACGAGGCCTACCAGGATCGAGGCGAAGGGTGACGGGTTCACGCCCTCGGCGCGCGCCATCGAGGCGATCAGGTAGGGTGCGCAAGCCACGAACATGATGTGCTCGCGCTGACCGAAATGCTCGTTGGGCAGCACGGAAAACAGGAAAAGCAGAACCGGCGGCAGCAGCGCCTCGGTAAGCGCGTGGTCGGCCGACGGAACGAGACGGATGAGGCGCCGGCAGGCCCAGAAGGAGGCGAAGATGCCACCCACCACCCAGGCCGTGAACCAGAAGGCCACCGTGCCGGGCAGGAGCCGGGCCGTCAGCACTGGCAGTCCGTGCACGATGAAGGTCAGGGGCAGGTTCTCGTCCAGCACCTCGACATAGAGCTTCTCACCGCCGATCCAGCGGGTCGACACATCGAGGATCGCGGCGACGTCGTGGTTGATGGGCGGAAAGAAATAGCCTGCCAGCCATAGGATCGGCAGGGCGAACAGCGGGACCAGCAGGAGCCGCTCGACACGCGGCGGAATGGTC
Source organism: Reyranella sp. (assembly GCF_965227665.1). GTDB lineage: Bacteria > Pseudomonadota > Alphaproteobacteria > Reyranellales > Reyranellaceae > Reyranella. The sequence goes on from NZ_OZ245767.1 coordinate 5,229,397, forward strand.
GGAGGTTTGGTGTGAACGGTTGGCAAGGCGGGGCGAAGATATCATAAGCGGACGGGAAGAGGAGACTTCCCGGGAGAGGCCGCTTCGTGGAACGGGCCGAGTACGAGCATATGCATGCGGTCGAAGATCGCATGTGGTGGTATCGCGGCCTGCGCCGCCTGGTCGCGGACCAGCTTGCCCGGGCGCTGTCGCGATCGCCGGCCGGCGGGTCGGTCCTCGATGCAGGATGCGGTACCGGCGGCATGCTGCGGGTCCTGGGCCCGGCCATTGTCGGGCGGCCGACCATCGGGCTCGAATACGATCCCGTGGCTGCAGGCCTGGCGAAGGCCAAGTCGGAGCGTCCGGTCGTCTCGGGGTCGGTCAATGAGCTGCCACTCGGCAATGGAACCCTCGGCGCCTACGTCTCGCTCGACGTGCTCTGCCACGCCAACGTCGAGCCCGCGCGTGCCCTGAAAGAGGCGTATCGCTGCCTCGGGCCGGGCGCCATCGTGGTCTTCAATCTTCCGGCTTATTCGTGGATGCTGTCGGCCCACGACAGGCGCGTGCACAATGCCCGCCGCTTTACGCGGGGAGAGGCACGCGCCCTGATCTCCGCGCCGGGCTTCCGTATCCTGCGTGCGAGCTATTGGAACACATTGCTGTTTCCCCTGATGCTTCTCCACCGGCTGATAGAACGCGACGACGCGGAGAGCGACGTGCGCGACTATCCGCGCTGGCTCGACGCAATCTTCTCCTCTGCGCTCGCCATCGAGCGCGCCGCCCTCGGCGCCGGGCTCAGCCTGCCGTTCGGCGGTTCCCTCCTGATCGTGGCGGTGCGTGATGCTTGAGAATTCCGAACAGGCGCAGGGGCCTTTGCCCGCCCTGTCCATCGTCGTACCGGTCTATAACGGCGCGGCGACCGTTGGCGAACTGGTGAAGGCGCTGCGCGCCCTCGAGATCGAAGGCGGGCTGGAGATCGTCCTGGTGGTCGATGGCAGTCCGGACAACAGTCTCGACGTCTGCAAGCAGCTCGCGGCCGAGCCCGGGGCGCCGGTGACGGTTCTCAGCCTCAGCCGGAACTTCGGTGAGCACAATGCGGTCATGGCGGGTTTCGCGCGGGCGCGCGGGGCCTACACGATCACGATGGACGACGACCTGCAGAACCCGCCCGAGGAGGTGCGTCGCCTGTTCGAGCATGCGCGCGACGGAAATTACGATGCGGTCTACACCTACTACGAAGAGAAGAAGCATGCGGCCTGGCGCAATCTCGGCAGCCGCTTCACCAACTGGTGCGCCGACAAGCTCATCGACAAGCCGCCGGGCCTCTATCTCTCGAGCTTTCGCTGCGTTTCGCGCTTCCTGCGCGAGCGGGTCGTGTCGAGCTACGAGGGCCCGGCGCCTTATGTCGACGGCCTGATCTTCCAGATCACCCAGAATGTGAGCCGCCTGCAGGTCAACCATCTTCCGCGGGCCGAAGGGCGCTCGAACTACACGCTGCGCCGCCTGCTGCGACTGTGGCTGGCGATGTTCCTGAACTTCTCGGTGATGCCGCTCCGCATTGCGACGATCCTCGGCCTGGTCTTCGGCGCCCTGGGCGCCCTGGCCGCCAGCATAACGATCGTCGAGGCGATCATCTCCGACAGGGCACCGCAGGGGTGGGCGTCGCTGATGGTCGCGGTGCTCGTGCTGGCGGGCGTGCAGCTGCTGGTGATCGGCATGATCGGCGAATATCTCGGCAGCATGTTCCTGGCCGTGAACCGCAAGCCGCAATACCTCGTGCGCGAAGTCATCAAGCGCGGCACGGGAATCGAGGGAGCGGCAGGGCTCGACATCGAGCACCCGAAGGTCGATACGCGGGCGGCCGGCCAGCCGCATCGCGAACCTTCGCATGAGCCACCACACGGGCCGCGCCCCAGGGAGAGCTGAAGCATGACGATCTACTACGTGGCGCTGGCGATTGGGATCCTGGCCGGTATCGGCGGCCAGATCCTGCTCAAGACGGGGGCCGACGCGCCCGATTTCGTGAGCCAGCTGCTGCGGCCCTCGACGATCGCGGGCCTGGCGCTCTACGGCTCGGCGGCCTTCCTCTACATCGTCGCACTGCGGAAGATTCCGGTTTCGGTGGCTTTTCCCAGCGTGTCGCTCTCCTATGCGATCGTTGCAGTGGCCGGCCACTTCCTTTTCGGCGAGCCGTTCGGCATCAAGCAAATCGGCGGCATTGCTCTGATCGTGGGTGGTGTTGTCCTCATCAACCAGAGCTGAGGGGCCTTCCCGTGAATTACGAGCAGATCAAATACGAGACCCAGGACGGTATCCTCACCATCACCCTCAACCGTCCCGACAAACTCAATGCCTTCACCGGCAAGATGCTGTCCGAGCTGCTCGACGCGATGGACCGTGCCGACCGCGACGACGACGTGCGCGCCGTCGTGTTCACCGGCGCGGGCCGCGGCTTCTGCGCCGGAGCCGACCTTTCGGGCGGCGCCAATACCTTCAATGCCGAGAATCGCGGACCGGTCGATCCCGGCCTCGACGGTCATCGCGACGGCGGCGGTCTCTTCACGCTGCGCCTTTACGAATCGCTGAAGCCCACCATCGCCGCCTGCAACGGACCGGCGGTCGGCGTCGGCATCACGATGCAGCTGGCCATGGACATCCGCCTCGCGTCCGAAGCGGCGCGCTACGGATTCGTGTTCACGCGCCGCGCCATCGTCATGGAAGCCTGCTCCAGCTGGTTCCTGCCGCGCCTCGTGGGGCCGCAGCAGGCGCTGGAATGGGTGATGACCGGCCGCGTCTTCTCCGCCGAAGAGGCGCTGAGCGGCCGGCTGGTGCGCTCTCTCCACAAGCCCGACGATCTCCTGCCGGCCGCCTATGCGCTGGCCCGCGAGATCGCCGACAATACCGCGCCGGTCTCGGTGGCACTCAATCGCCAGATGATCTGGAAGATGCTGGGCGCCGACCATCCGATGGAAGCCCACAAGGTCGATTCCAAGGGCATCTATTCGCGCGGCAAGTCGGACGACGTGAAGGAGGGCGTGACCGCCTTCCTCGAGAAGCGTCCGGCCCGCTTCCCCATGAAGGTGAGCGACGGCATGCCGTCCTACTTCCCGTGGTGGCCGGAGCGGAAGTTCAATTAGGCGGGAGCTCGGGGTGGACGAGCGGCTCGAGCGCAACAAGCGGACGGTCACGGAGTTCTACGACCTGATGTTCAATCAGGGGCGTCCGCGCGAGGCGGTCGAGCGCTATGTCGGCGCCGATTACATCCAGCACAATCCCGGCGTCGCCAGCGGGAAGCAGGGCTTCATCGACTATTTCGAGGAGGCCGCACGCGAATATCCCGGCAAGCACGTCGAGTTCAGGCGGGTGATCGCCGAGGGCGATCTCGTCGTGTTGCACTGCCGACAGGACTGGCCCGGCGATCATGTCTGGGCCGGCATCGACATCTTCCGGCTGGATGGCGAGGGCAAGATCGTCGAGCACTGGGACGTGTTGCAGATCGTGCCGGAAAAGGCCGCCAATCCGAACGGGATGTTCTGACGTCCTGCTGATCAGTTGCCGCGACGGTTGGCTTGCGGCAAGCTGCCGGAAAACAAGCCTGTCGCGGAGGAAATAATGACCAAGCTGCAGATGCGGCGCCGGACCTTGCTGGCGGCCGCCCCGATAATGCTGGCGGCTCCCCATGTCGCGCGGGCGCAGGCCAAGCCGGAGAAGAGCAAGGTCATCCTGGCCGTGGGCGGCAAGTCCGCGCTCTATTACCTTTCGCTGACGATCGCGGAGCGCAAGGGCTTCTTCAAGGAAGCCGGCATCGACGTCGAGATCAACGACTTCCAGGGCGGCGCCAAGTCGCTGCAGGCCCTGATGGGCGGCAGTGCCGACGTGGTCGCAGGCGCCTACGAGCACACGATCCGTATGCAGCAGCGCGGCCAGGACGTGACGGGCTTCGCCCTGATCGGCCGTGGCATGCAGATCTGCATCGCCTTGCGCAACGACGTGGCCGCCCGGGTGAAGGGCCCCGCCGACATCAAGGGCATGAAGTTCGGCGTCACGGCGCCCGGCTCCTCGACCCACATGCTGCTGAATTTCTGGGCGGCCAAGGGCGGGCTGAAGGCCAGCGACGTGGTGGCGATCGGCGTCGGCGCCGGCGCCTCGGTCATTGCCGCGGTCGAGAAGGGCGAGGTCGACGGCGTGTCGCAGACCGATCCCGCGCTGACCATCCTGACCGACAAGAACCTCGTGAAGGTCGTCGTCGACACGCGCACGACCAAGGGCAATCAGGAAGTGTTCGGCGGCGCCTTTCCGGCGGCCAGCCTCTATTCGCAATCGGACTTCATCAAGAAGAACCCCGGCACAACCCAGGCACTGGCCACCGGCATCGTGCGCGCCAACCAGTGGCTTCAGACGGCCACGCCGGCCGATGTCGCCAACGCCGTGCCGGAGGGCTACCTGCTGGGCGACCGTGCGGTCTACGAGAAGTCGTTCGCCGGCGTCCGCGAGACGATCTCGCCGGACGGCACCATGCCCGCCGGTGCGATGGAAAATTGTCTCAAGTTCCTGGTCGAGAGCGATCCCGCCATCAAGGCGGGCTCGGTGAAGCTCGCCGACACCTGGAACAACGAGTTCGCCCAGCGCGCCGCCAAGCGCAGTTAGTTTGCCGTGACGATGACGAAGGAAGTGCCGGCGCTCGCGCTGGCCGACATCACCTGTCGCTTCGCCGCCCGCGACGATGCGAGCAAGGCCTACACGGCGGTGGCGAACGCCACGCTGAACGTCGCGCGTGGCGAGTTCGTGTCGGTGGTCGGGCCGACCGGCTGCGGCAAGTCCACCCTGCTCAACGTGGCGGCGGGGCTGCTGGAGCCGTCCTCCGGCACGGTCGAGGTGTTCGGCGAGAGGCTGCTGGCGGCCAGTGGCGTGAACCGGCGCGCGGGCTACATGTTCCAGGCCGATGCGCTGATGCCTTGGCGCACGGGAATCGACAATGTGATCGCCGGCCTCGAATTCCGCGGCGTCCCGCGGGCCGAGGCGGTCGGGCAGGGGGAGTCGTGGCTGCGCCGGGTCGGCCTCGCGGGCTTCGGCGACCGCTATCCGCACCAGATGTCGGGCGGCATGCGCAAGCGCCTGGCGCTGGCCCAGACGCTGATCCTCAGCCCCGACATCCTGCTGATGGACGAGCCCTTCTCGGCGCTCGACGTGCAGACACGCCAGCTCATGGAAAACGAGCTGCTGGCGCTGTGGGCCGAGGATCGCAAGTCGGTGCTCTTCATCACCCACGATCTCGAGGAGGCGATCGCGCTCTCCGACAGGGTCGTGGTCTTGTCGGCCGGCCCGGCGACGCGGCCGATCGGCGATTTCAGGGTCGACCTGCCGCGGCCGCGCGACGTCTCGGAAATCCGCATGACGCCGGCCTTCCTCGACCTGCATCGCGAGATCTGGGCGGCGATGAAGGAAGAAGTGCTCAAGGCCTACGCACAGCAGAAGGCGATCTGAGATGCGGCTCAGGATCATGCAACTGCTTCTCCTCGGCGTGCTGGTCGTGGCCTGGTACGTGATGACGGCGCCGGGACTGATTCCGCCCTTCTATTTCGACAAGGCCAACCGCGCCGCCTTCTTCTTTGGCGAGCCGCAGAAGGTTTTCTGGGTGATCGTCGACTGGTTCGCGAGCGGCGAGATCTTCCCTCATCTCGGCATCACCCTGCTCGAGACGGCGCTGGGCTTCACGATCGGCGCGGCCTCCGGGCTGGGAATCGGCCTGTGGCTGGCGCTGTCGCCCACCGCCTCGGCGATCACCGATCCCTACATCAAGGGCTTCAATTCGATGCCGCGCGTCGTGCTGGCGCCGATCTTCGCGGTCTGGTTTGGCCTCGGCATCTGGTCGAAGGTGGCGCTCGGTGTGACGCTCGTCTTCTTCGTGGTGTTCTTCAATGTCTACCAGGGCGTGCGCGAGGTCAGTCCCAACCTGATCGCCAACGCCCGCATGCTGGGCGCCTCGCAACGCCAGCTCCTGCGCTCGATCTACCTGCCGAGCGCCATGAGCTGGGTGTTCGCCAGCCTGCACAACGCCGTGGGCCTCGCCTTCGTGGGCGCGGTGGTGGGCGAATATCTCGGCTCGTCAATGGGCGTCGGCTACCTGATCCTCCAGGCCGAGGGCACGTTCGACATCAACACGGTGTTCGCCGGCATCCTTGTCCTGACCGCCTGCGCCCTCGTGCTCGACAGCCTGGTCGGCGTCGTCGAGCGCCGACTGATGACTTGGCAGCCGAAGGCCGGGCAGACGGAGAAGGTTTAGCTACCTGCCGGTAAACCGCGCGGCCCGCTTCTCGAGATAGTGGGCCACGCCCTCCTTGAAGTCCGAGGTCTGGAACGACAGTTCCATCTCGTGATTTGCCTGGACCGTGGCTTCGGCCAGGGTCTGGAACTGGGCTTCCCAAAGCTGGCGCTTCATCACCGCCACAGAGCGCGGCGAGACCGTGTTGGCCAGCAGGGTCGCGTAGGCATGGGCCTCGGCGAGCAGCTTGTCGTCCGGGATGACCCGATTCACGAGGCCCATGGCCAGCGCCTCCGGCGCGCGGAACTTGCGGGCCGAGCAGAGCAGGTCGAGTGCCGTCGGCAGGCCGACCAGTCTCGGCAGCAGCCAGCTGATCCCGTGCTCGGCGATCAGGCCGCGCTGGGCGAAGGCCGTCGTGAAGACAGCCGATTCGCCCGCGAAACGCAGGTCGGCATAGAGCGGGATCACCATGCCGAGCCCGGCGGCCGGGCCGTTGATGGCCGCGATGATGAACTTCGGGATCGCCGGGAAGTAGGCGTAGTTCATCCTGAACTCCGGCAGAGTGCTGCCCCCGGGCAGTCCCTCCTGTGCCCTGGTCGAGCGGTCGGTCGAGGCGCCGGAGCCGATCGCCTGCAGGCCGCCCATGTCGGCCCCGGCGCAGAAGCCACGGCCGGCCCCGGTCAGGATGATAGCGCGGACCTCGTCGTCGGCCCCGGCCGTGTGCATGGCGTCCTTGAGGTCGAGGTGCATCTGTCGCGTCCAGGCATTCAGCCTGTCCGGGCGGTTGAGCGTGATCGTGCAGACGCGATCGGCGACGTCATAGAGGACGGTCTCGTACGCCATATGGGGGTCTCCTCCTGTGCATTCTTGTGACTGGCATGATGGGCAAAAGGCCGCGACGATACAAAGGCGGAGGAGAGTGCCGGAGCCGCCTCGTGCGCGCTTGGGGCAATCTTGCAGTCGGAACGAAATTAATGAATTAGAGGCGGTAAATGGCAAAGAGAGAGTTCGCCCATCCCAGCGAGATGCAGAAGCACGTGGGAGAGGAAATCGGCGTGAGCGACTGGGTCGAGATTTCGCAGGAGCGGATCAACCTGTTCGCCGATGCGACCGGCGACCATCAATGGATCCATGTCGACGTCGAGCGGGCCAAGAAGGACATGCCGGGCGGCAAGACCATCGCCCACGGCTTCCTGACCCTGTCGCTGATCCCGATGCTCAATAGCCAGATCTCGCACATCAACAACGTGCGCAACGGCATCAACTACGGCTGCAACAAGGTGCGCTTCACAAGCCCCGTCCAGGTCGGCTCGAAGGTGCGGGCGCGTGCCAAGCTGCTTGCCGCCGATCCGATGGACAAGGGCGGGGTGCGCCTGACCAACCAGGTCACCATCGAGATCGAGGGCCAGGAGCGTCCGGCCTGCGTCGCCGAGACCATGGCCATCGTCTACGGCACCTGAGGCACTACGGTTGCTGACACGCGAGGACCTGACGTCGGAGCGGATCGACCAGATCGTCGCCGACGCCCGAGCCGCCGGCTACGACTTCTTCCTGTCGTCGCCGGAGCGCGAGGCCAGCCTCAACGCTGCGTTGCTCGATCATCCGCCCGGCGAGGAGACCTGGATCTTCGCCTACGGCTCGCTGATGTGGAATCCGGCTCTCGACTATGCCGAGGTCCAGCCCTGCCGGGTGGAGGGCTGGCGCCGGTCCTTCTGCTTCTGGACGCCGATGGGCCGAGGCACGCCCGAATTGCCGGGCCTGATGCTGGCGCTGGCCGACGGCGGCGCGTGCGAGGGCATCGCCTATCGACTGTCGCCGGGGCTGGAACGGCAGGAACTGGGCCTCCTGTGGAACCGCGAGATGCTGGCGGGCGTCTACAAGCCGCTCTGGGTCCCGACCAGGCTGCGGGACGGTCGCACCGTCAGCGCCGTGACCTTCGTCGTCGAGACCGGCCATTGCCAGTATTGCGGCGACCTGCCGATCGAGCGCGCGGCCTATCACATCGCCTTTGCCGAGGGCCGTCGCGGTGCTTGCCGCGAGTACCTGCTGAACACGGCGGAGCATGCGCGGTCGCTGGGCATCCACGACCCCTATCTCGAGGAGCTGGTGGAGCGCGTCGTCCGCTTGCGGCAAGAGCAAGCGCCCGATACGGCCGTGGCCTGAACCGGGCGCACCTCGCCTCTCGAAAGCCGCTGTACTGCAGAGGATGCGGGGTAGCAGGGCCTGTGACATAGTCGTGGCGTGTCCGCCCTCGTCGCCCGCTGGCTCGCGCTGCCGCCGAATTTGCGCGGGATCCTCTGGGTCGCTTTCTCGGGCGTCCTGTTCGCGCTGCTCAACGTCTTCACGCTGATCCCGGCGCAGCATCTCAATCCCTACGTGATGGCGTTCCTGCGCTATTTCTTCGGCGCGCTGTTTCTCGTGCCGATCGTGATGCGCCTTGGCTTGTACCGGTCGCTGCACACGAGGCGCCTGCCCCTGCACATCTCGCGCGGCGCCATCCATACCGCGGGCATGATGCTGTGGTTCGTGGCGCTGCCGCTCACGACCCTGGCCGAGATCACGGCGCTCGGGTTCACCGGTCCGATCTTCGTCACGATCGGCGCTGCGCTGTTCCTCGCCGAGAAAGTGCGTCTGCGGCGCTGGATGGCCGTCATCGTCGGCTTCATCGGCGCGATGATCATCATCCGGCCGGGCTTCGGAGACATCCATATCGGCGTCATCTGCATCCTGATCTCGACGCCGATCTTCTCGGCCTCGAACCTGATCTCCAAGGCGCTGGCCCGCACCGACTCGGCGACCACGATCGTGATCTGGCAGAACATCGTGATCGTCGCCTGCGCCCTGCCGTTCGCGCTGTGGTTCTGGCAGACGCCGCAGTGGGGCGACATCATCTGGTTCCTGCTCGCAGGGGCGGCCGGTACGCTCGGCCATATCTGCCAGCAGCGCGGCTACCAGCTCGCCGACATCACGCTGCTGCAGCCGATCGGCTTCCTGTCGCTGATCTGGAACACGATGCTGGGCTATTTCCTGTTCTTCCAGAAGCCCGACGTCTGGACCTTCGTCGGCGCGGCCGTGATCTTCGCCAGCGCCCTCTATATCTCCCACCGCGAGGCGGTGCGGCGCGCGCAGATCAAGACGGCAGCGACAAAGGGTAGTCCGGAGGCTTGAAGAGACGACGCCCATCAATGGAGCGCGCAACTCCAGTTGCGCTCATCGCTTCTCTTTTCAACGGATCTTGAGCGCAACTGGAGTTGCGCGCTCCGCTGCGGCCGGTTCGGTCCGTAAGGATCAGCCGCCGGTCACGCTCATGTGGCGGGGAACGGCGGGGCCGCTGTGGCGGCGGTCGATGATGAAATCGTGGCCCTTGGGTTTGCGCGCGATCGCCTCGGTGATGGCGCGGTCCAGGACCTCGTCGCTCTCCGACGCGCGCAGCGGCGCGCGCAGGTCGGCCGCATCCTCCTGGCCCAGGCACATATAGAGCGTGCCGGTGCAGGTGAGGCGCACGCGGTTGCAACTTTCGCAGAAATTGTGGGTGAGCGGCGTGATGAAGCCCAGCCGTCCGCCGGTCTCCTCGACCCGGAAGTACCGCGCGGGGCCGCCGGTCCGATAGTCCGTCTCGGTGAGCGTGAAGTGGCGGGCGATCTCGGTGCGCGCCAGCGACAGTGGCAGATACTGGTCGAGCCGCGCCGCGTCGCCGATCTCTCCCATCGGCATGACCTCGATCAGCACGAGGTCCATGCCGCGGCCGTGGCTCCAGCGGATCATCTCCTCGAATTCGCCGTCGTTGACCCCGCGCAGCGCCACCGCGTTGATCTTGATCGCGAGCCCCGCGCGCTGGGCGGCATCGAGGCCGCGCATCACCTGGTCGAGGTCGCCCCAGCGCGTGAGCTGGCGGAACTTGTCGCGATCGAGCGTGTCCATCGAGACGTTGACCCGGCGCACGCCGATGTCGGCCAGCTCCTGGGCGTACTTGGCGAGCTGGCTGCCGTTGGTGGTGAGGGTGAGTTCTTCCAGCGCGCCGCTGTCGAGATGCTTTCCGAGACCGCGGAACAGCGACATCACGTTCTTGCGCACCAGCGGCTCGCCGCCCGTCAGCCGCAGCTTCTTGACGCCGCGCCGGATGAAGGCCGTGCACAGCCGCTCCAGCTCCTCGAGCGACAGGACCTCCGCCTTGGGCAGGAAGGTCATGTCCTCGGCCATGCAGTAGACGCAGCGGAAATCGCAGCGATCCGTAACGGAGACGCGAAGATAGGAGATATGGCGGCCGAACGGGTCGATCATGGCTCTTCCGTTACGATGACGCCCGGATAATGGGCATGCGACATACCCCCTGCAAGGGGCGATTCCGGGGCCGAATTGGTGAGCAGCCGCAGGAGATTGTCGACCGTATCGGCCTCGGCGGCCGGCTTGTCGGTCCGGATGCGGTTGATGCGCGGGAAACGCATGGCCACCCCCGATTTGTGCCGGGTCGAGCGGGCGATGCCGTCGAAGGCGATCTCCAGCACCAGTTTCTGCTCGACCTCGCGGACTGGGCCGTAGCGGTTGGTCGTGTGATCGCGAACCCATTTGTCGAGCCAGCGCAGCTCCTCGTCGGTGAAGCCGAAATAGGCCTTGCCCACGGGGGCCAGCTCGCGACCGCCCGACGCCGCGTCGCGCCAGCAGCCGAAGGTGAAATCGGAGTAGAAGGAGCTGCGTTTGCCGTGGCCGCGCTGAGCATACATCATCACGCAGTCCGCGAGCATGGGGTCGCGCTTCCACTTGAACCACGGGCCCTTGGGCCGACCGGACAGATAGGCGCTGTCGCCGCGCTTCAGCATCAGCCCCTCGATGCCGTCGGTCCGCATCTCCTCGCGCTTGGCGGCGAGCTCCGCCCAGTCGGCGAAGGTCACCAGCGGCGACAGGTCGAAGCGCGGGCGCTCCTTCAGCGCGATCCAGGCTTCGAGCCGGGCGCGGCGCTCGTCGAAGGAGAGGCCGCGCAGGTCCTCGCCCTCCAGCCACAGCACGTCGTAGAGGCGGACATGCGCCGGATGCTCCTTCAGCATCTTCGGGGTCACCGTCTTGCGGTTGAGCCGCTGCTGCAGGTCGTTGAACGGCGCGACCGCCGTGTCGCGACGCACCAGCAGTTCGCCGTCGAACACGCCCTCGAAGTCGATCACCTCGATGATGTCGGGAAAGGCCCCGGACACATCCTCGCCGGCGCGGCTGTAGAGCCGCTTCAAGCCGCCCGATGCGGCGACCTGCACGCGGATTCCGTCCCATTTCCATTCGGCGCGGAAATGCGCGGGATCGAGCGCGTCGAGTTCGCTGCGTTCGATCGGATTGGCCAGCATCGCCGGCAGAAAGGCGGCCCCGGCATTGGACTGCGGTCGCGGCGCGTCCTGAAGCAGCCAGTCGAACAGCGGCCGGTAGGGCGCTTCCAGCCCGTGCCAGATCTCCTCTACGGCATCGACCGGCTGGCTGCCGATGTTGGCGACCGCCTGCTTGGCGAGACGCGCCGAGACGCCGACCCGCAGCGCGCCCGTGAGGAGTTTCAGCAAGGCCCAGCGGCCCGTCGAATCGAGCGCATCCAGCCAGCGCTTCAGGATCGCCGGCGTCTGCGTGCGCGTGGCCCGCTGCAGCGTCTCGACGACTTCGGCGAGGGTCGGGGGCGGACCGGCGGCGGGGTCGGTCTCCCAGATCAGGGCGAGCGTCTCGGCGAGGTCGCCGACATAGTCGTACGAAAGGGCAAACAGCTCCTCGCCGATCTTCTCCTGGCCGAAGCCGCGCAGCAGCGCGGGCTTGGCCGACGGAAAATCGAGGCCGCCGGTCAGCGCCGCCAGCGCCCAGCCGCGATCGGGATCGGGAGTCTCGCGCAGGTACGTCTCGATCAGCCGCAGCTTGGCGTTACGGGCCGGTTGGAAGGAGAGGGAGTCGAGAAGGCGGGCGAAGGCCTGCACGGTTCAGGACTCCTCATCCTCGCGGCCGGCGAGGTGCAGCGCCTCGGCATCGATGCCGAGCCCGCGCGCATAGTGGACGAGCGCCTCCTCGCGGCCGTGCGTCACCCAGACCCGGGGCGCGCCGACATCCTTCAGGGTCTGCGTCAGCTCCGGCCAGTCGGCGTGATCGGAGATCACCAGCGGCAGTTCGGCGCCGCGTTGCCGGGCGCGGGCGCGCACGTTCATCCAGCCCGAACACACCGCGGCGATGGGCTCGGCGAAGCGCCGCGACCAGCGGTCAGCGAGGGCCGAGGGCGGGCAGAGCACGATGGCGCCCTTGAAGGTCTCGAGGATCGCCTCCGACACAGGTGCCACGTCGCCCAGATCGACGCCATGCTCCTGGTAGAGCTTGCACAGGGATATCAGGCCGCCATGCAGCCAGATGCGCTTGTCGTAGCCCGCTTCCCGCAGCAGGCGGATGACCCGCTGGCACTTGCCGAGCGCATAGACGCCCACCAGATGAGTGCGCTCGGGGAACGTGTCGACGGAGCGCAGCAGCTTGCCGATCTCGCCAGCATCGGAGGGATGATGGAATACCGGCAGCGCGAAGGTCGCCTCGGTGATGAACACGTCGCACGGTACGGGCTCGAACGGCGGACAGGTCGGATCCGGCCGGCGCTTGTAGTCGCCCGACACGACGATGCGCTGGCCCTTGTATGCCAGCACGGCCTGCGCCGAACCGAGGATGTGACCGGCCGGTGCGAAGCCGACCTCCACATCGCCGATCCGCACGCTCTCGCCGTATTTCAGCCCCTGCTGCTCGGTGTCGGGCATGTCCTGGAAACGCGTGCGCATGATGGCCAGCGTCTCCGGCGTCGCCAGCGCCTTGCGATGACCCGGCCGCGCATGGTCGCCATGCCCGTGCGTGATCACCGCGCGCGGCACGGCAAACGCCGGATCGATATAGAAATCGCCCGGTTCGCAATAAAGGCCGCGCGGCGTCGGGTAGAGCCACGTACGGGGATTCAGGGTCTCGGTTGCCGTCGTGATTGCCATGGCTCCTGATGCATCCTACCCCACAGATATGGGGCTTAACGGATGTTATGCATGGGGTGTTGGCGAGTTTGACAACATTCCTTGGTGTTGGCATTTTTGCCAACACAATGAACGCCACGCTGATCGTTCGCTCCAAGACGGTTACCGCTGAAGGAGACATTATCGAATTCGTTGTGTGGCGTGTTCCAGTCCCTGTGCCGCCAAGCCGGCATGATTTTAAGTATCGTGCGGCTTATGTCGTCGAAGGGAAACGGGTCGTCGGCTTCGACAACGAACGTGGCAAGGGAGACCATAAGCACGTCATGGGCCACGAGACGGTTTACCGGTTCACGTCGGTCGAGCAGATGATCGAGGATTTCATCAGTGAGGTCGATGCCATTCGGAGGCAAAGATGACGAAGCGCACCTTAACCATCCGGTTAAAGCAAGATTGGAAATCCAGCCTGAGAGCCGCAGCACGCAAGGCGGCCAGCAAGAGTTACCAGGGCGAGGAACTCCATTTTGAGACGGCTGCTGTTTTCTTTTCAAAGCTCACTGAGCGGCGATGGGAGCTCATCGGCGCTTTGCAAGGAAAGGGCGCGATCTCGATTAGAGAGCTGGCACGCCAATCCAAGCGCGATGTTAAGCGTGTGCATGAGGATGTGGCTACTCTGGTCGAATTGGGCATCTTTGAGCGAGAGGCCTCGGGCGTCTCATGTCCGTTCGACCTGATTCACGTCGACTTTGAGATTGCCAGAGCGGCTTGAGGTTGGTTGCGGCACAGTTGCTTCCCGACCTGTTCGCACGCTGGTTCGAGAGTCGCGGCTGGGCGCCGCGGCCGCACCAGCTCGCGCTGGTCGATCTCGCGCGAAAGGGCAAGAGCGCGCTGCTGATCGCGCCGACCGGCGGCGGCAAGACATTGGCGGGTTTCCTTCCGTCACTGATCGAACTCACCGAGCGGCGGCAGGCCGGCCAGGACCTCGCCTACAAGAAGGGGCAGGGGGAGCTGCATACGCTCTACATCTCGCCGCTCAAGGCGCTGGCGACCGACATCCGCCGCAACCTCGAACAGCCGCTGGCCGAGATGCAGCTGCCGGTGCGCGCCGAGAGCCGAACCGGCGACACGCCGCAGAGCCGGCGCCTGCGTCAGCGCGAGCGGCCGCCCGATCTCCTGATGACCACGCCGGAGTCGCTGGCGCTGCTGCTCTCCTATCTCGATGCGGCGAAGTTCTTTGGCAGCCTGAAATGCGTGATCATCGACGAGCTGCATGCCTTCGCCACCAGCAAGCGCGGCCATCATCTGGCGCTCTGCCTGTCGCGGCTGGCGACGCTCGCGCCGCAGGCCCGCTTCGTCGGCCTGTCGGCCACCGTCGCCGATCCGCCCGAACTCGCCGAGTTCCTGAACCTGCGCGACGAGCCGGTCGAGATCGTGATGGGCGAGCCCGGCGCGCCGCCGGTCGTGTCGATCATCGACGCGCAAGAGCGGCTACCGTGGGGCGGCCACATGGGGCGGCATGCGGTGCCCGAGATCTACAACATCATCCGGCAGCACAAGACCTCGATCATCTTCGTCAACACGCGCGCCCAGGCGGAGCTGGCCTTCGATGCGCTGTGGCGGATCAACGACGACAATCTGTCGATCGGCCTGCATCACGGGTCGCTGGCCGTCGAGCAGCGCCGCAAGGTCGAGGCGGCGATGGCGGCGGGCCGGCTGCGCGCGGTGGTCGCGACCTCGTCGCTCGATCTCGGCATCGACTGGGGTGACGTCGACCTCGTGATCCAGATGGGCGCGCCCAAGGGCGTCAGCCGCCTGATGCAGCGCATCGGCCGCGCCAACCACCGGCTCGATGAGCCCAGCCGCGCCATGATCGCGCCGGCCAATCGCTTCGAGGTGCTGGAATCGCTGGCGGCGCTGGAGGCGGTCGAGGCGCGCGAACTCGACGGCGATCCGCCGCGGCCGCCCTGTCTCGACGTGCTGGCCCAGCACATCGTGGGCACCGCCTGCGCCCAGCCGATCGACCGAGAGGCCTTCTTTGCCGAGGTGCGGCGGGCACAGCCCTATCGCGACCTGCCGCGCCAGGATTTCGACGACACGTTCGACTTCGTGGCGACCGGCGGCTATGCGCTGGCGGCCTACGATCGCTGGCACCGGCTGAAGCAGCTTCCCGACGGACGCTGGATGCTGGCCTCGCCGCTGGTGGCCAAGCAGTTCCGCATGAACGTGGGCACCATCGTCGAGCTGCCCCTGATGAAGGTGCGGCTGCGCCGCGGCGCTGTGCTGGGCGAGGTCGAGGAAGGATTCGTGCAGGGGCTGGTGCCGGGCGACACGTTCGTGTTCGCCGGCCGCCTGCTGCGCTTCGAGGGCGTCAAGGAACTGTCGGCGATCTGTTCGCCGGCGACCACCGGCGATCCCAAGGTGCCGGCCTATGGCGGCGGGCGGCTGCCGCTCTCGACCTTCCTCGCGGCAAGGGTGCGCGGGATTCTGCAGGATCCGCTGAAGCATCCGAAGCTGCCAGCCGAAGTGCAGGAGTGGCTGCGCATCCAGGTCTTCCGCTCGATGCTGCCGCCGGCCGACAAGCTGCTGGTCGAGGGCTTCCCGCGCGGCGGCAAGCAGTTCCTGGTCGCCTATTGCTTCGAGGGCCGCAACGCCCATCAGACCTTGGGCATGCTGTTGACGCGGCGCATGGAACGCATGGGGCTGCGACCGCTGGGCTTCGTTGCCACCGACTATGTGCTGGGACTGTGGGGCTTGCGGCCGGCCTCGCCGAAGCAGCTCGAGGAGCTGTTCGACGAGGACATGCTGGGCGACGATCTCGAAGCCTGGATGGACGAATCGAGCATGCTGCGGCGCTCGTTCCGCAACGTTGCGGTGATCGCCGGCCTGATCGAGCGACGCTTTCCCGGCGAGGAGAAGTCGCGCCGCCAGGTCACGTTCAGCTCCGACCTGATCTATGACACGCTGCGCCAGCACGAGCCCAACCACATCCTGCTGCGCGCCACGAGGCAGGACGCGGCCTGGCAGCTCGCCGACCTGAAACGACTGGGCGACTTGCTGAGGCGCGCCAAGGGCCGCATCGTCTATCGCCGGCTCGACCGCATCTCGCCGCTGGCCGTGCCGGTGCTTCTCGAGATCGGCAAGGAGCGCGTGCTCGACGGCACCGCCGAGGATGAGCTTCTGGACATCGCCGCGCAGGAGCTGATCGACGAGGCGACGCGTCTCTGACGAACGTCGGAGCAGCTTCAGTGGAAGTCCCGGCTCTGGATGCGGATCTTCGGCCGGTCGAGGACGATGCGGCTGCGGTCGTAGTCGGGCTTGGTGCTGGGCTTGGCTGGTACAGTCCTGCTGGACCGGTGACGCGTGGCATTGGCCTCCGCGACCTTCACGCGGTTCTCTCCCGGATCGCTGCGGACTTCATCGCCGCGAGGATGGGTCAGGTGAAACAGGTCGAGTTCGGAGATCGAATCGAGTTCGGCCGACAAGTCCCAGATCTCCTCGGCGACGAGATGGATCACCTTGTACTGCTTCTCTCCCTCGCACTGGATGCGTCCCCGCACGCCCACCATGCGCGCGCCCATCACGACCCGGCGATACGCTTCGAACACGGTGGGCCAGACCACGAGGTTGGCGATGCCGAACTCGTCTTCGAGGGTGACGAACACCACGCCGGAGGCGGTCCCCGGTCTCTGACGGACCAGCACCAGGCCTGCCAGGGTGAGGACGTCGCCGTTCCTGGCGGATCCCAGCGCCTCGGTACTGGAAATCCCCTGCTGCGCGAAGGTCTGCCGCAGCAGCTGCATCGGATGGGAGCGCAGCGACAGGGAGAAGCTGCTGTAATCGTCCACCACCTGCTCGCCCAGGGTGAGACCGGGCAGGATGACGGCGGGTTCCAGGTCGCGCACCCGCGGTTGAGTGTCGAGCAGGGGCAGCTGTCCCTCCGCAAAGCCGCGCACGGCCCACAGCACGTCGCGGCGTGTGAGGCTGAGCGACGCGAAGGCATCGGCGCGGGCCAGGGCGATGATCTGCTTTTTGCTGAGACCGCCGCGCCGCCACAGGTCGGCCGGATCGCGATAGGGAGTCGCGCCACGGCGTTCGACCATCCTGTCCGCCGCCTCCTTGGAAAGGCCCGTCACCTGGCGCAGGCCGAGGCGCAGGGCGCAGCGATTGTTCTTCCCCGATTCCAGAGTGCAGTCCCGGTCGCTGGCGTTGATATCGGGTGGCAGTATCTCGACGCCATGATCCCGCGCGTCGCGCACGAGCTGGGCGGGCGCATAGAAACCCATCGGCTGTGAATTGAGCAGCGCCGCGGCGAAGACCTCGGGATAGTAGTGCTTCACGTAGGACGAGGCGTAGACCAGGATCGCGAAGCTGGCGGCATGACTCTCCGGAAAGCCGTATTCGCCGAACCCCTGGATCTGCTTGAAGCAGCGCTCGGCGAAGTCCCGGTCGTATCCGTTCTCCACCATACCTTCGATGAAGGGCTTCTCGAACTTGTGGATGGTGCCGTTGTGGCGGAAGGTCGCCATGGCGCGGCGCAGCCTGTCGGCCTGCTCCGGCGAGAAGCCGGCGCCGACGATGGCGATCTGCATCGCCTGTTCCTGGAAGAGCGGGACGCCCAGGGTTCTCTTCAGGACCGCTTCCAGGTCGGTCTTCGGATAGACGACGGCCTCGGGGTTTGCGCGGTTCTTCAGATAGGGATGCACCATGCCGCCCTGGATCGGCCCCGGCCGCACGATCGCCACCTCGACGACCAGGTCGTAATATTCCCGGGGCTTGAGACGCGGCAGCATCGACATCTGTGCCCGGCTCTCGACCTGGAAGACGCCGACCGAGTCGGCGCGGCACAGCATCTCGTAGACGCTGGGATCGTCCGGACGCATGCTGAGATCCAGCTTCTTGCCGAAATGCTCCTCGATCATCGTGAAGCTCTTGCGCAAGGCCGTCAGCATGCCGAGCGCCAGCACGTCGACCTTGTAGATGCCCAGCACATCGAGATCGTCCTTGTCCCATTCGACGACGGTGCGCTTCTCCATCGCCGCGTTCTGGATCGGCACCAGCTCGTCGAGCCGGTCCTGAGTGAGAATGAACCCGCCGACATGCTGGGAGAGGTGGCGCGGGAAGCCGCACAGGGCCGACGAGAGTTCGAGCGCCAGCATGATGCGCGGATCGACCGGATCGAGGCCGGCTTCCCGCACATGCTCGATCCGCACGCCGCCCGAGCCCATGCCCCACACCGTGTCGGCCATCACCCCCACCGTATCGGGCGAGAGGCCCAGCACCTTGCCGACCTCGCGGATGGCGCTGCGGCTGCGGAACGAGATCACCGTGGCGGCCAGGGCGGCCTTGGAGCGATGCTTCTCATCGTAGATCCACTGGATGATCTCCTCGCGACGCTCATGCTCGAAGTCGACGTCGATGTCGGGCGGCTCGTCGCGGGAATTGGACAGGAAGCGCTCGAACAGAACGTCCGTCTCGGCCGGATTGACCGACGTGATGCCGAGGCAGTAGCAGACGGCCGAATTGGCGGCCGAGCCGCGGCCCTGGCACAGGATGCCGCGCCGGCGCGCCTCCGCCACGATCTCATGCACCGTCAGGAAGTAGGGGGCGATATTCTTGAGATCGATGAGCGCGAATTCCTTACGGATCGTGCCGGCCACCTCCGGGGGAACGCCGTCGGGATAGCGCCAGTCCGCGCCTTCCCAGGTCAGCCGCTTCAGCTTGTCTATGGGGGGTTCGCCCCCTTCGTAAACGACCGGATACTGATAGGTGAGCTGCCGCAGCGAAAAGGTGCAGCGCCGAACGATCTCCTGCGTGGCGGCAATGGCGTGTGGATGGCGGCGGAACAGGCGCACCATCTCTGCGGGCTCCTTGAGATGGCGTTCGGCGCTGGCGAAGCGACGGAAGCCCAGCTCGCCGACCGTGCAGCCGAGCCGGATGGCCGTCACGACATCCTGCAGCGCGCGCCGCTCGGGCACGTGATAGTGCACGTCGTTGGTGGCGACGAACGTCATCCCCATCTCGCTGGCGAGATTGTCGAGCTGGGCCAGACGCCGCGCATCGTCGCCCCGGAACAGCATCGTGCCCGCGAGGTAGCCGCGGTCGCCGAACAACTTCGCGAGGCGTCGCAGCCGGTCGCGGAAGGCGGGGTCCTCGGGTTTGCGCGGCGGCAAGGCGATCGCCAGCAGGCCTTCGGCATGTTCGGCGAGATCGTCGAAGCCGATGTCGCACTGCCCCTTCTCGGTGCGCCGGTTGCCCAGGGTCAACAGCCGGCAGAGGCGCTTGTAGGCATCGAGGTCGATCGGATAGACGAGCAGCGAATAGCCGTCGCGCGTTTCGAGGCGGCTTCCGACCAGCAGCTTGATCCTGTCCTTCGCAGGGTCCTTCGGATTCTCCTCGTCTCGTGACGCCGCGAAGGCGCGAACGACGCCGGCCAGGGTGTTGCGGTCGGTGATGCCGATGGCGCTATGGCCAAGCTCGATCGCCCGTTCGACCAGTTCCTGCGGATGCGAACCGCCGCGCAGGAAACTGTAGTTGGTCGTGACCTGGAGCTCGGCGTAATCCATGGCATCAGGGAGCGATGAGTTCGCCGGCCTGGGCGAGCGGCACGCCGCGCACCGGGATACCCTTGCTCTTCAGGGCCTGCAGGAATTCTTCGTCGGCGCTGACAAGCGGTGCCTTCGCCCCCTCGGCGCAGGCCGCATAGAAGCACGCGTGCACGGGCCGGCCGCATTGCAGGGCGATGGCCAGGGCGCGATTGCGCAGCTGCGGCGATTCGACGAAGGCCGAGATGAACGACGGCAGCGCGATGTTGCGCACGATGGGCTCGGCCTGCTCGATCGTGATCTCGCCGCGCGTCATCTTCTGCCACGCCAGCTCGGCCACGCCCGCGATCAGGATGTCGGGCGCGATCACCTCGTGGCGGTTGGCCAGCAACGAGCGCGCCTGTGGCCGCAGCGGCTCCTCGACGAACCACTTGATGGCGACGCCGGGATCGACGACGACGATCACGCGTCCGCTCCGCTGTGCGTGACGTTCACCCGTGGCGTCATGGCGGCGATGCGGTCGGCTTCTTCCAGCGGATCGACCACCAGCGGTTGGCCCGACGCATAGGTCAGCAGGTCGCGCAGATCGGCCTCGAGCGAGCGGCCCCTGGCGCGCGCATGGTTCTTCAGCCGCTCGATGATCGCGACATCGAGGCCGCGGATGGTGAGCGTGGTGCCCCGTTTAGTGTGTGCTGTGGCTGTATCCATTTCTCTCCCCCTCAGGCGCAGAATCCGTGGAGGAACCAGCGGGCCGTCGGCTGACCATTGGCGGCAAGCCTGTAGGGCCCGTCGCGGAACAGCCAGAAGCGGCCACCGTCATCGTCCTCGACGCGGTAGTAATCACGCACCGGCGGCAGGGTGCCGGCGGGCGGGCGGCTGCCGTCGGGCCGCGGCCGCCACCATTCGTCGGCGATCCGCTCCGGTCCGTCGGCGCGCACGATGCGATGGGCATGCCGGCGCCAGCGGAAGACCGAGGGCGGATCGTCGGGCACGAAGGCGGTGACCTCGACGGGTTCGGGCCGCTGCAGCAGGCGGGTCGGCCGTGCGCCCTTGAGGCTGGCGACGCGGCGCCAGGCGCCCGCCGCGGCCGGCTTCGTCGCAACGGTGGCGGCGACCTGGACACGCTCGGGCAGATGGCTGTCGCGCGACAGCAGCCGCACGACGTTCTCCGCGCCCAGCCGCAGCGCCAGCCGGTCGGCGAGGTCGATCGTGCCGTCCATGCCCGAGGCGACGGTGGGCGAATCCTGATGCGGCAGTGCATCCTGCGTGCCGCTCCAGGTTTCGACCTCGGGGGCGGACAGGATCATCAGTTCGACGCCGAAGCCGGGATCGAGTTCGCCCAGCTTCTCCTCGAAGAGCTTCATCAGCTTCGGGTTGTCGCGGTTGGGCCGGCTGGTGCCGATCGAGGCGCGGTCGACCGAGCCGTCGACGCGGTAGAGCGCAATCTCGAGCAGGCGAGCCCCGACGCCCGCCTGTTCGAACTGGCGGCAGAGGGCGGCCAGCAGGCGGCTGGTCGCGGCGGCGACGTCCTCGCTCCGGCCGATCGGTTCGGCGAAGGAGAGGCGCGTGCGGAAGGCGGGCGGCAGGCGACGCGGCTCGATCGGCTCGTCGAGCCGGCCCAGCGCCTGGTCGATGCGGCGCACCGGCTGCTCACCAAAGCGTCGGACCAGCGGTGCACGCGGCATGGGATAGAGATCACCGATGCGGCGCAGGCCGAGCTTCAGGAAGGTTTCGAGGATCGGCGCCTCGAGACGCAGCCCCTCGACCGGCAGCGGCGCGAGCGCATCGCGCTGGCCGCGCGCCGGACAGAAGAGATCGGCCTGGCGCTCGGCGAAACGCGCCAGCGCCCAGGCCGCGCCCGCCGTGTCGGCCATCGCGGCGCGACAGGAAAGATCGCGCCGGGCGAGGCGCGTAACGAGATCGGCCAGCAGCGCGCGCTCGCCGCTCTCGCCCTCGCCGAAGAGATGCGTGCAGCCCGTAACGTCGAGCAGCAGGCCGGCATCGCCGCCAAAGCCGCCGGTGCTGCAGGCCAGTGCGATGTCATCGGCGACCGCCCCGCCCATCGGGTCGATCGCCACCCAGGGCGTATAGCGATCGCACCAGGCCGCGATCGCCTCGACCAGGCGGAGGTCGGCCTGCGGCTCGCCTGCGACCGTGACGAGGTCGGGCAGCAGGGCGCGGGCATCGGCCAGCCGCATGTGCGGGCGCAGGCCAGCGGCGCGGGCGTGCGGATTGACGGCGGCGAGGCGCGGGCAGCCCTCGCGCCAGACGACGAGGGCGGCTGCCCTATCCGACCAGTCTTTCTTCGAAGCGCGTGCCAGGCGATCCGTGGAGAGCTTGGGGAACCACAGCGAGACAATGCGTTTCATCGTTCCACTCCAGGAGCCAGGATGGTGTTTCCGCGGCGGACGGCGTGCCAAAGCGGTTGCGCTTGAGTTCGAGGTGCCAGCGCGGGGCGCCGACATCCTTGAGGCCCGGCGTCGAGCAGGAGGGAGCAGAGGCGATCCGCCACCGGGTGGCGCATACGCTTTGCGGCGGCGCGGGGTGGGCGCGCAGCAGCAGGGCGGGGACGCCGTTCTTCTCGGCGGCGAGCGACAGGCGGCGGCCGGCCGTGGGATCGGCCGCCCGCGTCTCGCCCACGACGGCCGAGATGCCGGGGCAGCGCAGCCCTTCTTCCATCGCCCAGAAGAGATCCTCGTCGCGCTTTGCCGTGACCATCAGCAGGCGCGCCGGGTCGAACCATGCCGACAAGGCGGGCGCATAGGGCGCTGCGTCGAACGTGCCGGTAGGGCGGCGGCACCACAGGATCGTGCCCGGACCGAAGCGACCGAGCAGATGGGCGGCGAAGCCGAGCGCGGCACCGTCATGGGACGCCACCCGGCCGGAGGGGGCAGGCCCCGCCTCGATCTCGTGCAGGGCCCCCGTCAGCAGCCCGCCCTCCGGCAGCAGGGCGTCGATGGCAGGGATCCCGAGCTGAACCGAGGCGGCCCGGCCGCTGCGCCGGACACTGTTGGACCTTTCCAGTCGGCGCACCTTTTCCCGCAAGGAGGCAGGCAGCGGAACGCCCCTGTCGTTGGCGGCTCCGGAAGCGGGAGGAGCAAAGGCACTCGGGGAAATGACCGGCATCGCCCCCTCGTCGGTCTGGTGGATGGGCTGTGGGTTAAATGTTCGTGTTTTGTTCTAGTTGCTTCACAATCGTGAGTCAACGGGACTAAGGACTGGCATATCGAGTGCATCCGGGGAGAAGCTGCCGTCCTGACCCGGAGGCTCCATGACTCTTCGTCTGTCCCTCGTCGCCCTATGCGCCACCGCCTTCGCCCTGCTGGCCGGCCCGGCACTGGCCCGCTGTTCCAAGAACCTGGTTGAACTCGGTCCGACCTTGCAGGGGCGGGGCGTCCAGATGGCCTCGCTGGACGGGGCGCAACTGGCGGCCGACACGGCGAGCCGCGCCATCATCACCTTCCTCGGCCATGCCAGCTTCGAGATCGACACGCCGCAGGGTGTGCGCGCCATCACCGACTACAACGGGCTGAACGGCTTCGGCCGCAAGCCCGACATCGTGACGATGAACAATGCGCATTCCACGCACTACACCGACACGCCCGAGGACGGGATCACCTATGTGCTGCGCGGCTGGCCGGATGAGGCCGGTCAGACCGAGGCGCGCCATGACGTTTCCCTGAAGGACCTCAAGGTCGCGAACCTGCCGACCAATGCGCGCGACTGGGGCGGCGGTTCGGCGCGCATCAACGGCAACTCGATCTTCACCTTCACCATCGGCGATCTCTGCATCGCCCATCTCGGCCATCTGCATCACCGGCTGACCCGGGATCATCTCGACGAACTGGGCCGCATCGACGTGCTGATGGTGCCGATCGACGGAGCCTACACGGTCGGCCTGCCGGTGATGGTCGAGGTCGTCCGCCAGATCCAGCCGCGCATCGTGCTGCCGATGCACTACTGGGGGCGCGGTCAGGTCGCGCGCTTCGAGGAACTGATGGCCGACCAGGACGCGGTCTTCATCTGGCCCGACCGCCGCACCATCGAGGTCGCCCACGACAAGTTGCCCGAGAAGCTCACCGTCTATGTCGTCGGCGGGAATGGCGGCGACTGAGTGAACCGCTAGGCGCCGCGTCCCTTCTCGAAGCCCGCCAGGAACTGGACCAGGTTGCGGCCGAGATCGTCGCCGAGATAGCCGCCTTCCTGGACCAGCACGGTCGGAAGACCAAGCCGTGCGATCTTCTCGGCCATGGCATGGAAGCCGGCGCCAGTGACCTTGAGGCCCTGCAGCGGATCGCTTTCGCTGGCGTCGAGACCCAGCGCCACGACCAGCGCAGTGGGCTGGAAGTCGCGGATGCGTGCGAGGGCCTTGTCGCCGGCTTCGAGCCACGGCGCGTCGGGCGAGCCCAGCGGCAGGGGCAGGTTGAGGTTGAAGCCCTCGCCCTTGCCGGCACCGCTCTCGTGCGCGTGGCCCCAGAAGAAGGGGTAGTAATGGTCGGGATCGGCGTGGATCGAGACGGTGAGCACGTCGTCGCGCTCGTAGAAGATCCCTTGGGTGCCATTTCCGTGATGCACGTCGACATCGAGGATCGCCACGCGCTCGTGCTTGCCCCGCAGTCTCTGCGCGGCCACGGCGGTGTTGTTCAGGAAGCAGAAACCACCGGCCATGTCGGCATAGGCGTGATGGCCGGGCGGCCGGCAGAGCGCGTAGGCATGGTCCTCGCCCGCCAGCACCATGTCGGCGACCGTGGCCGCGACCTCGGTGGCGGCGAGGGCCGCGTCCCAGGTGTGCGGGCCGATGGGGCAGCCGGTGTCGACCTGATGCCACCCAGCGCGGCCGGCCAGTGCCTTCGGGTAGGAGGCATGGGCGCGCGCCGGATGGACGTTGGGCACCACCTCCGGACCCGCACCCGGCAGCTTCGCCCATTCGCGCGCGGCGATCTGCAGGAAGTCGAGGTATTCCGCCGTATGCACGGTGGCCGCCGGCGCCGGACCGTATGACCCCGGCGACACGATGGTGTGGCCGGCTTCGGTGGCGGCGGCCAGCAGGCGGGTCGCGCGTTCGGGCTGCTCGGCGCTGCGCAGCTTGGTGCCTCGCACCACGAAGTGCTGCGGGTCGTGTTGGGCGTGCTTCTCGGAATAGACGATCTTCACGATGGGACCTCAACTGGTCGCGATGGCCTTCGCCGACTTAAGCGCAGCGATCTCGTCATCGCTATAGCCCACCTCGCGCATGATCTCGACCGTGTGTTCGCCGATGCCGGGCGACTTCTGCCGCGTCTCGACCGGCGCGGCGGAGAGCTTGATCGGATTGGCCGCCGACTTCACCGGGCCGATGCCGGGATAGTCGATCTCCAGCACGCTGCCGCGCGCCTTGGCATGGTCGCTGGCCATCACGTCGCTCACCTTGTAGGCGGCGGAGCAGGGCATGCCGGCAGGGATCAGCTTTTCGAGCAGCTCGTCGGCCGTGTACTGCAGGAAATAGTCCTCGATCATCCCTTCGAGGAGCGCGCGATGGGCGACGCGGCCGGCATTGGTCTTGAAGCGCTCGTCGTCGAGCCAGTCCTTCTTGCCAAGCGCGGTGCAGAGCAGGCGCCAGAAGGCATCGTTGGTGCCGGCCACGAACACCGGTTGGGTCTTGGTCGGGAAGACGCGCAGCGGGCAGAGGATCGTGTTCGAGGTGCCCATGCGCTCCGGATTCTCGCCGGTGAGGCCATGGTTGGTGATCCAGTGGCTCATCATGTGCATGCCGACATCGAACAGCGACAGGTCGAGGCGCTGGCCCTTGCCGGTCTTGATCCGCTGCAGCAGCGCGAAGGCGATGCCGCCGGCGCAGGCGAGACCGGTCGAATAATCGATCGGCGCCGTGCCGACGCGGCACATCTCGCCCTGGTAGGGACCGGTCGCGTCCATCAGGCCGATCTCGGCCTGGATGCAGGGATCGTAGCCGGCGCGCGGCGAGTAGGGGCCGGTCTGGCCGTAGCCGGAGATCGAGGCATAGATGGTCTGCGGATTGACCTTCGAGACGACATCCCAACCGAAGCCCAGCTTGTCGATCACGCCCGGCGTGAAGGCTTCCATGAACACGTCGGCCTTCTTCACCAGTCGCATCAGAACGTCCTTGCCGCCCTCGCTGCGCAGGTCGATCGCCAGGCCGCGCTTGTTGCGGTTCATCGACGGCACCCAGGCGCCGCCAAAATGCGGACGGAAATGCTCGCCGTTGAGCGGCTCGACCTTGATCACGTCGGCGCCCATGTCGCCCAGCATCTGACCGGCCGTGGGACCGGCGATGACCTGCGTCAGGTCGAGAACGAGCGTATCGGACAGCGGAAGCATGCGATGAAATTCCTCCTGGACGTCACCCATGCAAGACGACGCAGGCACGCTCAAGCACTTCGTTTCGCTGGCTGGCATTTGCTATGGTCGCGACTTGTTCCGATCCGGAGTCCACAGCCAATGACCGCCAGCGACCGCCCCAATCTCCGCATAGACCATGACCGACTGTGGTCGAGCCTGATGGAGTTGGGCCAGATCGGCGGGACGGAGAAGGGTGGCGTCTGCCGCATCGCGCTCACCGATCTCGACCGGCAGGGACGCGATCTGTTCGTGCGCTGGGCGAAGGAGGCGGGCTGCACGATCAAGGTCGACCAGCTGGGCAACGTCTTCGCGCGCCGCGAGGGCCGCGATCCGGCCAGGCCGCCGATCATGACGGGCTCGCATCTCGACACCCAGCCGACCGGCGGCAAGTTCGACGGCGCCTATGGCGTGATGGCGGGGCTCGAAGTGCTGCGCGTGCTGCACGACTCGAACTACGTCACCGAGGCGCCGATCGAAGTCGCGGTGTGGACCAACGAGGAAGGCTGCCGCTTCGCGCCGGCGATGGTGGCGTCGGGTGTGTTCGGCGGCGCCTTCACGCTGGACCACGCGCTGTCGATCAAGGATCGCGACGGCGTGAGCTTCGGGGAGGCGCTGAAGCAGATCGGCTACGACGGCAAGGAACCGGTCGGCGGCCGGCCGGTCGGCGCCTTCTTCGAGGCGCATATCGAGCAGGGTCCGATCCTGGAGCGCGAGAAGAAGACGATCGGCGTCGTGACGGGTGCGCAGGGCCAGCGCTGGTACGAGATCAACTGGACGGGCATGGAGAGCCATGCCGGCACGACGCCGATGGAAGGCCGTCGCGATGCGCTGGTGGGTGCCGCCGAGCTGATCGTGGAGTGCCGCCGCATCGGCAACAGGCCCAACGGCCGTTCGACCATCGGCGTGGTCGAGAGCCAGCCGCAGGCGCGCAACACGATTCCGGGCCGAGTCTTCATGACGGTCGACTTCCGCCATCCCGATGACGGCGAGCTGACGAAGATGGATACCGAGATGCGCGCCGCTGTGGCCGATATCGCCAAGCGCCACCGGCTCGAGGTGAAGATCGAGCAGATCTGGTACTTCCCGCCGTCGCCCTTCGCCAAGGAGCTGGTCGATGCGGTGCGTCGCGGCGCCGAGCAGGCGGGCTATCCGCACATGGACATCGTGAGCGGGGCGGGCCACGACGCCTGCTATGTCAGCCGGGTCGCCCCGACGGCGATGGTGTTCGTGCCCTGCAAGGACGGCGTCAGCCACAACGAGATCGAGGACGCGAGCAAGAGCGACGTCGGCGCCGGCGCCCAGATCCTGTTGCAGGCAATGGTCGAGCGCGCGAATGCGTGAGATGGCGCACGGCGATTTTTCGACGAAGTTTGTCATCCCGAGCCGCAGGCGAGGGACCTTTGATCGCTGTCGCGAAAGGTCCCTCGCTTCGCTCGGGATGACACCGCGGTCGACCTCGGCAAGCGTGCGCCCTTGAAATTCGGTGGTCTCGTCTCCGTCGCGGCCGCAGCCCTGGTCGCGACGATCGCGGGCGTGGGCGGAACTCTGCCCGTGGTGCTGGCGGCGGCCCAGGCGGTGGGAGCGACGCCGGACCAGGCGAGTTCCTGGGTTTCCGGGCTCGGCCTCGCCACGGCGGCCAGCGCGCTGCTGCTCAGCGTCCGCTACCGCATGCCGATCATCACCGCCTGGTCGACGCCGGGCGCGGCGCTGATCGCCTCGACCTCCGGCGTGCCGAGCTTCGCGGCGGCGGTCGGCGCATTCGTGCTGGCCGCGCTTCTGATCCTGCTGACCGCGGCGGTGAAGCCGCTCGGCCGGCTGATCGGGAAGATTCCACCAAGTATCGCCGCGGCCATGCTGGCCGGCATTCTGCTGCGCCTCGTCATGGCGATGGTCGAGCATGTGCCCAGCGCGCCGTTGCTGGTGCTGCCGTTGAT
The DNA here is from genome assembly GCF_965227665.1 of Reyranella sp. GTDB lineage: Bacteria > Pseudomonadota > Alphaproteobacteria > Reyranellales > Reyranellaceae > Reyranella. The sequence goes on from NZ_OZ245767.1 coordinate 5,257,418, forward strand.
CGCCCTGTTCTTGGTGGCGCGCGTCTTCTTTCCGGCTCTCGCCTCGCTGATCGTGCTGGTCGGCGGCGCGCTGCTCGCCTGGTCGCTCGGCCTCGTGAAGCCATTGCCGTCGCTCGGCCTCTCGACTTTGGTCGTTACCGCGCCCGCGTGGGACGTGGCCACGCTCGTCGGTCTCGGTGTGCCGCTCTATCTGGTCACGATGGCGTCGCAGAACCTGCCGGGATTCGCGGTGCTGCGCGGCTCGGGCTACCAGCCGCCGACGCAGCCCATCCTCGCGGTCACGGGAGCCGCATCGCTCGGCACGGCGTTCCTCGGCGCCCACACGTCGAACCTCGCCGCCATCTCGGCCGCCCTGTGCACGGGCCCCGACGCCCATCCCGATCCGGCGCAGCGCTGGAAGGCGGGGCCGTTCTACGCTCTGTTCTGGGTCCTGATCGCCCTGTTCGGCGCCTCGCTGGTCGGTCTGTTCGGCGCCCTGCCGCCGGCGCTGCTTGCGACGGTTGCGGGCACCGCGCTGCTGGGCTCGACGGCGGGCGCTCTGGGCATCGCGCTGGTCGGCGAGCAGGACCGTCTCGCGGCGACGGGCACCTTGGCCGTCACCGTTTCGGGCGTCACCTTGATGGGCGTCGGTTCGGCCTTCTGGGGGCTGTGCTTCGGTCTGCTGATCCTGGGCCTGGAGCGCCTGTTCAGGAGGTAGGGCCGGACGCCTCGGCCTTGAGACGCGCGACCGCCTCGCGCGCCGGCGCCTCGAGCCCAGCGCCGCCCGCCTCCAGGTGCGCCACGATGGCTGCCCGCATGCGCGGCTCCCAGAACTTGCGCAAATGATCGGCGATGGCGATGGCCGGGTCGGCGCCGCGCTGCGAGGCGAAGAACTGGCCGATCTGGTTGGCCATGCGCACCAGCTTGGTGGCTTCCATCGCTTCTATTCCGCCGCTGGTGCGGCCGCGATGCGCCGGTGGGCGAGAGCCTGGGCATCGTAGGTGCGCTGCCAGTCGCTCGGGCCGTTCGACGGCGCGACCTGGACCGCGGTCACCTTGTACTCGGGGCAGTTGGTCGCCCAGTCCGAATTGTCGGTGGTGACGACGTTGGCCTGCGTGCCGGGGTGATGGAAGGTCGTGTAGACGACGCCCGGTGCCACGCGGTCGGTGACGCGGGCCCGCAGTGTCGTGCCGCCGGCGCGGCTGTCGAGCCTCACCCAGTCGCCGTCGCGCACGCCCCGGTCCTCGGCATCGTGCGGGTGGATTTCCAGCACGTCCTCGTCGTGCCACACGATGTTGGCCGTGCGCCGCGTCTGGGCGCCGACATTGTACTGCGAGAGGATGCGGCCGGTCGTCAGCAATAGCGGAAAGCGCGGGCCGACCTTCTCGTCGGTCGGCACGTATTCGGTGACGATGAAGCACCCCTTGCCGCGCACGAAGCCGTCGGCATGCATCACCGGCGTGCCGGTGGGCGCGCGCTCGTTGCAGGGCCACTGGATTGAGCCCTCGCGGTCGAGCAATTCGTAGGAGACGCCGGCGAAGGTGGGCGTGGTACGCGCGATCTCGTCCATCACCTGCGAGGGATGGTCGTAGTGCATGTCGAAGCCCATCGCCTTTGCGATCGCCAGCGTGATCTCCCAGTCGGCCAGGCCGTTCTTGGGCGTCATGACCTTGCGCACCCGGTTGATGCGCCGCTCGGCATTGGTGAAGGTGCCGTCCTTCTCGAGGAAGGTCGAGCCGGGTAGGAAGACGTGGGCGTAGGCCGCGGTCTCGTTAAGGAACAGGTCCTGCACGACGACGCATTCCATGGCGGCCAGCGCCTCGGCCACGTGGTGCGTGTCGGGATCGGACTGCAGGATGTCCTCGCCCTGGACGTAGAGGCCCTTGAAGCTGCCTTCGAGTGCCGCATCCAGCATGTTGCCGATGCGCAGGCCCGGCTCGGCATCGAGCGGCCGGCCCCATAGCGCCTCGAAGGTGCCGCGCACGCCGTCGTCGGAGACATGGCGGTAGCCCGAAAATTCATGTGGGAAGGAGCCCATGTCACACGAGCCCTGGACGTTGTTCTGCCCGCGCAGGGGATTCACGCCGACGCCGGGCCGGCCGATGTTGCCGGTGGCCATCGCCAGGTTGGCGATCGCCATCACCACGGTCGAACCCTGGCTGTGCTCGGTGACGCCCAGCCCGTAGTAGATCGCTCCGTTGCTGCCGGTGGCATAGAGGCGGGCGGCGGCCCGGATCGTCTCGGGCGGAACCCCGACGAGCGGTCCGACCGTCTCCGGACTGTTGCGCGGCTCGGCAACGAAGGCCGCCCAGTCCTCGAAGGTCGAGAGATCGCAGCGCTCCCGGACGAAGGCCTCGTCGACCAGGCCTTCGGTGACGATCGTATGGGCGAGGGCGTTGAGGATCGCGGCGTTGGTGCCGGGCCGCAGCGCCAGATGGAAGGCGGCCTCGACGTGCGGCGTGCGCACCAGATCGATGCGGCGCGGGTCGATCACGATCAGCTTCGCGCCCTGGCGCAGGCGTTTCTTGAGCCGAGAGGCAAAGACCGGATGGGCGTCGGTGGGGTTGGCGCCGATCACCAGCACGATGTCGGCCTGTTCGACCGAATCGAAATCCTGGGTGCCGGCCGATGTGCCGAAGGTCGCCTTCAGCCCGTAGCCGGTCGGCGAGTGGCAGACCCGCGCGCAGGTGTCGACGTTGTTGTTGCCAAATCCGCCGCGCACCAGCTTCTGGACCAGGTAGGTCTCCTCGTTGGTGCAGCGCGACGAGGTGATGCCGCCGATGGCGCGCTTGCCGTGCGCCGCCTGCAGCCGCCTGAACTCGGAAGCGACACGATCGATGGCCTCATCCCAGCTCACCTCCCGCCAGGGCTGGTCGATGGTCTCGCGGACCATCGGCTTCAGGATGCGCTCGCGATGATGGGCATACCCCCAGGCGAACCGGCCCTTGACGCAGGAATGGCCGTGATTGGCCTTGCCGTCCTTGGCCGGCACCATGCGAACCAGCTCCTCGCCGCGCATCTCCGCCTTGAAGTTGCAGCCGACGCCGCAATAGGCGCAGGTCGTCGTCACTGAGTGTTCCGGCTGGCCGATCTCGATCACCGACTTCTCGATCAGCGTGGCGGTCGGGCAGGCCTGCACGCAGGCGCCGCACGAGACGCATTCCGAGGCGATGAAGCTCTCGGCCATGCCGGCCGAGACTTTGGATTCGAAGCCGCGCCCCTGGATGGTGAGCGCGAAGGTTCCCTGTACTTCCTCGCAGGCGCGCACGCAGCGCGAGCAGACGATGCACTTGGAGGGATCGAAGGTGAAATAGGGGTTGGACTCGTCCTTCTCCTGGGCGAGATGGTTCTCGCCCTGATATCCGTAGCGGACCTCGCGCAGGCCGACGGCACCCGCCATGTCCTGCAGCTCGCAGTCGCCGTTGGCGGCGCAGGTCAGGCAGTCGAGCGGATGATCGGAGATGTAGAGTTCCATCACGCCCTTGCGGACCTGCTTCAGCCGCTCGGTCTGGGTCGACACCACCATGCCGGGCGCGACCGGCGTCGTGCAGGAGGCGGGCGTTCCGTTGCGGCCTTGGATCTCGACCAAGCACAGCCGGCACGAGCCGAACGCCTCGAGCGAATCGGTGGCGCAGAGCTTGGGCACCTGGATGCCGGCCTCGACGGCGGCCCGCATGATCGAGGTGCCGGCCGACACCGTGACCTCGTGGCCGTCGATGGTGAGTTTGACCGTGGCGGCTGTGGGGCTGGCGGGCGTGCCATGGTCGATCTCGTGAACGAACGACATGAGCCTGTCCTCTAGTCCGCCGCGGCGACGAAGCGCGCACGATCGAAGTCTTCGGGGAAATGCCGGATCGCGCTCATCACCGGGTAGGGCGTGAAGCTTCCGAGCGCGCAGAGCGAGCCGAACTTGAGCGTCTGGCAGAGGTCCTCGATCAGGGCGAGGTTGGCCGCGACGCGCTCGCCCCGCAGGATCCGGTCCATGGTTTCGGTGCCGCGTACCGAGCCGATGCGGCAGGGCGTGCACTTGCCGCAGGATTCGAGGGCGCAGAAGTCGAGCGCAAACCGCGCCTGTCGGGCCATGTCGACACGATCGTCGAACACCACGATGCCGCCGTGGCCAAGCAGGCCGTCGCGGGCCGCGAAGGCCTCGTAGTCGAACTTCGTATCGAACAGCGCGCGCGGGAAATAGGCGCCGAGCGGGCCGCCGACCTGGACGGCCCGCACCGGCCGGCCATTGGCCGTACCGCCGCCGATATCGTCGACGATTTCGCCCAGGGTAAGGCCGAAGGCCGTCTCGAACAGGCCGCCATGCCGGACATTGCCGGCGAGCTGGATCGGCATGGTGCCGCGCGACCGGCCGCTGCCGAGCGTGGCGTATCGCTCGGCACCATCGGCCAGAATGGCTGGCACGCAGGCCAGGGTGAGGAGATTGTTGATCACCGTCGGGCGGCCGAACAGGCCCGTGTGGGCCGGAACAGGCGGCTTGGCGCGGACCTGGCCGCGTCTTCCCTCGAGGCTTTCGAGAAGCGACGTCTCCTCGCCGCAGACATAGGCGCCGGCGCCCACCCTGATCTCGATCTCGAAGGCAATTCCACTTCCGGCGGCGTCGGGACCAAGACAGCCGCTCGTCCGGGCGATGTCGAGCGCCTCCCTCATGATGCGAATGGCATCGGGGTATTCCGAGCGAATGTAGACGTAGCCCTTGGCAGCGCCGACGGCGAAGCCCGCGATCGTCATGCCTTCGATCACCGCGAACGGATCGCCTTCCATGAGCATGCGGTCGGCGTAGGTTCCCGAATCGCCCTCGTCGGCGTTGCAGACGATGTACCGGCCGTCCGAGCCGGTCTCGGCGACCGTCCGCCACTTGATGCCGGTCGGAAAGCCTGCGCCGCCGCGGCCGCGCAGGCCCGACCGGATCACTTCCTCGATCGTGCGGGCAGGCCCGAGGGAGAGGGCGCGGGCGAGGCCGCGATAGCCGCCCTGGGCGCGATAATCGGCCAGCGACAGTGGGTCGATGACACCGCAGCGCGCAAAGGTGATGCGCGTCTGGCGCTTCAGGAAGGGGATGTCGTCAGGCCGGCCGATGCAGAGCGGGTGGGCTTTCGCTGCCTCCAGGCCAAGCGCGAGAAGGCCCGGCACGTCGGCCGGCGCCACGGGCCCGAAGGCAAGACGCCCCTCCTGGGCTTCCAACTCCACCATCGGTTCGAGCCAGAACAGGCCGCGCGAGCCCGTGCGCACCAGCTCGATAGGGAGATCGAGCCGCCGCGCTTCGGCGGCGATGGCCGTCGCCACGCGATCGGCACCGACCGCGCGGGCCGCGGCGTCGCGCGGCACGAAGATCCTGAGCGTCATGCGCCGATCTCGTCCGCCAGCTCGTCCGGCGAGGCCTCGTTCAGGCGTCCGATCGGCACCTCGTCGAGCAGGGCGGCGGGCGCGCAGGCGCACAGGCCGAGACAGTAGACTGCCTCGACGGTCAGCCGACCATCCGGCGTCGTGGCGCCCCACTCGAGGCCGAAGCGGTCGAGGATCCGGCGTGCGATGCGCTCGCCATCCATTGCCTGGCAGGCCTCCGCCCGGCAGAGCTTGAGCACCAGGCGGCCGGCCGGCGCTTCGCGGAAATCATGATAGAAGGTGACGACGCCATGCACCTCGGCGCGCGTGAGATTGAGCGCGTGGGCAACGAAGGGCACCGCGGGCGGCGGAATGCAGCGGAAGGCCGCCTGCAGATCGTGCAGGATCGGCAACAAGGCACCTTCCTGGCCGGCATGGCGCCGGACGATTTCTGCGGCTTGCGGCTCATTCCAGGCCACTGGCATCGTTTCGCTCCCGTTCCGGCGCATGATCTGCCGTCGGGCGCGTCGCTTCAACAAAGCAGACCCATGAGGCGATAGAGACCCTCTATCGCGTGGACCTCACGCCAGCGATTTCGCCAGGTGTTCGGCTTCGGAGACCAGGGCCGCGGCCAACGGCGTCATGGGCTCGCGTGGCGGTACCACGAGGCCGATCCCGTGTACCGCTTCGGGCTCGACAATGGGGATCGATCGCAGATGTTCGGTCAGTCCCAGCGTATCGGCCAGCTTCTCCGGCATCACGCTGGCCCAGCGGCCGGTGCGCACATGCGAAAACAGCACGATCATCGAATTGGATTCGAGTGTCGGATCGGATCGTTCGCCGACCGCGCCCAGGAGCTGGTCGATGATGCGCCGGTTCTGCATGTCGGGCGTCAGCAGGCAGAGCGGGATGCGGCCGACTTCGGCCCATGTCACGCGCGCGCGATTGCCGAGCGGGCTGTTCTCCGACGTGAGCAGCCGATACTGCTCGAGATAGAGCGGCACGGCGCGCAGGCGCCCCAGCGGTTCGTTGTCGATATAGGTCAGGCCGGCATCGACTTCGAGATTTTCCAGCATCGAAAGAATCTGGGTCGAGGTCCGCGACAGGACGGTGAACTGCACGTTGGGGTGCTTGGCGCGAAAAGGCGTCGTCAGGGCCGACACCATGGCGAGCGCCGTCGGGATGGCGGCGATCCGCAGGCGGCCGGTCAGGCCTTTGCGCAGCGCCTTGACCTCCTGTCGCATGGCGCGCGTGTCGGCAACAATGGTGCGGGCCCATTCGAGCACACGGTCGCCTTCGGCGGTGAAGCCCAGGAACCGCGAGGAGCGCTGCACCAGCATCACGCCCAGCATTTCTTCCAGGTGCTTGATGCCGGCCGAGAAGGTCGGTTGCGTGACCCCGCAGATCTCCGCGGCTTTGCCGAAATTTCGCTCCCGCGCCAGCGCCAGAAGAAACTCCAGCTTGTCGATCATGAGGGGCGGGCGGGCGTCATGGCGTACTCAGCCTAACAGAGGCGGTGCCGGAAAGCGCGCGCCGTAGGCTTCGAGCGGCAGCTCCAGGGCGCGGCAGAGGAAGCTGATCGTGTGGTAGTAGCCCGCCAGCGCGATCGCTTCGAGGATCTGGGCCTCGTCGAAATGGGCGGCGAGCCGGGCCCAGGTTTCGTCGCCGATCGTGCGGCGGTCGACCAGATCGTCGACGGCGGCCAGCAGGGCCTGTTCGTCGGCAGACCAGCAGGGTGCACCGGCCGACCCGTGGACCGTGGCGGCAATCTTCTCCGCATCGAAGCCGACCTTCTCCGCGAAGAAGGCGATATGGACGCCCCATTCGTATTCGGCGCCCAGCCGCGCCGTCGTGCGATCGATCACGACCTCGCGCTGTCGCAGCGAGAGGGCGCCCTTGTCGAGCAGGCCGCCGGCGAACATCTTCCCGAAGACGCGCGGGTTGCGCGCCATCGTCCGGAACAGGACCAGCGGCGCCACGCCCGGGGGCATGGTGCGGGCCAGGGCGGCTGCGATCTCGGGCGGGTAAGGCGCGTCGGCGGGAGCGATGCGGGGCATGGCGGGTCTCCACTTGGTGTGCTACAGATTCCGTAGCAATGGGTGAGCCGAATCGCTACAGAAAATGTAGTAACGGAGTGTAATAGATGGTGAAGAGGGTGCGCGGCTCGACGACCGGTCGCCCGATCATGGCGTTGCTCGACCTGCTGGGCCGGCGCTGGACCCTGCGCATCGTCTGGGAACTGCGCGAGGAGCCCAGGCGCTTCCGCGAGCTGCAGGACCTGATCGGCGCCAGCCCGACCATCGTGAACACGCGGCTGGCCGAGCTGCGCGAGGCCAAGCTGGTCGAGCTCGACGAGGCGGTGGGCTACCGGCTCACGGCGCTGGGCAACGAGCTGCTGCGGCTGTTCCTGCCGCTGCACGTCTGGTCGGAGAAGTGGGCGAAGGCGACGGCCTAGCCTTCGCCCGCCTCATTTCAGGAACGGATTGTCGCTGCCTCGGCCCTTGCGGCGCGGCGGGAAACTCTCGGCGAGATAGTCGAGGATTTCCGCGCGCTCCTCGGCCTTGATCGGTGGCATGCGATGCTTCTCCAGCATCAGGTCGATGGTCGAGTCCCAGAGGTCGCGCGTGAGCCCCTGGGCCTTGATCAGCGCGACGCCGTGGCAGGCCGTGCACGTATAGAACGTCAGCTCACGGTTCTTGCCCTCGGGCAGGTCCTCGACCGTGTCGTTGTGCGGCGGCGGCTTGCCCTTGTCGGGATCGACGACCGGCGGCGCCGCCGCCGCCTTGGGCGCCGGTGGTGCGTAGACATACTTGTCCCTGTGCAGCTCGCCGGCGCGATCGAAGGCGAGCAGGACGAACGTCGCCGTGAGGCCGAGGACGGCGGCGTGTATCACGTTGAGGCGGGTCAAGATTCGACGAGCACGCGGATGCGGTTGACCGGATTGGCCCCGTAGCCCTGCGGGTTCCAGTTGGCGGCCTGGAAGGGCTGGGTGACACCCTTGCTGTCGGTCGCCTTGACCCAGACTTCGTAGTAGCCCGCGGTCGGAAGCTCGATCGAGGCGGTGAAGTTCTGCCAGGCATACTTGTTGGCGGGGGCGTCGACCTTCGCGGGCTTCCAGGTGACGCCGTAGTCGGTCGAGATGTCGACTGTCTTGATGTCGAAGTCGCCGGCCCAGGCATGGCCGCGCAGGTCGAGCTTGCGCGAGGTGAGGCGCGCCCCGTCGGCCGGGAAGGTGATGATCGAGCGGACCGGCATCGATTCCAGGATCGCCATGTCCTTGTCGTTGCCCTTGCTGCCGGGAACGATCGGCGTCTTCGGCACCCGGTAGGAGAAGCCGCCCATGCCGGGACCGTCATGCTCCTTGTCGCGGATCCAGATGCGGTTCAGCCACTTGGTCGACGCCGAAGCGGGCCAGCCCGGGATGACGAGTCGCACCGGCGCGCCGTGGATCAGCGGCAGGTCCTGGCCGTTCAGCTTGAAGGCGATCAGCGAGTGTTCCTCCATCGCCTTGGCGATCGGCACACCGCGCGAGATGGTCGGCTTGTTGGTCTCGCCGGCCAGGGTCGGGTCGGCGCCATAGGCGCCGGTATAGACGGCGGAGGGCTTCAGGCCGGCGGCCTTCAGCACATCGGCCAGGCGCACGCCGGTCCACATCGGGCAGCCCGCGCCGCCGTTGGTCCACTGGTTGCCGCGCGCTTCCGGCGTGAAGAAGGAGCGGCCGTTGCCGCCGCATTCCAGCATCAGCTGGTAGGTGACGGCGGGAAACTTGGTCATCAGGTCGCCGACCGTGATCTCCATCGGCGTGTTGACCTCGCCGTCGATCTTGACCTTCCACGCCTTGGGGTCGCCCGTGACATCGGGCACCTGTCCATTGTTGCGGATGAAGAGCTTGTCGGTCGGCGTGACGTTGTCGTCGAGCAGCTCGGCTTGGGTCTCGGCGACGAGCGGCTTGTCGCCCAGAACTGCCAGCTTGGCCTTGCCGTCCATCTCGAGCAGCTTCGGTCCCTTGGCGGCCGCCGGCGCGCCCTGCGCCCGAGCCGCGCCGCCCACCGGCAAAGAAGCCCCCAACGATGCACCGACAGTGGCCATCCCGGCCCCCTTCAGCACAGTACGGCGTGACGCCTTGGACGTTCCGGAACGAAGCATTTTTTCCTCCCTTAGGAGGATTTCTTAACTCAAACTTTCCGCCGCGTCAGCCATCCCGACATGATCAGGGCACAGGCCGCGACCGAGACGACGAGCGTCGCCAGCACGTTGATCTGGGGATCGACGCCCAGTCGCACGCTGGAATAGACGCGCATCGGCAAGGTCTGCGACTGTGCGCCGGCCACGAACTGCGTGAGGATCAGATCGTCCAACGACAGGGTGAAGGCGAGCAGCCAGCCCGAGCCGACGGCCGGCGCGATCAGCGGCAGGGTGATGGTGCGGAAGGTCACCCACGGCGTGGCGCCGAGATCCATTGCGGCTTCTTCCAATGCGCGGTCGAAGTCGGCGAGGCGGGACTGCACGACGATGGCAACGAAGGCGATCGAAAAGGTGGCGTGGGCGATGGCGATGGTCAGGAAACCGCGGTCCGGGCCACCGAACAGCCTCTCCGAGCCGACGAACAGCAGCAGCATCGAGATGCCCATGACGACTTCCGGCATCACCATGGGGGCCACCACGAGGCTGCCGAACAGGGTGCGGCCGGGAAAGCGCGGGGCGCGGGCCAGCGCGTAGCCGGCCGCGAGCCCGAGCAGCGCCGCGCCGGTCGCGCTCACCAGGGCGATGCGCAGCGACAGCCACGCGGCCTGCAGCATCGCCTCGTTGCTCAACAGCGCGTGCCACCATTTCAGGGAAAAGCCCGACCAGACGGTGACGAGGCGCGATTCGTTGAACGAATAGACGATGACCAGCCCGATCGGCAGGTAGAGAAAGGCATAGCCGAAGGCCAGCATGCCGAAGGCGAAGCGGGCTCGGCTCCTCATGCGAAGGGCTTCATGGGCGCCGCTCCAGGCTGCGCGCCTGGTTGCGCTGGAACAGCGCGATCGGTCCGCCCAGCAGCACCAGCAGGCAGACCGCGACGGCCGAGGCGAGCGGCCAGTCGCCGTTGGTGAAGAATTCGTCCCACAGGACCTTGCCGATCATCAGCGTCTCGGTGCCGCCCAGCAGGTCGGGGATCACGAACTCGCCGACTGCCGGGATGAACACCAGCAGGCAGCCCGCGACGATGCCGGGGAGCGACAGCGGCAGGGTGACGGTCAGGAAAGCCATGAAGGGCTTGGCGCCGAGATCGGCCGCCGCTTCGAGCAGTCCGTGGTCGAGCTTCTCGAGGGTGGCGTACAGCGGCAGCACCATGAAGGGCAGGTAGGCGTAGACGATGCCGAGATGCACCGCCCATTCGGTACCGAGGATGGTGCCGGGATTGGCGGCGAGGCCGGTCCAGCGCAGGAACTGTTCGATCAGGCCGTTGTCGGCCAGCAGGCCCATCCAGGCATAGATGCGGATCAGGAACGAGGTCCAGAAGGGCAGCACGACCAGCATCAGCAGCAGCGGACGCCGGTTGGGCGCGGCGCGTGCGATGGCATAGGCCATGGGATAGCCCAGCAGCAGCGCCACCAGGGTCGACGTCGCCGCGATGCGCAGGGAGGAGAGCCAGGCCGCCAGATAGAGATCGTCGGAGAAGAGCAGCGCGAAGCTCTTGAAGCTGAGCCCCAGCTCGACCGGCGGCACCGAGTCGGGCGCGTAGGTTCCCAGCGAGATGGCCAGCACCAGGAGGCAGGGCAGCAGGAAGAAGAGACCGAGCCACAGGAACGGCAGGGCGATGACGAGGCGCATCGCCTAGAGTCCTTCCATCCACATTGACCCACTTACCTCATCCTGAGGAGCGCCGTGAAGCGGCGCGTCTCGAAGGATGGGCAACAGGCAAGGTGCGCGTACCGACCCTTCGAGACGCATCGCTGCGCGATGCTCCTCAGGGTGAGGTCGGTGTTGGAATGCTCGGCTCGATTCGATCTCGCCCATTAGCGCTCTAGGCCTCCAGCCTCTGGCCGGACTCGTCCGACCAGCCCAGCCAGACCTGCCGGCCGCGAGCAAAGGCTTCGCCCGCGTTGCGGCTGGTGTTGGTCGTCGCGACGGTCATCATGCCGTAGGCGTCGGTCTCGACGTGATAGAGCGAGCGGTCGCCCTCGTAGGCGACATCGACGATCCGGCCGGTGACGGCGTGCGGAAGATCGGGCCGCGTGGCCGCCAGAACGATCTTCTCTGGCCGCAGGGCGATCCAGCCCCCGCCGGGCGAGTCGAGGATGTTGGCGATGCCGATGAAGTCGGCCACGAATCGCGAGGCCGGATGCTCGTAGACCTCGTGCGGCGTGCCGATCTGGGCGATGCGGCCGGCATTCATCACGGCCAGCCGGGTCGCCATGGACATCGCCTCTTCCTGGTCGTGGGTCACCATGACGAAGGTGAGGCCGAGCTGCTCCTGCAGCCGCACCATCTCGAAGCGCGTGCTCTCGCGCAGCTTGCGGTCGAGCGCCGCCAACGGTTCGTCCAGCAGCAGGAGCTTGGGCCGCTTCACCAGCGCCCGCGCCAGCGCCACCCGCTGGCGCTGGCCGCCGGAGAGCTGCGAGGGCTTGCGCTTCGCATGGTCCTGCAGATGCACGAGCGTCAGGATCTCCTCGACTCTCGCGGCGATCTCGGGGGCCTTCACGCCGTCGCGGCGCAGCCCGTATCCGACGTTGGCCGCCACATCCATGTGGGGGAAGAGGGCATAGGACTGGAACATCATGTTCACCGGCCGCCGGTAGGGCGGCACGTCGGTCATGTCCTGTCCGTCGATGAACAGCCGGCCCTCGTCGGGCGCCTCGAAGCCCGCCAGCATGCGCAGCAGGGTGGTCTTGCCGCAGCCCGAGCCGCCCAGCAGCGCGAACAGCTCGCCTCGCGCGATCTCCAGATCGACGCGATCGACGGCGACGATCGGTCCGAAGCGTCTGGTCAGTCCCTCGATGCGGACGATCGGGCCATCGCGAGAGGTGAGGCTCAATTCAACGGCCCGTCTTGACCGAGGTCCACAGGCGCGTGCGCTCGCGCACCTGCTCGGCGGTGCCGGCGGTGAGCGTGTAGAACTTGGCGCGCACGTCGGCCGGCGGATAGATCAGCGGGTTCTCCGAGATGTCCTTGGGCAGCAGCGCGAAGGCCGCCTTGTTGCCGTTGGCGTAGCCCGTGAGCTCGCTCGACGCTGCGGCGACCTTGGCCTCCAGCATGAAGTCGAGGAAGCGATAGGCATTGGCCTGGTTGGGCGCGTCCTTGGGGATGGCGACGACATCGATCCAGAGCTGCGAGCCTTCCTTGGGGATCGAATACGCGATGTCGACCTTGCTGGCGGCCTTGGCGCCGCGGTCGCGCGCCTGGAAGACGTCGCCGGAATAGCCGAAGGCCAGGCAGATGTTTCCGCCGGCCAGCGCGTTGATGTACTCCGAGGAATGGAACTTGCGCACGTACGGCCGCACCGCCTTCACCACGTCGGCGGCCTTGGTGAGGTCCTCCGGATTCTTCGAATCGGGATCGAGGCCGAGATACTTGAGCGCGGCCGGCAGCACGTCGGTGGCGCTGTCGAGCAGCATGACGCCGCAATCCTGGAACTTCGAGACGACCGCCGGATCGAAGATCATGCGCAGCGAATCGACCGGCGCGTCGGGCAGGCGCTTCTTGATCTCGGCGACGTTGTAGCCGATGCCCGTCGTGCCCCACATCCACGGCACGCCATGGGCGTTGCCCGGATCGTACTTGGCCAGCGCCGTCATGATCTCGGGATCGAGGTTCTTCCAGTTCTTGAGCTTCGCCTTGTCGAGCGGCAGGAAGATGTTGGCCTGGAGCTGGCGCACGAAGAACGGCGAGGCCGTCGGCACGACGATGTCGTAGCCCGACCTGCCGGTCCGCAGCTTGGCGTCGAGGATCTCGTTGCTGTCGTAGGTCGTATAGTTGACCTTGATGCCGGTATCCCTGGCGAAGTCCTTCACCTGGTCCTCGGCGATGTAGTCCGACCAGTTGTAGACGTTGACCGAGCCCTGGGCGGCGACGGGGCCGGCAGCGGCGAGGAAGAGCAACGAGGCAACGGCAAGCAGACGCATCGGCAACTCCGCAGGATCAGACGCCAAGATACCTGTGCTGCAGGTCCTTGTCCCCGGCCAGGGCCTGGGACGAGCCGGACCACACGACGCGGCCCTTCTCGACGATGTGGTGGCGGTCGGCCAGCGGGATGAGCGCCGACACGTTCTTGTCGATGACGAGGATCGCCTGACCCTCGCTCTTCAGCCGGCCGAGGCAGGACCAGATTTCCTGGCGGATCAGCGGCGCCAGCCCTTCGGTCGCCTCGTCGAGGATCAGCAGCTTGGGGTTGGTCATCAGGGCGCGGCCGATCGCCAGCATCTGCTGCTCGCCGCCGGAGAGCTGGTTGCCCATGTTGCGCTGGCGCTCGGCAAGGCGCGGGAAGAACTCGAAGACCCGCGCGATGGTCCACGGGTTCGGCCGCGCGGTGCGGTTGGCGCTGGCGGCCACGAGGTTCTCGCGCACCGAGAGGTTGGGGAAGATCTGGCGTCCCTCCGGCACCAGCCCGAGGCCGAGCCGGGCGATGCGGAAGGAAGGCAGGCCCTCGACCCGGGCGCCCTCGAATTCGACCGCGCCGCGGCGCGCCGGCATCAGGCCCATGATCGTGTGCACGGTGGTGGTCTTGCCCATGCCGTTGCGGCCCATCAGGGTCACGACCTCGCCGGCATCGACGTGCAGTTCCATGCCGAACAGCGCCTGGCTGGGGCCATAGAAAGCGTCGAGTTCGCGAACCTTCAGCATCAGGCCATCTCCTCGCCGAGATAGGCCTGGCGTACGTCCTTGTTCGCGCGGATCTGGTCGGGCGTACCGCTGGCGATGGCGCGGCCATAGACCAGCACGGTGATGCGGTCGGCGAGCTGGAAGACGGCATCCATGTCGTGCTCGATCAGCAGCATGGCGTGCTTCTGCTTCAGCGCCTGCAGGAAGCCGATCAGGCGCTGGCTCTCCTCGACGCCCATGCCGGCCATCGGCTCGTCGAGCAGCAGCAGGCGCGGATCGCCGGCCAGCGCCATGGCGATCTCGAGCTGGCGCTGTTCGCCATGGCTGAGGGACGCGGCCAGGGTGCCGGCACGCTCACCCAGTCCGACCTCTTCGAGCAGGTGGCGGGCGGGGCGGCGCAGGCTTTCGTCGCGCCGCGCATCGGCCAGGAAGCGGAAGGAGTGGCCGGCATGGCCCTGCACCGCGAGGGCCACGTTCTCCAGCGCCGTGAACTCGCGCAGCACCGAGGTGATCTGGAAGGAGCGGCCGAGGCCCAGCCGCACCCGCGCATGGGTGGCCAAGCGGGTGACGTCGCGGCCGGCGAAGTGGATCGCGCCGGAATCGGGAGCGACGACGCCGGTGAGCTGGTGGATCAGGGTGGTCTTGCCGGCGCCGTTCGGGCCGATCAGCGCGTGGATCTCGCCCGGCCGGACGTCGATCGAGACATTGTCGGTAGCCAGCAGGCCGCCATAGCGCTTCACCAGAGCCTCTGTGCGCAGCAAGGGCTCAGTCATGACGGCGTCCCAGCAGCGAGTCGATGCCGCCGCGGGCGTAGAGCGCGATCAGGACCAGCAGCGGGCCGAACACGATCATCCAGTATTCGCCCCAGCCCTTGTGGGCGAGGTTGAGGAGCGGCGGCAGCGCCTCCTCCAGCACGAAGAAGGCGATGGTGCCGTAGAGCGGGCCGAACAGCGTGCCCATGCCGCCCAGCACGACGATGACGATGAGGTCGCCCGACTTCATCCACGACATCATGGCGGGCGAGATGTAGGCGCCCTCGTTGGCGAGCAGGATGCCGGCGAGGCCGCCGAACGCGCCGGAGATGGTGAAGGCCGCCAGCCGGTAGCGGAACACCGGGAAGCCGAGCGCCGTCATGCGCAGCTCGTTCGACTTGGCGCCGCGGATCACCAGGCCGAAGCGGGAGTTGGCGTAGCGGCCGCAGAACCACAGGCTGGCGCAGAGCAGGGCGAAGCACAGCCAGTAGAAGCTCGCCTTGTCGCGCAGGTCGATCAGGCCGGGGAAGCGGCTGCGGCTGATGTTGAGCCCGTCGTCGCCGCCATAGGCTTCGAGGCCGCTGCCCACGTAGTAGACGAGCTGCGCGAAGGCGAGCGTGATCATGATGAAGTAGAGGCCGCGGGTCCTGAGCGACAGCGCGCCGATCACGACCGCCCAGGCCGTGGCCGCGAGCAGGGCGACCGGCCACTGGATCCAGCCGCTGGAAATCCCTTCCGCCGACAGGATGCCGACCGCATAGCCGCCGATCCCGAAGAACATCGCGTGGCCGAAGCTCACGAGCCCGCCATAGCCCAGGATCATGTTGAGGCTGACTGCGGCGATCGACCAGATGACGATGCGCGTGCCGATCGACAGGAGATAGCGCTGGTCGAATGCCTGGGTGAGCAGCGGCAGGACTGCCAGCACCAGCAGGATCAGGGCCGTCGCGAACCCGCGCGGTGTGCGGAGTGAGGAGACGAGGTTCCTCATCGGAGCGCGCCACTCCAGTGGCGCTCATGTGAAGATGCGCCACTGGAGTGGCGCGCTCCATCGAGGCGAGGGTGCGAGACCATCATGTGCGCTGGCCGAACAGGCCGGTCGGGCGCCACACCAGCACCACGGCCATCAGCACATAGACCAGCACCTGCGAGATCGCAGGCGCGGCGCTCGAGGCGGCGCTGGAACTCATGAAGGTCTTGAGGATGTCGGGCAGGAAGGCGCGGCCCACGATGTCGATCTGACCGACCACCATCGCGGCGATGAAGGCGCCCTTGATCGAGCCGATGCCGCCGATGACGATGATGACGAGGGCCAGGATCAGGATGTCGTCGCCCATGCCGATGCGGACCGAGGCGATGGGCGCGGACATCAGGCCGGCCAGCCCCGCGAACACCGCGCCGAGCCCGAACACCAGGCTGAACAGCAGCTCGATGTTGACGCCCAGCGCGCCGATCATGCGGCGGTTGGAGGCGCCGGCGCGGATCAGCATGCCGAGCCGCGTGCGCGCCACCAGCCAGGCCAGCAGGATCGCGACGAGCGCGCCCACGACGATGATGGCGAAGCGGTAGGCGGGGTAGGGAACACCCGGCAGGATCTCGATGGTGCGGTTCAAGAAGGGGGGCACCGCGATGCTCTTGCCGGCCGGGCCCCAGAGCGCGCGCACCAGCTCGTTGAAGAACAGGATCAGGCCGAAGGTCGCCAGCACCTGGGTCAGATGATCGCGCGCGTAGAGTTTGCGGATCACCACGATCTCGACGGCGACGCCCAGCAGGAAGATCGCCGGCACCGCGAGCAGCGCGCCCAGCACGAACGAATCCGTGATGCCGATCAGGGTCCAGGCGATGTAGGCACCCATCATGTAGAGAGAGCC